>JAHACW010000047.1 GCA_018375675.1 Actinomyces sp. | reverse complement strand
GGGGGGGCGCCCCCGGGGGGGGGCCCCCCCGCCAATTCAATTTACCTATTGGTTTGACTTTCTCGCTGGGTGTGCGATACTTTGGCGTTATCACTTACTGTGTTGTGAGGAGAAACAGATGTGCGATTGCGTCACATGGCACGCGGACGAGGTTTCGCAGGGAATTAAGATCCTGGAAGGCGCCAGTGAGAGTCTTGCTGCCAATACAGTTGAGATTCCGAGCGGCTTTGGGCAAAACCAAGACAATCTTACGGAAAAAATCATTCGTATCAACGCAGTCATTGAAACTTTGTCATATTGTTCAGTTGCGATTGGGAAAGGCCTCTCCGGAGCGTCGGAGGCATTTGCCGGCACCGATGCTGAGGTTTTGTTGGATCTGAAGGCGGTTGACGAATATCGAGAGGGTAAGGGATTCTGATGACCAAAGGGCCGTCACCTTGGGCTGTGCTGAGCTTTAAGATGGAGTGCGATTTTGATGTTTCTTCCATTGAGGCATTCGTAACCGTATGTGAAAATGCGGCAGAAGTCATGAGGAGTGCCGACGATGATGCACTGCGTGCCCATAGTATCGTCGCTCATCAGACAGCTCAGCTGTGCCACGAGTGTGGTGAAGATCTGGGCAATGTGTCGCAGGCTGCTGATGGTCTGGCGGGGATTTTTGACGCATTGAAAAGTGCTTCAGAAGATCTTAGTTGGTGGGTAGACGCTGCTCAGAAAGAATATCAGCGTATTGCTGAAGAAGGTGACGGGATAGGATTGATCGCTTCGTATGCAGATGGCTTCGGTTCCGTCGAAATTCCGCCTGAAAGATACGACGAACTGGTCGACTTTTATGTTCATCTGCGTGCCCGGGCGGAAATTCAAAAGGACAAAGTGGATCGTGCGGAATATGTATTTTTCTTGGAGTTGAATAAGCTTCAGATTGATACATATGAGCAGATTATTGCACCTGTTTTTGATGCTTTCAAACACCAATTTGTTCCGGACCCGCTTCATCCTTGGCTCAACGGCTTCAGTTATCTTGGGGGTCTGGGGGGTCTAGGTGCTTCTGCAGCAGCTGCCTTTTATATGCAAACATACCATGGAAAGTATATTGAGCCGGGTGACCTGGCGTCGCGTAACTGGTTTGAACGCTTGACAGCTCGGGGAGATTTTGGGAATTGGGAATGGCAGCCAAAGGGGGCCCATGCGAAGCTTCCGTGGGGGCTTTCCACGGTGATTCCGGTTGTTGAGAAAGGAGCCAGGCGCTTTGCCATTATTGGCAGTGTCTTGGATGGTCTGGGTGCTGCCCATGACAGCTACGAGACCGATAGTGTCAAGCATCGCGACTGGGGCGTCGGTCATAAGCTTGTTCGGGCTACTGTGTCGGGCCTTGCAACTGCAGGCGTTTCTTTCGTAGGCGGAGAGATAGGGGGGGCTCTAGGAGCTGCTGGTGGAGCGGTACTCGGAGCGCCGGGAGTGGTCGTGGGTGGATTGGTTGGTGGAATGTATGGGTCCTTGAAAGGCGCTCAAACGGGTGAGAAGTATGGTGATATGTTCAATGACTACGTTGTCGACTCGATTGCTGAGTGGCTTGGTTAGGGCTGCTGCATGAGTGGTCTTGAGTGAGTGGAGGCAGGATAATTTATCTATGTCTCACTATTTCAATATTGGTTCTTTTGATTGTTTATCTCGTTGGTTGTCTGCTCATCAGATTTCCTAATTGATTCTACCTAGAATGGCAATATGTCGCGTAGTATGGCTTGCTGGATGAGATAGGCGAGGTAATATAATCCGTACAGAATTGAGATTTCGATGGGGAAAGGAGTCATATGAACGAGAATTTTAAAGTCTGTTTGCCTTCTGGATGGAGGCAGCTGTCGGAGGAGGAATGTGGTGCGCTCGGAGTGCGTGCACAAAATGAGCGTATCAAGCTGATTGCGATCGCAGCCGTCGATGAGGCGAACTATGTCCCCAACTTGGTTATCGCTGACGAAGAGGTGCTCAATGGTCAAGCAGATGAGGACATTTTTGCTGATAGTGCTCAGCGCTTGGAGCAGCTACTTCCCGGTTTCCTTCTCATCGATGACTTTGAGTGGCCGTTGACTCCTGCGAACGCGCGCCTCCGAACGGGTGTGTACATTCTTGAAGAGAAGTCGCTGACTGTCACGCAGCTGGCGTGGCTTACTGACGACGCGAATGAAGGCGATGCTTCCTCTCGGCGCGTTCTATGGACTGCTACATGCACATGCCCAAGTGCTGAATTTGCGACAGTTATTGACAGCTTCATGGAAATGGCACCCACGCTGGAGGTGGCATCGTGACCGTCGAAGAAAGCACTCCCATGTCTCCTGAAGAACTTGTCGTTTCTGTCGAGCAGGCGGACGCGCTCATTGATCTCATTGGCATCGAGGAAGGGTCCAGCCGCATGTCGAGCGTGGTGCTCGCCAGCGGTCTCGTTGGTGCTGGCCTGGCCGGTATCAACGGTCTCACCGGTGATGCCGAGGCGATCCTCGGGCCTGCCCGGACGGTCAACTCACGTATCACTATTCGTGTCGTCTCCCCGTGGGAAGGAGGCGAGATTCGTGAGGTCAGGATCTGGCCCTCTCAGCCGCGCTCAGTCGCGATGCGTACCGAGGTGGACGGCGTCCACTTTATGCAGGTCGATTACTGCGAAGTCCCCCATATTCTCGCCATGGAGAACCTCTTGGTGGCCGGGGCAAGCGTCGTTGATAGTCCACCCTTCATTCCTGCTGAGTTCTTGCAGGCGGTGCGTGCCTTGGACCTTGAGGAGGCGCAAGCGGTTCTGATCGATTTGGCTGCTCATGGGCCCAGCAACTCTCATTTTTCGCAGGACTGCTGGTACAAGCGGTGGAGCTTTGTACAGTGCGTGCGTGAAGATAACACCCCTGACGGGTGGAAGGAGATGGAGCACGTCGAGTGCTTCGTGACCGATCATCTGCATGCGCTCATCCACGCGCCCCTCGATCCGGATGCGCTCGCCGATATGCAGGGGCAGGACGCGCCCACCCTGGACGTTCCGCCGCGCACTGCGCTGTGGGCTCTGATCATGGCGCTATTCGCCGGGTAGGACACCCACCTGTGCCGTCGGCATAGCAAAACGAGGGGGGCGGAGCCGCTTGGCTCCGCCCCCCTCGACGCGTCCGTCAAGACCGCTGACTCACTCGTCGCCGCTGAAGTCGGCCACGGCCTCGTCCAGGCCCGCGCGGCGGATGCGCACGAGCGACAGGAACACCAGGCCGGCGGTCAAAGCGATGCCCAGGCCTCGAACCAGCCAGGTCTCGCCCACGAAGATCATTGCCATGGCGGCCAGGACGGGCACCAGGAGCGTGAACGCGTAGCCGATGTAGCGGCCAAACGACGGCATGGGCACGCCGTCGGACTCGGCGACCGACTTGACCATGAAGTTCGGGCCGTTGCCGATGTACGTGATCGCGCCACAGAACACGGCGCCCAGCGAAATCGGAATCAGGTAGTACTCGGGCACGCCAGCGACCAGGGTACCCTCGCCGCCGGAGGCCTTCGCCATCTCGAAGAACGTCATGTACGTGGGAGCGTTGTCCAGGATCGAGGACAGGCCGCCCGTGAACACGAAGTACGTCATGCGGGTCAACGGCAGCGATGGGGCGATCTGCTCCAGGTAGCGCAGCGCCGGCGCCATCGTCGAGAAAATGCCGATGAACAGGGTCGCGACCTCCATGATCGGCGCCCACGTGAACGCGTTCTCCTCGAAGCGCACCTTCTTGTCCGAGAGCTTGTAGGACAGGCTCGCGACCGTGAACATGATGATCTCGCGCCACGGCACGAAGCCGGTCCACGAGTGCACGTGGCCCTCGGCCAGCGCCTCGCCGTCCCAGGACGGAGCGAAAGCGACGGACAGGATGATGATCGCGAAGAACAGCAGGTTGATCTTGCCGTGCAGGCTCAGGGGCTTGACCTCGCGGTCATCGGCCTCGATGGAGGCGGTGTCCTCGGACGCGTAGCGGACGCGGTCGATCGAGTAGTACGACAGGAGCAGCAGCACCAGGACGAACAGCCATTCCTTCCACAGCGCGAATGTCCACGCGAAGGGCACGCCGTGCAGGTAACCGAGGAACAGCGGCGGGTCGCCAAGCGGAGTCAGTATGCCGCCACAGTTCGCCACAATGAAGATCGTGAACAACACCGTGTGCACGCGGTGCTTACGTTCCTTGTTGGTTTCCAGGAGCGGGCGAATCAGCAGCATGGCCGCGCCCGTCGTCCCGATGAACGATGCCAGCAGGCCGCCGATCGCCAGGAAGATCGTGTTGTTACGCGGGGTCGCCTTGATGTCACCGGCCAGGTGAATGCCGCCGGAGACTACGAACAGCGCGAAGAGTAGCGCGATGAACTGCACGTACTCCACGCCCGTGGCGATGAGCGGGCCGGTGCCCGCCCTCATGAACATCCAGACCGTTGTCGGCACGCCGAGAGCGAGCGCGACGGAGAGCTGGGAGGATTCCTTTTCCCACCAGTGCGAGGTCTTCGGGATGATAGGCAGAACTGCGATGCAGCCAAGCATCGCGATGAAGGGGAGCAGGCTCCACCAGGGGTAGGTCATCGGCCAGTCCTTGATTGACGATAAATACGCTCACCATTTTATGGGGTAGGGGAGTGGGGTGTGGAGCGTTCCGGGAGGTGGGAGTGGCCTCATCGACGAGGCCGGGGCGCGTTCGCGCGCGGGTTTCCGCTGGGTTGGACGCGGGCATTGTGAGCGGTCCGGATATGAGTGGCACCCCGAACAGGACTCGAACCTGCGACCTCTTGCACCGGAGGCAAGCGCTCTATCCGCTGAGCTATCGGGGCAGCTCGGTCAGTTTAGCAGGGTTTTATATAACCACGCGGAACGGTGATGTGTGCCATACTAGTGGACGTTGCTTGTTTGAGAACTCTTCAGGAGGATCCCATGCGCGTTCATATCGGCACCGATCACGCCGGTTTCGAACTCAAGGAAAAGGTTGTCGCGCATTTGCGCGAGGCCGGTCACGATGTTGTCGACCACGGCGCCCACACGTACGATGCGCTCGATGACTACCCGCCGTTCTGCATTGAGGCCGCCCAGGCGGTCGTCGATGAGCCGGGTAGCCTCGGCATCGTCATCGGAGGCTCTGGCAATGGTGAGCAGATGGCCGCCAACTGCGTGGAAGGTGTGCGTGCCGCCCTCGTGTGGTCGGATGCGACCGCGCGTCTGGCCCGCGAGCACAACGATGCGAACGTCGTTGCCGTCGGTGCTCGCCAGCACAGCGAGGAAGAGGCTCTCGCCCTCATCGATGCCTTCCTGGAGACCCCCTTCAGCGGCGACGAGCGCCACCAGCGCCGCATCGACCTGATGAAGGACTACGAGCGCTCCGTGCGCGCCTGAACGACGCGCAGACCTACGAGGCGGGGCCGGTGAATGATCACCGGCCCCGTTTTATGTGCCTGTTTCCGGACTGCGTTTGTGTCTTGTGTCCGCTTGGTCTGTGGGTATTGCGTGGCTCGCTGCCTGACCTGCGGGCTCGTCGAAGCCCCCCAGTCTGCGCGAAGTCCCGCCAGGCCTGCAGACCACACGGCGCCACCCAACTTGTCGGCCCTATGTGGCGGCGTCCTACTCTCGTGCTTGGGAGTTCATGTCGGTGAGTTGTTTCGTGTTACAAACGTCGTCAATCTGAGCAACATTTTGTGCGCTTCCTGGGCGATTGTTACAAACGTCGTCAATCCACCCGTTATTTCGCCAGAAATCGGGTATTTTGGGCTTGATTTGACGACGTTTGTAACAGGACCCCGTATTGAGCGGTTGAAAATGCTCCGATTTGACGACGTTTGTAACATCTGGGGTGTCGGCTGTCTGGAATGACTGAGGGGATTTGGGGTTTCCTCGCCAGCCCAGGACTACTCCCTTACCCCTGGCCGGTGAGTGTGAGGTACACGAGGAACAGGTTGAGGGCGACGATGACGGCTGCGATGAGGAAGCCAGTGACGCGCAGGGGACGATTGTTCGCGTAGCTGCCCATGACCTCGGGTGAGGCGGTGAGGCGCATGAGCGGAATGATCGCGAAGGGAATGCCGAAGGACAGGGCAACCTGCGACACCACCAGCGCCCACGTGGGTTCGGCGCCCGCACCCAGGATGATGAGCGCGGGGATCAGTGAGATGAGGCGGCGCACCATGATGGGAACGCGAATGTGGAGCAGGCCGTTCATGATCTCGCTTCCCGCGTAGGCGCCCACTGACGTGGAGGCCAGGCCCGAGGCCAGCAGGCCGACCGCAAACACGGTGCCGACGATGGGCCCGAGCGTGGAGGAGATCGCGGCGTGCGCGCCCTCGATTGTGTCGGTTCCGCTCTGGCCGGCCAGCGCCGCGGCCGCCAGGAGCAGCAGGCCGATGTTGACCAGGCCCGCGATGCTCAGCGCCCAGTAGATGTCGATGCGGGTCGCGCGCAGCAGGCGCGAGAGGTGTCCCGAGGAGTGTCGGGCGTCCCCGGTGGAGGGGCCGAGCTCGTCAGCCTCGTGGTCGTTGACCAGTGAGGAGTGCAGGTAAACAGCGTGCGGCATGACGGTTGCGCCCAGCATGGACGCGGCCACGAGGACCGAGTCCGTGCCCTGGAAGCGGGGGAGGAGACCACCGAGGATCCCCGACGGGCTGGGAGGCGCGACGAAGAGGCCCGCCAGGAAGCCCAGCGTGATGATGATGAGTAGGCCGACGATGATCGTCTCGAACTGGCGCTGTTTGCCTTCGCCTTGGACGATGAGAAGCGCCATGGACACGGCGCCGATGATGACGCCGCCCCACAGGAGTGGGACCCCGAACAGGAGGTGGAGAGCGAGCGCACCGCCGATGACTTCGGCCAGGTCGGTTGCGGCCGCAACGATCTCCGCTTGGATCCAAAAGGCGATGCGGGCGGGCTTAGACATGCGGTCGCCGAGCAGGGCGGGCAGGGACTTGCCGGTGACGAGGCCGAGCTTCGCAGAGAGGTACTGGATGACCATCGCGAAAATGTTGGAGGCGAGGAGGACCCACACGAGCAGGTAGCCGTAGCGCGCGCCCGCCGTGATGTTGGCGGCGACGTTTCCGGGGTCGACGTAGGCGACGGCCGCGACGAAGGCGGGGCCGAGGAGGGGGATGAGCTTGTGGCGATGCTCGCTGTCCGTGGTGCTCACGGGGATCCTCACTATAGGTAGAAAAATATTCGGCTACCCGAAACATTACTCGCCTCGCGTCCCTCACGGCGGGACGAAAGCCACCCAGGCGCGCCTCATGTGGCCAGGTTTTCATTCACGGACCCAGGGAGAGTTCGCGGATAGGAGCAAAAACCCCGTAGTCTAAAGGGGTGACTCCTGAAGAACTTGCTACTCTCATCCGCGCGACCCTGCTGGACGCTGCTGCCGCCGGTCGCATTTCGATCGACCCCTCGCTGGTCCCCGACCCCGTGACCGTGGAGCGCCCGCGCGTGCGCGAGCATGGCGACTGGGCGACCAACGTCGCGATGCAGCTCGGTAAGAAGGCTGGCATGGCGCCGCGCGAGTTCGCGCAGATCCTCGCTGACGACCTGGCCGCCGCTGACGGTATCGACTCCGTCGAGGTTGCTGGCCCCGGCTTCATCAACATCCGCCTCGGCGCGGGTGCGGCCGGCGAGCTGGCTCGTACCATCGTCGAGGCCGGCGCCGCATACGGCCGCAACGAGACCCTCTCGGGCCGCTCGATCAACCTCGAATACGTGTCCGCGAACCCGACCGGCCCCGTGCACCTGGGTGGCGCCCGCTGGGCCGCTGTCGGCGACTCGCTGGCCCGCCTCATGGCCGCCTCCGGCGCCGCCGTGACCCGTGAGTACTACTTCAACGACCACGGCTCGCAGATCGACCGCTTCTCGCACTCCCTCTACGCCCGCGCGATGGGCCGCGAGGTCCCCGAGGATGGCTACGGCGGCCAGTACATCGCCGACATCGCCGACCAGGTCCGCGCCGACGCGCGCGCGGCCGGCGAGCCCGACCCGATCACCCTGCCTGAAGAAGAGGCCATCGAGGTCTTCCGCGCTCGCGGCGTCGAGCTGATGTTCGCGGAGATTAAGGAGCGCCTGCACTCCTTCCGCGCCGACTTCGATGTCTTCTTCCACGAGGACTCCCTGCACACCTCCGGTGCGGTCGCCGCGGCGATCGAGCGCCTGCGTGAGCGCGGCGAGATCTTCGACGAGGGTGGCGCGGTGTGGCTGCGCACGACCACCTACGGCGACGACAAGGACCGTGTCCTCATCAAGTCGGACGGCCAGGCCGCGTACTTCGCGGGCGACGTCGCCTACTACCTGAACAAGCGCGAGCGTGGCGCGGATGCCGCCATCTACCTGCTGGGCGCCGACCACCACGGCTACATCGGCCGCATGATGGCGATGTGTGCAGCGTTCGGCGATAAGCCGGGCGAGAACCTGCAGATCCTCATCGGCCAGCTCGTCAACCTCGTCAAGGACGGCGAACCCGTGCGCATGTCCAAGCGTGCCGGCACGATCGTTACCCTCGACGACCTCGTCGACGCCGTGGGTGTGGACGCCGCGCGTTACGCCCTCGTGCGCGTGTCGATGGATACCCAGGTCGACATCGACCTGGACCTGCTCTCGCAGCACTCCAATGACAACCCGGTCTACTACGTGCAGTACGCCCACGTGCGCACCTGCAACGTCGCCCGCAACGCTGCCGAGCACGGCGTCACTCGCGACGCCGGCTTCGACCCGGCCGCCCTCGACTCCGAGGCCGACGAGGCCCTGCTGGCCGCCCTCGCCCAGTTCCCCGCGCAGGTTGCGCAGGCGACCGAGCTGCGCGAGCCGCACCGCATCGCCCGCTACCTCGAGTCCCTGGCTGCTACCTACCACGCCTGGTACGGCCAGTGCCGTGTGACGCCTCGCGGCGACGACCCGGTCGAGCCCGGCCATATCGCCCGCCTCTGGCTCAACGACGCGGTCACCCAGGTGCTGCGCACAGGCCTCGGCCTCCTCGGTGTGAGCGCCCCCGAGAGGATGTGACTCGGTGAGCGAGACGGAAAGCGTCGGTACCCTCACCTGCCCGACCCCCGATGAGCGCCCCGACCTGTGGCCGTGGAGTGCGAGTCGGGAGGACGGCGTGCTGCGCGTGGGAGGCGTCGACCTGACCGGCGTCGCCGCCGACTTCGGCACGCCCACCTTCGTGCTCGACGTCGAGGCCATGCGCGGTCGCGCCCGCGTGTGGGCCTCGGCGATGGCCGAGGAGTTCTGGGACGGCTACGGCATGAATGGTGGCGACGCCTTCTATGCCGGCAAGGCCTTCCTGAGCGCCGACGTCGCGCGCCTCGTCGCGGCCGAGGGCCTGGGTATCGACACCGCCTCGCTCGGAGAACTGAGCCTGGCCCTGCGCGCCGGGGTGGACCCCGACCGCATCGGCCTGCACGGCAACAACAAGTCCGACGCGGAGATCCGCCTCGCCCTCGAGGCCGGTATCCACCGCATCTTCATCGACTCGATGGACGAGGTCCGCCAGATCGAGCGCATCGCCGCTGACCTCGGCGTCGTCGCGCCCGTCATGGTGCGCCTGAAGTCCGGCATCCACGCGGGCGGCAACGAGTACATCGCGACCGCCCACGAGGATCAGAAGTTCGGCCTGTCCCTGGCCACCGGCCAGGCGTACGAGGCTGTGGCCGCGATCAAGGATGCGGCGCACCTGGACTTCCGGGGCCTGCACAGCCACATCGGCTCCCAGATCTTTGGGACCGAGGCCTTCGCTGAGGCCGCCCGCATCGTCATCGATTTCGCGGCGCTCCTCAAGGCGGAGCTGGATCTCGACGTTCCCGCGATCGACCTGGGCGGCGGAGTGGGCATCGCCTACACGGGCCAGGATCCGGTCCCGACCTCCCCGGTCGATGTCGCCCGAGCCCTGGCGACCGTGGTGCGCGAGCGCTGCGCCCACCATGACCTGCCGATCCCGCACGTGTCCGTTGAGCCCGGCCGCTCGATTGCCGGCCCGTCGATGGTCATGCTCTACCGCGTCGGCGTCGTCAAGGACATTTCCCTGGAAGACGGGGGAGTGCGCCGCTACGTTGCGATCGACGGCGGCATGTCGGATAACATCCGCCCGGTCCTCTACGACGCGGCCTACATGGCGACGCTCGCGAATCGTGACCCCGCCGATGCATCTGAACTGGCGCGCTGTCGTATCGTCGGCAAGCACTGCGAGAGCGGCGACATTATCATCCGCGACATCGACCTGCCGGCCGACATTACGGGAGGCGACCTGCTGGCCGTTCCTGCCGTCGGCGCGTACGGCTACTCGATGGCCTCGAACTACAACATGCTGACGAAGCCGGGCGTGCTCGCCGTCGAGGACGGATCTGCCCGCTGGTTCATCCGTCCGCAGACGGTCGACCACCTGCTGGCCCTCGACGCCGGCCTGGAGTAAACGTCGGTTTGCGACAAAACGAGCAGACGGGGAGTGCCTTCGGGCGCTCCCCGTTTTGTGTGCACTCCCTGTCTTGTGTTCCCCCAAATTTTGCATGCAGTTCCCACGTGTGTATTTCATGATTTGAAATCTGATCGTTGGTATTCTGCGGTTTTTCGGGGGTTCCAAAATTTGGGGTAAGGGGAATTGCATGCGAAATTGAGGGGTGGGAGTGATCTTGAGGAGCGATCTTAGGGAACGAGCTTAGGTAAGCCTAGGTTTTGTTGTTACTGACAAACTCTAGGATGATGGACACAGCTGTGAATGCAGCCGAAATCCTGACAGTGACAATCGAAAGTCGAGGAACCATGCGCCGCAGTGCCGCACGCATCGGCGTCGTCGCCGCTCTCGCCCTGTCCATGGGCGTGGCCGCGGTGAACGCACCTTCCGCCCGAGCCGAGGAGCCCGGACTCGTCTCCGCTACCCGCGCCGACACCGACGAGATGAACTATGCGATCAACCTCGCGGGCACGAACCCCGAGGACCTCCAGAGGGCCCTCGCCCTCGTCCCCGGAGCCGGCGGTGCCGCCCTGGCCTCGTACCCGGAGATCGGGACCTTCTTCGCGCAGAGCGCCACGCCCTCGTTCGCGCCCGACCTGGCCGCCGCCCTGCGAGCGGTCGGCATCTCCATCCACTCGATCGGCCCGACCCGCGTCGCCCCCGTCCTCTACTACGAGCGCGTTGAGCTGCCCACCGACAAGAAGGACGAGGCCCCCGCCCCGCAGTCCGGTGCAGCGGGCGGCCTGAACTCCATGCGCGATGAGACCGCGAGCGCTGCTCCCGCTGAAGCGAACGAGGAGATCTTCAACTGGGGTGCCGTCGCCATGCACGCGCGCGAGGCCGAGGCGGTCAACGTCAAGCGTGCCCCGGTGACCGTCGCGGTTGTGGACTCCGGCGTCGAGGACACGCATCCGGACCTGGAGGGGCGCGTCGATACGTCGCGTTCCGTGAAGTGTTCGGTGAATGGTGTCGCCACTCAGGACTTCTACGGGTGGCGCGATGAGTTCTACCACGGCACGCACGTCGCCGGCATTATCGCCGCCAACCACAACGATATCGGCATCGACGGCATCGCCCCCGAGTCGACCATCGTCGCCATCCAGGCGACCAACGACAACCGCCTCATCTACCCCGAGTACGTGACCTGTGCGTTCATGTGGGCGGCGAGCCACGGGGTGGACGTCGTCAACAACTCCTACTCGATGGATCCCTGGGTCTACTGGAGCCCGACCGACCCGGAGCAGGCTGCGGGCCTCGAGGCGGCCACGCGGTCGATCAAGTACGCGCAGGACAAGGGGCTGGCCGTTATCGCGGCGGCCGGCAACGAGGGTGTCGATATCGACAATCCGTGGATCGACAACGGATCGCCGACCGACGTTCCCACGCCGACGAAGAATCGCGCGTTGGAAGGCAGTATCCGCGTTCCCTCTATGCTTGACGGCGTCGCCCAGGTCAGTGCGGTCGGTCAGGCGTACAACGTGAAGCCGGGCCTGTCCCTGGGCCGCGCCGAGTTCTCCAACTACGGTCACACGATTGATTTTGCCGCCCCGGGCGACCAGATCTACTCCACGGCCACGACGCTCTTCTACCGCAGCGGCTACGCGGTCGCCGACGGCACCTCCATGGCGACCCCGCACGTGTCGGGCGTCGCGGCCCTCATCAAGTCGGTGCATCCGGAGCTCACGGGCGCCCAGGTCATCAAGGTGATGGAGAGGCAGGCCGAGGCCAATTACGGACGCCTCAATGAGCCGATCGACGGCAGGGAGTACCGCGGCTACGGCTTCCTCGATGCGCTCGATGCGGTGACGGATGATCTGGGACGGTTCGATGAGGCCATGGGTGGCTCGTGGGTCAAGGATGCCACCGGCTGGTGGTACTGCTACGAGGACGGAACCTACCCGGCCTCGACCTCGATTCAGATCCGCGGGGAGACCTTCCGCTTCGATGCGCGCGGCTACATGGTGACCGGATGGGTGCTTGACGGTGGCCGGTGGTTCTACCACGAGACCTCGGGGGCCCAGGTATTGGGCTGGGCCAACGTGAATGGCACCTGGTACTACCTGGAACCCCCCACGGGTGCGATGGTGACCGGTTGGGCTTACGTCGATGGTGCCTGGTACTACTTGAGCGCTTCGGGTGCGATGGTGACCGGTTGGGCTTACGTCGATGGTGCCTGGTACTACCTCACTCCCTCCGGCGCGATGGCAATTGGCTGGCTGAACGACGGTGGGTCCTGGTACTACCTGGACGCGTCCGGTGCGATGGTCACCGGCACTCGGCAGGTGGATGGTGTGACCTACACCTTCGGCCCGGACGGTCGCATGCAGTAGGTGTCTGAGGCTGCTTGTCAAGGCGGGGCGGCACACCTGAGGGTGTGTGGCCCCGCCTTGCTGTCGTGAGAGTTGTGCATTGGCGGGCGGGGGAGTGATTACTTGAAATTCTTGCCTCTAGGCAGGTGTTGACCAATTTAAGCGACGCTAAATTGTGGCGAGTGACAAACTAAAGCATGATAGTTCCGATGGGTACATTGTCGTACTCGCCAGACCCACAACTGAAAGTCGAGGAACCATGCGCCGCAATGTTGCACGCATCGGGCTCGTCGCCGCCCTCGCCCTGTCCATGGGCGTGGCCACAGCGACCGCCCCACCCACCCGGGCCGACGATCATACCGGCCTCATCGCGCCCGCCCGCGCCAGCGCCGGCCTGATGAACTACGCCATCAACCTCAGCCCGCAGGCCAGTGCCGAGGACCTCGCGCGTGCGACCTCGCTGGTCGCATCCGCCGGGGGCGTCACGCTGGCCTCCTACCCGGAGCTGGGGACGTTCTTTGCTCAGAGCGAGTCGGCCTCGTTCGCCCCGGACCTGGCCGAGGCCCTGGCGAAGGCCGGAATTTCCGTGCACTCGGTGGGCCCGACGCGCGTGGCCGCCGTCCCCGAGGGCGAGCGCCAGTCGGCCCCTGACCCGCAGCCCGCCCCGCAGCCCAGTGAGGAGAGCCCGGCTCAGTCCGGAGCCCAATCGGGCGCGCAGTCCGGAGCGCAGTCGGGTGGCCCCTCCTCCCTGCGTGGACAGAGTGCGACCGAGGCCGATAAGCCCGAGGAGGTCGTCAACTGGGGCGCCCAGGCGATGAGCGCCACCGACGCGGCGGCCGTGCCGATCGCGCACGCGCCCGTCACCGTCGGCGTCATCGACACCGGCATCGACGACACGCACCCCGACCTCGTGGGCCGCGTCGACACCTCCCGTTCCGTCTCCTGTGGGCACAACGGCATTCCCTCTCAGGCCTACGGGTCCTGGCGTGATGACTACTTCCACGGCACGCACGTCGCGGGCATCATCGCCGCCAACCACAACGGCATCGGCATCGATGGCATCGCGCCGACCTCGACCCTCGTGTCCATCAAGGCCTCCAACGACGAGCAGCTCATGTACCCCGAGTACGTGACCTGCGGCTTCATGTGGGCCGCCAGCCACGGCGTCGACATCGTCAACAACTCTTACTCCATGGACCCGTGGGTCTACTGGAGCCCGAGTGATCCCGAGCAGGCCGCCGGCCTCGAGGCCGCGACCCGAGCCATCGCCTACGCGCAGGGCAAGGGGCTGGCCGTCATCGCCTCGGCGGGCAACGACGGCATGGACAACGACAACTTCACGACCGACAGCGGATCGCCGACCGACCTCGACACCCCGATCAAGGACCGCCCCGTGAAGAACGGCGTGAAGGTCCCCGCCATGGTCGAGGGGGTCAGCCAGGTCAGCGCCGCCACGCGCACCAACGTCGAGACCAAGCCTGAATGGGCGAACCTCAAGCGCGCCGACTTCTCCAACTACGGCAAGAGCGTTGACTTCACCGCGCCGGGACAGGACATCTATTCCACCGTACCCACGTCGATTTTCGCCTCCGGCTACGCCAAGACCAGCGGCACCTCCATGGCCACGCCCCACATCACGGGCATCGCCGCGCTCATTAAGTCGATCCACCCGGGCTTCCAGGGCAAGCAGATCACCGACCTCATGCGCAAGCAGGCCGCCATGGAATACACGCGCCTGGAAGCGCCCGAGGACGGTAAGGAGTTCCGCGGCTACGGCTTCATCAACGCGCTGACCACCATGCGCCGAGACCAGCCCCAGCCGACCGTCCAGACCCTGCAGTACCGGGTCGGCAAGGGTGAATGGAAGGACGTGCACGGCGCGACCCTGCCGGCCGGCCCCGTCACCTTCTACACCGAGGCCATCGCCCCGATCAGCCACCTGCACATGGACGTCGCCGGCCTGGCCGCCGTCGACCGCGACGGCTCGGGCAAGTACTTCGACGACGCCCTGGGTGCCTCGATCGAAAACGTGGACCTCAGCGCACTGCTGCCCGAGGGCACGGACTCGGTGACCGCCCGCGTCCAGGTCAGTGCCACCGGCATCAACTTCGATCGCCAGGCCGACGACGACACGGGCCGCGAGGCCGTCTTCACCGTCGCGCGCGACCCGAACGCCGCCGTGACCCCGGCTCCCGCGCCCGACACCGACGCGACTCCCGCGCCGTCGGGCCCCGCCAAAGCCGGCATCACCGCTCCCGCGCGCAGCACCGACCAGCTGCCCGCCAACTACGCGGTCAACCTGCCCAAGGGCACCGATAACGCCACCTTCCAGCGTGCGGCGGCCCAGGCCTCGTTCCACGGTGGCCTGTTGCTGGCGCAGTACCCGGCCTTCGGCACGTTCTTTGTGCAGTCGGCATCGCCCACCTTCTCGCCCGACCTGGGCGCGGCGCTCGTGAAGGAGGGCATCAGCTACGACTCGATCGGCCCGACCCGCCAGGCGCCCGTCGGCGGTAACGAGGCCATGGTCCCCATCTCCTACGAGACGCGAGTTGCGGCGGATGCGGCGATCGCGGCGGCGCCCCGCTCCCAGGGAGCGCAGGCGGCGCGGGGGGACGAGGACGCTGCCCTCACCCCGGACCCGCAGACCGGCAATGGATGGCACCTCCAGGCCCTGCGCGCCCTCGAGGCGCAGGGCGTGGACGTCATGCGCGCGCCCGTCACGGTGGGCGTCATGGACCAGTCCGTCGATGACACCGTGCCGGACCTGGTCGGACAGGTCGACCATGATAAGTCCGTGTCCTGCTCGTTCAACGGCATCCCGAACCGCGACCCCGCCGCGTGGCGCTGGGACGACGCGACTCACGGCACGCACGTGGCCGGCTCGATCGCCGCGAAGCACGACGGTGTGGGCGTGGATGGCGTGAACCCGACCCTGCGCATCGCCGCGATCAACGTGGCCTCGCGCAACGGCGGATTCTTCTACCCCGAGTACATCGTGTGCGGCTTCGTGTGGGCCGCCGAGCACGGCATCTCGGTCACCAACGGTTCGTACTACGTGGACCCGTGGAAGTACTGGCTCCCCAACGATCCCGAGCAGGCCGCGGGCCAGGAGGCCGTGCAGCGCGCGGTCGACTACGCGACCTCGAAGGATGTCATCAACGTGGTGGCCGCCGGTAACTTCTCGACGGACCTGGACAACCTGCCCACGACTGACGACTCGGCTCCCGGCGATACCTGGGGTGCGCACGAGCGGGACGTGACGGGTGCGGTCTACATGCCGCCGAAGCTGCGCGGTACGCTCTCGGTGTCCGCGCTGCAGCTGCCCGAGGCCGCCGACCCCGCCACCGGCGTGCTCGAGCCGGCGTCCTGGTCGAACTGGGGCGCGACGAGCGTCGACTTCGCTGCCCCCGGCGCGAAGATCTATGCGCCGCTGACGAGCTGGTACGGCAAGGCCTACGGCAACCTGTACGGCACGTCGCAGGCCTCGCCCCTGGCGGCCGCCGTCATCGCGACGCTGCGCCAGGTCCACCCGGAGATGAACGCCGAACAGATCATCGCCCTGGCGAAGAAGCAGGCGGGGGACCCGTCGAACTGGGATCGCCTCAAGCCCGTCGAGGGCCGCGAGTATCGGGGCGCGGGCCTGCCCAACGCCCTGGACGCGGTTCTCAAGGATCAGGCCAAGCCCGTCATCGGCAGTGTCGAGTACTCCACCGATGGCACCACGTGGCGGCCGCTGGCGGGGGAGAGCGTCGCCGGGCGCGTCTCCATCCGCGTGACCGTCACCGGTCCGGTGACCTCCGCGCGTCTCCTCGTCGGTGAGCGCGAAGTCGCGACCGGCGTGGGTAACGGCGCCTTCGAGGGTAACTCGGTGACGCTGCAGGCCGACGGCGTGGATGTGTCCCACCCGAGGGGCACGGGACGCTTCGTGGGCGCCGCGACGGTCACGGTTGAGGCCATGGGCCGTAACAACGACGCCCGCGCCGACGACGACGCGACGCTCCAGGTTCCCTTCACCGTCAGCCCCGACCAGGTCGGCCCGGACGAGGCCCGCTCGGGTCGCTGGGTGTCCGGCGCGTTCGGCTGGTGGTGGCGCTACGAGGACGGCACCTACCCGACCTCGACGCAGCTGCGCATCGATGGGGCGATCTACCGCTTCGATGCCCGCGGCTACATGGTGACCGGCTGGGTCAGCGAGGGTGGCCACTGGTTCTACTATGGTCCCTCCGGCGGCCAGGCTGCGGGCTGGGTGAGCGTGCGTGGAACCTGGTACTACCTGGATCCCATCAGCGGCGAGATGGCCAGTGGTTGGACCAAGGTGCGCGACACCTGGTACTACCTGGGTTCTTCGGGCGCGATGCGCACCGGCTGGATGCGCGATGGCTCCACCTGGTATTACCTGGCTGATTCTGGCGCGATGGCCACGGGCTGGGTGCGCATTGGCTCCTCCTGGTACCACTTCGCCCCCTCCGGTGCCATGAGCACCGGGTGGGTGAAGGACGGTGGCTCCTGGTTCTACCTGTCCTCCTCGGGGGCGATGGTGACCGGGGTGCGCTGGATCGACGGCACGCGCTACGTGTTCGACGACGAGGGGCGCCTCCAGGAGTAGACGCCACGAGGCCGGGGTTCCTTCCCGGTTGAGATGGTGAGGGGCCGCGCACGATTTCTCGTGCGCGGCCCCTCGTCTCTGTTGCTCCCACGAGGAGAGACGTCGTCGGGGTCCCGTTCCCTTGGGACCTATTTCGTACTACACTGATGTCCATACGAAACTCTGGAGGTGATCGCGTGCGAGTCCGGGTTCATCCTCGCGTCCATCAACGTCATAGTGATGTTGATGATGACGATGTCATCGCGGCCTTCGAGGGGACGTTGCGTTCGCGTGCGCGCGATACGCATCCGATCCAGTGGGTTGGAGTTGGCCTCGACCGCAAGGGTCGGCTTCTGGAATATATTGCGGTTGAGGATGAGCCTGATGGATGGCTTGTTTTCCATGCGATGCTGGTAACGCGAGC
>JAHACW010000046.1 GCA_018375675.1 Actinomyces sp. | reverse complement strand
GCCCAGCCTCCATTCCGAACCTGGAAGCTAAGCCCGGCAGCGCCAATGGTACTGCAACCGCCAGGTTGTGGGAGAGTAGGACACCGCCACAACACACTTCAAGTCGAAGGGCCTCATCCAAACGGATGAGGCCCTTCGTGTTTCATGCGCACAGCCCTCTCCTTCTGCCTGCGCACGCTCACCCGGGGAATCGCAGCGCTGCTACACTATGGGACCTGTGTCCTATGCGATAGCGATTGTTCTTGTGGCTAGTACTTTCGCGATCTATAGTAGTTGATGTTTCAATAAGACTTTGAAAGGAAACGTCTTGGCTTCCGTTGCAATCGTCCTTGGTTCCGTTCGTCCCGGCCGCGCCGGCGAGCAGGTTGTTCGTTGGATCGAGGATCAGGCTCGTCAGGTTGAGGGCGTGCAGACCGTGTTCTTCGATCTGCGCGACTACAACCTCCCTCTCTTCGCGGAGGAGATGTCCCCGTCGATGAAGGCTCCCGAGCTGGCCGAGGCTGTTCGCCTTCGCGCTAACCTCGAGGCTACCGATGCCGTGCTGTTCGTGACGCCTGAGTACAACCACTCGGTTTCTGGCGTTCTCAAGAACGCTATCGACTACCTGCCCCCGGCCACCCTGAAGGACAAGCCCGTCGGCCTCGTCGGCTACTCCTGGTACGGCGCGGTCAAGCCGCTCGAGCACCTGCGCGAGATTGTTTCCACCTTCGGTGCGGCCACGCGCGATCAGCAGGTTGGTATCAACCTGGGTTCTGACTTCCAGGATGGCGTTTTCACGCCTTCCGAGGAGCTCAATGGCCAGATCCGTGACTTGCTTGCCTCTCTCGTCCGATAGGCCGTTCTGGGGCGTTTTTTGCTCAGTCGTCTTGACGTCTCTGCGAGGGGCGTGAACGGCATTGGTGCAGCGTCGCTGGAGACTCGGTGCGGCAGGATCGTTCCGTAGATAAGGGTGTGGCCCGGCAGGAAACTGCCGGGCCACACCCTTATGCATTGGGGCCTGTGACGATCGTCAGATCCAGCTTTGCAGCCACATGTGGGCACGCCAGAAGTCGTAGTCGATGACGTCTCCGCGCCACAGCGGCATGAAGTAGACGGCGCAGCCGAGGATCGCTGCCGTCACAAGCGCTGCAATGACCCATCCGGTGATCTGCGTGCGACGGGACTCCGGCGCGGGTACGGGTGATCCGTCGGTCGTCGCCCACCCTGCGAGGAGCCCAATCATCCATGCGACTGCCAGGGCGACGAAAGGTGCAAACGCGACCGTATAGAAAACAAAGATCGTGCGATGCGCATAAGCGAGCCATGGAACGTACAGGGCGATGTAGCCGAGGGCAATGATGCCCACACGCCAATTGCGGTAGTAGAACGTGGCGACAAGGACGAGTAACAGGGCGCCGATGCCCACCCACCAGAGGAGGGGATTGCCGAGGGCGACGATGTCGCTCGCGCACTTGCCCGATCGGCAGCCCATCACGGCCTCGCCGTTGTTCCAGTAAAAAGAGGTTGCGCGCACCTGTGCGAGCCACGTGAATGGGCTGGACTGGTACTTGTGGGGCGTGTTCAATCCATTGTGGAACGTCCACATCTCCTTGTGGTAGAGCCACAGGTCGGCCAGCTGTCCGGCGAATCCCGCAATGCCGGAACGGCCATGCCCGTGAGCGGCGGAGTGCGTGAACCAGCCGAACCAGGAAGCCACGTATGTGAGAATCGCGGTCGGAACCATGAGGACGAACGCCCACCACACGTCTGCGAGGAGAGCTCCGCGGATCGGCGTCGGATGTCCCGCTCGCCAGCGGCATGTCACCTCGCGCAGTGCGACGAACAGCCCGAGGAAGGCGAGTACGTAAATGCCAGACCACTTGACGGAGCATGCGAGACCCGCGCAGATGCCAGCCGCGAAAAGCCACGGGCGGTTTCCTGCATTGGGGCCGATCGTAAAGGGGCGGCGATCGCGCAGGGTGAGGTGCGCCCAGGCGGCGCGCCACCCCTGCCTCGGCTCGCTCAGTCCGTCCCACTCGGCCAGCTTGGCCGAAAGTGCGGGCTGTGCCATGTGCTGATCCTTCACGACACACAGGAATGCGGCCAGTGCAAACATGGCGAGGAATCCGTCGAGGATGGACGTACGGCTCATGACAATTGCCATGCCGTCCGTCGCCAGGAATAGGCCAGCGAGAAGGGTGATGGCGGGGGATCGGAACAGGTTCTGTGCGAGGCGGCAGAGAAGAAACACGGTGATGACGCCGCAGATTGCCGCGGCGATGCGCCACCCCACCGGATCCGCCTGGCCGAAGAACTTCATGCCCATCGCGATCAGCCACTTGCCCGTCGGAGGATGAACGGGATAGCCGCCCACTGCGGACAAGCCGGAGGTGTCCCCATTCGCGAACGCGGTGTCGACGTCCTTCGCCCACGTTCCCTCGTATCCGAGGGCGAGGAGTGACCAGGCGTCCTTCACGTAGTAGGTCTCGTCGAAGATGAGGGTGCGGACGTTGCCCAGTCCGGGCAGTCGAATGAGCGCGGCGACGAGCGTCGCAATCGCTGTTGCTATCCATCCCGCTGCGGGTGTCGACAGGCGCTGTACCCATCCGTTGACCGGGGGAGTGGACGAGGCCTCTGCGGGCTGGGCGGGGGCCTTATCGTCGGTCGGCGGTTCGCGCTCGAGGAGCTCGCTGGTTTCGTTGTCGGTCGCCGACTCCTGCTCGAGGAGGTCCGGGGTCTCGTCGATCGTGTCGTTGTGTGCGTTCGCAGTATCCATCGCATCCGAGTCTAGCGGCCCTCTCGTGCTGAAAGGAGCGTGGCGCACATCCGCTCTCGCACTGGGAGAGAATGTTCAGCTCAAGCCTCTTGAGAATTGTTCTCTCTTGTGGCTATAATTTCGTGTACCCGAAAATTGCACAGGAGCAATGATGTCTTTCTCACCAACGCGCAGCTTGGCCGCTGCTGCAGGCCTGGCCATCGCGACCGCCTCGCTGGCAGCCTGCTCGCCCTCCTCCTCGGACCACGGCCTCGCGGTCGTTGCCACGACCACGCAGATCTGCGACTACGTCACGCAGATCGCGGCTCATTCTGCCGACATTTCCCTTGACAAGACCGACGCTGCTGGAAAGAGCAGTCACGTCGGCGCGCAGAACGACGGCGCCGCTCTCACCATGAGGCTGACCTGCCTGCTCGCCCCCAACGCATCCGCGCACGAGCATGAGATGACCCCCGCGCAGACCTCGGCACTCGCGCAGGCCGACGTCATGGCGGTCTCCGGCGTGGACCTCGAGCACTTCCTCGACGATGCTGTCGTCTCCTCCGGCTTCAAGGGACGCATGGTTGTCACCTCGGGCGTCCTGACAGCGGCCGACATCGACAACCCGGGTACCCCGGACCCCGAGGGCGCCTACACGATCGATCGCGGAAGCGAACGCGTGGATGTCGCCCCGTGGCCGTTCCCGCCGGAGGAAGCGGGGGAGGAGCCCGAATTCCGCTTCGATCCCCACGTGTGGACCTCGCCGAAGGGCGCCCGCGTCCAGGTCGCTAACCTCGGCGCTGGCCTCGCGGCCGCGGCACCCGACGCCGCCTCGTCGATCAACGCGGCCACGGCCTCGTACCTGGAGGACATCGACGCGCTCGATCAGTGGACCGCCGAGGCTATCGAGACCGTGCCCGAGGGGCAGCGCGTGCTTTTTACCTCCCATGACGCCTTCGGCTACTTCTCGAGGGACTACGGCATCCGATTCATCGGCGCCGCCCTGTCCGACTTCAACGAGCAGCAAGACGCCACCGCCGACCACATCGCCAAGGCCGTCGCGGCCGTCAAGGAATCCGGCGCGGTCGCGCTCTTCGCAGAAAACTCCAACAACTCCAAGTCCATCGAGGCGATCGCCCGCGCGGCTGGCGTGACCCCCATCGTGGGCGAGGACGCCATGTACGGTGATTCGCTGGGCCCCGATGGATCAGAGGGAGCGACCTACGTCGGCTCGATCATCCACAACGTTCGTGCCGTGACGCAGGCGTGGGGCGGTACTGTGCCGCAGCTGCCCGAGCGCCTGAAGGATCAGTGATGGGCAGACTCGTCTCCTTTCACGACGCAGCGCTGGGGTATGGGAATACCCCGGCGCTGACCGGCCTGACTCTCGACGTGTTCGGGGGCCAGGCCCTCGCCCTTGTCGGCCCCAACGGCGGCGGTAAGACGACTCTCATGCGAGGTATCGTCGGCGGCTGCCAGGTCCTCTCCGGGACCGTCGAGGTGGAAACCAAGCGCATTGGCCTCGTGCCACAGAGCGCCGACCTGGACCTCACTTTCCCCGTGAGCGCCGCCGAGGTCGTCACCATGGGACTCATCGCCGAGGCCGGGTGGGGAAAGCGCATCAACGCCGACATGCGCGCGCGGGTGAGCGCCGCCCTCGAGCGCGTGAACCTCTCCGACCGGGCCTCCCACCGCTTCGGGACGCTCAGCGGCGGGCAGCGCCAGCGCGTCCTCGTCGCGCGCGCTCTGGTCGCGCGCCCCGAGCTGGTCATGATGGACGAACCCTTCAACGGCCTGGACGCCCCCAGCCGCGATATCATCACGGGTCTCATCGCCGAGCTGACCTCGGACGGCGTCGGGGTCATCGTCTCGACGCACGACCTCTCCCTCGCGCGCGACGTGTGCACGCAGGCCTGCGTGCTGGCCTCCCGCCTCGTCGCCCTCGGTCCTGTCGATGAGGCCCTAGCGCCGAACGTCCTGGCGTGCGCCTACGGGGCGAGCGCCGATGAGGCGATTGCATCCCTGTCATGATCGCCCCCTACCTGCTGCGCCCGATCGTTATCCTCGGCCTGCTCGCGCTCGCGGTAGGACCGGCCTCGACGCTCGTGAACCTGCGTCGCGCCGAGTTCAGCGCCGAGACAATGGTCCACGGCGTCTTCCCCGGCATCGTCGTCGGCATGGCGGTTGGCGGGCGCGAAGCGATCATCCCGGGCGGCGCAGTGTGCGCGGCTCTTATTGCGGCAGCGCTCACCGTGGCCTCTCGCAAACAGCGTCACTCCGAGGCGACGACCGCAGTCCTGCTCACCGCCTTCTTCTCCCTCGGCATCGTGATCTCCCTGCGTATTGGAGATATGTCTGGGCAGCTCGAATCCCTCATGTTCGGCCGTCTCCTGGATATCACCCCGTCGCGCATGGCAACGAGCGCCCTCGTCCTCGTGGTCGCAGCCGCCCTGCTCGCCCTCACCTGGCGCGCACAGGTCGCGGTGGCCTTCGACCGCGAGGCCGCGCGCGTCAGCGGCATCCCGGTCACCTGGATCGACATCGCGTTCAACGCGGCGCTCGGCGCGATCGTGGTCGCGGCGTCGACGGCCGTTGGGGTCCTCCTCGTCGTCGGATACCTCATCGTGCCCGGAGCCTTCGGACGCCTCCTCGCGGCGGGACCACGCTCGATGGTGCTCCTGGCCGCCACCTGCGCGCTCGTCGGAGGATGGGCGGGCTTCGGCGTCTCCCTCCTGCGCACCGCGCGCCCACTGTCCCCGCAGGCGTGTGTCGCCTTGGGCGTCCTCGTCTGCTTCGCCGCTGCACTGGTGCTGCGCGAGATCCGAGCCCGCCGTGCGCGCACGATCAGCACCGGTCGTGAAACGGCGCGTGAAACGACCGTGAGTGCCGGGGGAGGGGATCAGTCGTGATTGCCAGCCTCCTCCTGTACCCCGCGCTGCACGTGACGATCATCGGGGCCCTGGGCGGCCTCGTCGGCGCCTTCGCCTACCTGGACCGGCGCATCTTCTTCGCCGAATCCGTCACGCACGGGACCTTCCCCGGCGCGGTCCTCGGCGTGGTCATCGCCGCAGCCCTCGGACTGGGGCACTCGGGCATGTCGGCGGCGCTCTACGTCGGCGCGTTCCTGGGCACCATTCCGCTCGTCGCCCTCATGCGCTGGCTTGCCACGATCCCCGGCATCTCCAGCCAAGGAGCAGCCGGAATCGTGCTGACTGCGGGTTTTGCTTCCGGTTACTTCCTGGCGACCTGGTTCAAGCCCCTGCCCCTCGCGGTCAACTCCTTCCTGACTGGCTCCGTCATGACGGTCTCGCCCTCCGACGTCGTCTGGGCGGGTGGTGTCTTCGCGGTCGCGCTGCTGGTCGTGACGATGGGAGGACGACAGCTGATCGCCCACTGCTTCGACCCCGCAAACCCAGCCGCGGCCTCGCGCGCCGGGCGTCACGAGCTCGTCATCCTCGGACTCATCCTCGCGTCGGTTACCGTGGCGATCCCCGCGGTTGGAACGATCCTGTCGATCGCCCTCATTGCCGCACCGGCCGCTGCCCTCGCGCCCCTCGTGCGCAGCTCTCGTGCCTTCCTCATCGGCTGCCCGCTGCTCGGAGCGTTCCTGGGGATCTCCGGCCTCGCCATTGCCGTCCCCGCGCGCCTCAGCGCAGGCGGAACCATCGCGCTCCTGTGCGCCGTGTGCGTCCTGGCCTCGCGCGTCCCCCAATGGTGGGCGGGTGAAAGGCGGACGCGCCGTGCGCGCGCAGGGGACCAATGAGACGATACGGGCATGGAAGCAGCGACCGACACGACCAACGCCCCCGAGGCTGCCTCGACGTCCAAGGACGCTCGCGCGCAGGAACCCTACCGCCAGGAGGCGGGGACCATCCTGCTGGCAGCCACCCCGATCGGGGACGTGCGTGACGCCTCGCCCCGCGTCGTCGCCGCGCTTGAAGGAGCGGACATCGTCGCCGCCGAGGACACGCGCCGCGCGCTCGCCCTGGCCTCGCGCCTAGGCATCAAGCTGGGTGGCCGCCTCGTCGCCCTGCACGACCACAACGAGGCCGAGAAGGCCGCGGGCATCGTCGAGGCCGCCAGGGGAGGGGCGCGCGTCGTCTTCGTCTCCGACGCGGGTATGCCCACGGTCTCCGACCCCGGTTTCCGGCTGGCGCGTGCCGCCATCGACGCGGGTGTTCCCCTGTCCGTCCTGCCCGGTCCCTCCGCGCCGCTCGTGGCCCTCGCCCTGTCCGGCCTGCCGTCGGACCGCTTCGCCTTCGAGGGGTTCCTGCCGCGCAAGGACGGGGATGCCACGCGCTACCTGCAGGACCTCGCGACCGACCCGCACACGCTCATCTTCTTCGAATCGCCCCGGCGCGCAGCCGCCACGCTGACACGCATGGCCGAGGTCTTTGGCGCCGACCGCGCCGCCGCGCTGTGCCGCGAGCTCACGAAAGACTACGAGGAGGTGCGCCGTGGAACGCTCGGGGAGCTCGCGGCGGGTGCCGAGGACGTGCTCGGCGAGGTGACGATCGTCGTCGCCGGATACGCGCGAAGCGCGCGCGCCGAAGACCACGTCGGCGCCGTCCTCGCGCTCGCGGCGGAGGGCATGCGCCTCAAGGACGCCGCAGCCGAGGTGGCCGCGGCGACGGGCGCGCGCAAGAACGACCTCTACAAGGCAGCCCTCGCCGCGCGATAAAAACGAGGCCGGGGAGCCTCAGACGATCTCGACGTGCTCCGACGTCATCCACTGACGGGCCGACGCGCCCAGCTCCTCGGTCACGGGGGCGGTCAGCTCCCGCAGGACACGCGTCCGGAACCCGGCGTGGACAGCATCCACGGCCGTGCACGCGACGCAGTGCGACTCAGCGAGGCCCACGACGTCGACGTCCGTGATGTGGGCAGCGCGCAGGGCCTGCTCGAGCGTGGTCCCGTCCTCGGTCGTGCCCTCGAAGCCCGAGTAGGCAGCCTTGTACTGGCCCTTCTTAATTGTCACGTCCGCGTTCACGTGCGCGAGCGCCGGGTGCAGCTCGGCCTCGGCCGTGCCCGCGACGCCGTGCGGGGGCCAGGTGTCCACGAAATCCGGCGTCTCGGAGAAGTGAGCGCCCGGATCGATGTGCCAATCCTGCGTCGTGACGATCAGCTGGTACTCGTCGCGGTGCGCGTCCACGTAGGCGGCCACGGCCTCGGCGATGGCGTTGCCGCCCGTCACCGGGAGAGCACCACCTTCGCAGAATGTGGGCTGAACGTCGACGATAATGAGTGCGCGGGCCATGAAACCTCCCTGATAAATCAGTATTTCCCCCAAGCGTATCACCTGGATCACAGCGCATGAAAGGCTGTTTCAATTCCTCGTGATGCGGCCGGTTGCCCGTTTATGACAGCAACGCAGTATTGTTAGGGGCTATGAGTCGTATTCTGTCCGCCGTCGCATGGCCCTACGCCAACGGCCCCCGTCATATTGGCCACGTTGCGGGATTCGGTGTCCCCTCCGACGTTTTCTCCCGGTACATGCGAATGGCCGGCCACGACGTCCTCATGGTCTCCGGCACCGATGAACACGGAACCCCCATCCTGGTGGCCGCCGACGGCGCCGGTGTGAGCGCCCGCGAACTCGCAGACCAGAACAACCGTCTCATCGTCGAGGACCTCGTGGCCCTGGGCCTGTCCTACGACCTTTTCACCCGCACGACCGCCGGCAACCACTACCGCGTCGTCCAGGACATGTTCGCCACCGTGCGCGACAACGGCTACATGATCGAGCAGGTCACCCGTGCCGCGATCTCCCCGTCCACCGGCCGCACCCTGCCCGACCGCTACATCGAGGGCACCTGCCCGATCTGCGGCGCCGAAGGAGCGCGCGGCGACCAGTGCGACAACTGCGGTAACCAGATGGACCCGACCGAGCTCATCAACCCGCACTCGCGCATCAACGGCGAAACCCCCAAGTTCGTGGAGTCCACCCACTACTTCCTCGACCTGCCCGCCCTGGCCGAGGCCCTGTCCGCCTGGCTCGACGAGCGCGAGAAGTCCGGCACCTGGCGTCCCAACGTCATCAAGTTCTCCCAGAACTTCCTCGAGGACATCCGTCCCCGCGCCATGACGCGCGACATCGACTGGGGCATCCCGATCCCCGGCTGGGAGGACCAGCCCACCAAGCGCCTGTATGTGTGGTTCGACGCCGTCATCGGCTACCTGAGCGCCTCCATCGAGTGGGCGCGCCGCACCGGCGACCCCGAGGCGTGGCGCAAGTGGTGGAACGACCCCGAGGCCCTGTCCTACTACTTCATGGGCAAGGACAACATCGTCTTCCACTCGCAGATCTGGCCCGCCGAGTTGCTCGGCTACAACGGCCAGGGCGCGAAGGGCGGCACCCCCGGTGACCTGGGCGTCCTCAACCTGCCCACCGAGGTCGTCTCCTCCGAGTTCCTCACGATGGAGGGCAAGAAGTTCTCCTCCTCGCACGGCATCGTCATCTACGTGCGCGATTTCCTCTCGCGTTACCAGGCCGATGCCCTGCGCTACTTCATCAGCGCCGCCGGCCCCGAGACCTCGGACTCCGACTTCACGTGGGCCGAGTTCGTGCGCCGCACCAACGGCGAGCTCGTCGCCGGCTGGGGCAACCTGGTCAACCGCACCGCGTCCATGATCGCCAAGAAGTTCGGCGAGATCCCCACCCCCGGTGAGCTCGAGGACATCGACCGCGCCCTCCTGGATGCCGTCGAGGCCGGTTTTGAGACCGTCGGCAACCTGATCCGCCACCACCGCCAGAAGGCAGCGCTGTCCGAGGCCATGCGCCTGGTTGGCGAGGCCAACAAGTACGTGACCGACACCGAGCCCTTCAAGCTGAAGGCCCCGGAGCAACAGCAGCGCCTTGCGACGGTCCTGTGGACCCTGGCCCAGGCGGTCACGGACCTCAACCTCATGCTCTCCCCGTTCCTGCCCCACGCGGCCAACGACATCGACCGCGTCATGGGCGGCACAGGCGAGATCGCGCCGATGCCCTACATTGAGGATGTCGAGGAGCTTGACCCGCAGGTGCTGCCCGCCGACTTCGAGGGCCGAAATGGCTACCCGATCATCACGGGCGACTACACGAACGTGCCGACCTGGGAGCGCCACCCGATCACGCCTGGCACCCCGATCGCCAAGCCCACGCCGGTGTTCGTGAAGCTGGACGAGTCCATTGTCGAGGAGGAGCTTGCCCGCTACGCGGACGCTCACCCCGACGATGTGACGGGCGCCTGATCTGAGGTTTTCCTTGGCATGACGCCACTCGTGATGAGTGTGACGTACGTTTGACAGCGCGCGGGCGGGACGGATGCGTCCCGCCCGTGCGCTCGTCTATCTCGGGGTGTTACCGTGAGGTCATGGCCGAAGATTTTCTCGCGTCCGCCCTCGCTGCCGAGGCCTCGTCGCGCGCCCCGCAAGATCCCGACTACCCGCTCTTTCACGTCGCACCCCCGGTGGGCCGACTGAATGACCCGAACGGCCTCATTGAGATCGATGGGACCTACCACGCGTTCTTCCAGTACACGCCCGAGCATCCGCGCCGCCTCGTCTACTGGGGGCACGCCACCTCCACCGACCTGACCCGCTGGGCCTACCACGCTCCCGCGATCCTGCCCGACACCCACCAGGACGCCAATGGCGCCTACTCGGGCACGGCCATCGAGGTCGGCGACCATGTCGAGCTGTGGTACACCGGCAACTACAAGGATCCCGAGACGGGGGAGCGCGAGGCCACCCAGTGCGTCGTCACCACGACCGACATGGTCACCTTCGACAAGCAGGTGCCCCCGATCATCGGCCGCCAGCCCGAAGGGTACACGGCCCACTTCCGTGACCCGCAGGTGTGGCGTGACGCGGACGGCTCCTACCGGATGTTGCTCGGCGTCCAGCGCGAGAACCTCACCGGCGCGGCCCTGCTCTACCGCTCCACGGACCTGCGCGCGTGGGAGTGCGAGGGTGAGATGACCTTCCCCGACGCCGGCGGCGCCTTCGACGCGTTCGGCTACATGTGGGAGTGCCCCAACCTGGTGCGACTGATGGACGAGGAGACTGGCCGAGCATACGACGTGCTCATCTTCTGCCCCCAGGGTATTTCGCCCGAGCGCGAGGGCTTCGAGAACATCTTCCCGTGCGTCGCCATCGTCGGAGAGCTCGTGGGCACCGAGCTGCGTGGCGCCGACGGCTCCTTCGAGGAGCTCGACCGCGGCACCGAGTTCTACGCTCCACAGATCATGGCGCGCTCCGCGTCCTCGGACCCGGGGGCGCCGACCCTCCTCTTCGGGTGGGCGGGCAACGCCAGCGAGGACGACCAGCCCTCCATCGAGACCGGCGGATGGGTGCACTGCTTCACCGCCCCGCGCGCCCTGACTCTGCGCGGCGGCCGTGTCATCGCCCGCCCGTACTTGCCGGGACTACCCCTGGCGCCTGCGACGCTCGAGGGAACCCCCAGGGACGAGGCCGGGGCACGCATTGCGGAGCTCGCTGGGTCACGCTCGTGGAGGCTTGCCTTCGATGCCTCCTATGAGGGGGCCCTGTCCGTGCACATCGGCGAGGAGTCGGGCCTTGAGGTTGTCCTCGAGGACGGGCGCCTCACCGTCGACCTGACGGATACGCGCTACCCCCACGGTGGCCGCCGCATCGTCACCCTGGAGCCGGGGGAGGCCAGCCGCGTCGAGATCCTCCACGACCGCTCGATCACCGAGATCTACCTGGGCGACGGCTCGCGCGTCTTCACGACCCGCAGCTTCCTGAACGGCGAGGGCGCAGGAGTGACGCTCGTGGGCGCCGCCTCCGTGAGCGCCGTGAGCGCCGCGCGCGCCGACTAAACGACCCGTGCGCGAGGCCGTGGCTGCTCACAGTGGCCACGGCCTCGTCGTATGTGTGCGGTCTCTCATGTTCTGACCTGAGACGATGTCCGACGCGCCTTGCATTGAGGACTCTGCCACCCGTAGTATGTCAATCGATTGCTACACACCGCCCAGCGCGGCGTAACAATGGCGTTGCGCGTGGGGTTTTGAGAAAGGAATGTGGTCGGCAATGGATCACGCCAAGGTGGCAGGAGAGGTCGTCGAAGCAGTCGGCGGCGCATCCAACATCAGCGCAGCAGCACACTGCGCAACCCGTCTCCGCCTGGTGATCGCGGACGAGTCCAAGATCAACCAGCAGGCCCTCGATGACAACGAAGATCTGAAGGGCACATTCGCCGCCGGCGGCATGTTCCAGATCATCGTCGGTCCCGGCGATGTTGACCAGGTCTACGCCAATATGGTTGCGAACCATGGCGTACGTGAGGTCTCCAAGGATGAGGCCAAGGAAGAAGCCGAAAAGGGCGGAAACCTGTTCTCGCGCTTCATCAAGATGATCGCGGACATCTTCGTCCCGATCCTCCCGGCGCTGGTCGCCGGCGGTCTGATGATGGCTATCAACAACGTCATGACCGCCGAGGGGCTGTTCGGCGAGCAGTCGCTGACCCAGATGTACCCGGGCATTGCGGACTACGCGGCCCTCATCAACATGGTTTCCTCCGCGGCCTTTGCCTCGCTGCCGGTCCTCGTCGGCTTCTCCGCTGCTAAGCGTTTCGGCGGCAACGTCTACCTTGGCGCCGCGATCGGCGCGGCCATGGTTTCCTCCGACCTGCTCAACGCCTGGAATACGGGCGCGGCGCTCGCCGGTGAGGCGCAGGTTAGTTACTGGCACATCTTCGGCATGGATGTCGCCAAGATCGGCTACCAGGCGCAGGTCATCCCGACCCTGGCTGTCACCTACGTTATGTGCCTCATCGAGAAGAGCCTGCACAAGGTCCTCAAGGGCACCGCGGACTTCCTGCTCACCCCGCTCATCACGATGCTGGTCACCGGCTTCCTGGCCTTCACGATCATCGGCCCCGTCACCCGTGTGGCTGCCGAGTACCTGACCTGGGGTATTAACTGGACCTACTCGACCCTCGGCGTCTTCGGTGGTCTTCTCTTCGGCCTCGTCTACAGCCCGATCGTCGTGACCGGCCTGCACCAGTCCTTCCCCGCCATCGAAATCCCGCTCCTGCCCGTCAACGGCGGCGTCGGCGACTTCATCTTCCCCGTCGCCTCCATGGCGAACGTCGCTCAGGGCGCGGCTGCCCTGGCCGTCTTCTTCAAGACCCGCGACGCCAAGCTCAAGGGCCTGGCCGGCGCGGGTGGCGCCTCCGCGGTCTTCGGCATCACCGAGCCCGCCATCTTCGGCGTCAACCTGCGCCTGCGCTGGCCCTTCTTCTGCGCCATGGCCGCGGCCGCCATCGGCTCCGCGGGCGTCGCCCTGCTGAACGTGCGCGGTCAAGCCCTGGGTGCCGCCGGCTTTGTCGGCTTCGTGTCGATCGTGCCGAAGTCGATCCCGGCCTACCTTGCCCTCGAGGTCCTCGTCTTCGTTCTGTCCTTCGGCTTCACTTTCGCCTATGCCATGACGCGCGGCAAGGCCGACATGGAGGGCCGCGCGCCCGCCGCCAAGGCTGCCGCCCCCGTGGCTGCCGCCGTGGCGACCCCCGCCGCTCCGGCTCCCGCGGCCGCCCCGGCCCCGGCTGCCGCCCCGGCCTCGTCCTTCAGCGACGAGGCGCTGGCTGACCTCTCCGTCGCCTCGCCTCTCGCGGGCACCGTGGTTCCGCTCGAGCAGGTCAAGGATGAGTCCTTCGCCAAGGGCATGCTCGGCCCCGGCATCGGCATCGAGCCCGCCGACGGCCTCGTCGTCGCCCCCTTCGACGGTACTGTGACGGTCGCCTTCCCGACTGGCCACGCCTACGGCCTCAAGTCCGCCTCCGGCGTCCAGGTCCTCATCCATGTCGGCATGGACACCGTCAAGCTCGACGGCAAGGGCTTCACGCCTCGCGTCGCCAAGGGTGACATCGTGCGCCGCGGCGATGTTCTCGCCGAGGTCGACCTCGACGTGATCCGCGAGGCCGGTTACGAGACGATTACCCCCGTCGTCGTGACGAACAAGAAGAAGCTCGGCGCGGTGACCCCGGTCGCCAGCGGCGAGATCCAGCGCGGCGACGCGCTGCTCGACGTGGCCCCCAAGGAAGCCTGAGCCTTCCGGGAGTCAGTCTCGACGTAACGGGTGGGCGGCATCAGCGCTGTGCTGGTGCCGCCCACCCGTCTGTCGTGCCGGTGGTATCGGATGCGCGTTTCGTTGTGGTGGTACTCGTCGCGGGGAGCTCGCGTTCTCGCGCTGTTGGTGTCGACCGTACAGTCTGTGGCTGCTGCGAGGCCTGTCGACGGTGAACAAGCAATTTCGCATGCAATTCACCTGCGGGTATTTCAGGATCTGAATCGAAGGTGTTGGTATTTCGCGGTTTTTGCGGCGTCGTGGAATGTGGCGCCGAGGAATTGCATGCGAAATGTAGGGGAGGCTGCCGACGGCGATGACGAGAGGGGCTCGACGAGGTGCCGGCATCTGGGCCCTTGAGGTGGCGGTGTTAACCCGCTAATGCGCATCTGGGCCCTACTAGTGGAGCATGGACAGGGGGCCCGCGCTCCACTTAGCGGGTTAACGTGCGCATTGAAGGGCTAAGGCTCCACTTAGCGGGTTAACGTGCGAGCCGACGCGATTTTTGTTGACGCGCGCTCGTGGGTAGGTGGCGTGCCCGCACATTGGGGCCGAACACTCGGATAGGTGATCTGCACGCACAGAGGCAATGGGCATCCGGATAGGTTATGACGATGTGGATAGGTTATGACGATACGGATAGCTTATTAACCTATCCGCATGCCAATAACCTATCCGGATGCGGATAACCTATCCGCGTGCGGACCTGTGGGCCCTCGCCGGTCAAGAAATAACCCGGGGCAGCGGAAAATGGTGAAAGCCTCGCAGCACGTGAGGTGCTCAGGCGCTGATCGAACGCCCCGGAATCAGGGAGCCCGGGAACTCGACCGTCTGAGCGTGGGGAGCCCCGGCCTCGTCGGATGAGGAACGTGAAGCCTCGCCCTCGATCTGGTCGAGGAGGATCGACACAGCAGCCCGAGCGATCTCCTCAATGGGCTGGCGGATCGTCGCCAAGTGGGGGAGGGCGCGGCGCATCGTCTCCGTGCCGTCGAAACCGATGATGGACAGGTCAGTGGGCACCGACAGGTTGCGCGTGCGCGCCCACTCGAGGACCTCGGCGGCCGCCAGATCGTCGGTCGCGAACACCCCGTCGACGGGGGCAGTGGCGCGGGCCTCGTCCAGGGCATCGCGAACCATCGCGAAACGCTGTGGCGTCGGCGTATCGAAGGCTACGGTGACCACGCGCGGCGTCAGACCCGCGCGCTCGACCTCGGTACGGTAACCGGCCTCGCGCAGATTGCGCGGACCCGAACGGGACGTGAGCAGCAGGGGATGGCGGCACCCGCCCTCGATGAGGGCGCGCGTCGCCATGGCGCCAGCCTCCTCATTCGCGCAGCGCACGTTCGGGATGGACGGGCTCAGCTCGCGGTCGATCGTCACCAGGGGCATGCGGATCGTGTCGTACTCACCCAAGCCCTCGTTGTGGGCGCCCGAAATAATGCCGTCCACGCGGTTTCCCACGAGGAGTGACAGGTACTCGCGCTCGCGGTCCGCACGGCCCATGGAATTACAAATGAGGATGCGATACCTGGCATCGGCGAGGGCGTTTTCGACCTCGACGGCCAGCTCGCCGAAGAAGGGGAGGGAGACCGCGGGAACAATGAGGCCGACCGTCTGCGTGCGCTTGCCGTGCAGGGCGCGAGCCAGCGAGTTCGGGCGGTAGCCGAGCGTCTCGATCGCGTCGGCGACATTCTTCTTTGTCTTCTCCGACAGGTACCCGCGGTTGTTGAGAACGCGCGACACGGTCGTCAGGCTCACTCCGGCCAGCTCGGCGACATCGGCCAGCGTGGGTTCGCGTGAACTCATGCGCGCCCTCCTTTCCTTCGCTCGGTACATCTCCAGTGTAGTTGGTGAGGTGGAGGGGAGTCTCGCGTCACGTCGGCGAGGCCGGAGCTGGGCACTGCGTAGTGGCATGTTCTCGGTCGGTGGAGAAGCCTGTTGTCGCATGGTTTTTCGGCATTTACGAGGGTGATGTATCCCATGTCACTGTCCGTGATATCGGGTTTTGCGTGGGTATCTAAGCCCGTTACCATGGGCCGTACGGGCACCTGTGTCTCACGATGGACATACCCGCATTTGAAAGGAACGATCATGATTTCCCGCACCGTTGCAATTGGTTCCTCCGTTGGCCTCCACGCACGCCCCGCTTCCGTCCTCGCCGAGGCCGTTGATGACTCCGGCGTCGAGGTCACCATCGCTTTCGATGGCGAGGAGGCCGACGCCGCGTCGCTCCTCGAAATCATGACCCTGGGCGCCAAGCACGGCGACGTCGTCACCCTGTCCACCGAGGACGATTCCGCGGGCGCGGTGCTCGACTCGCTCGTCGAGCTGCTCTCGCGCGACCTCGACCAGGAGTGAGCTAATGGCGACGCACGACGTCCTGCACGGCATCGGCGTCTCCGCCGGTACGGCTGCAGCTCCCGCCGCGATCGTCCAGCCTGCCCCCGGCGTCGACACGACGGAGCCGGGCAGCATCGACGCTGCCGCTGACGGCGCGCGTGTCCGTGAGGCGCTCGCAGCCGTTTCCGCTCGTCTGAGCGAGCGCGCTACGAACGCGCCGGAGGAGACGAAGGCGATCCTCAAGGCCACCGCCCAGCTCGCGGGTGACCGCGGCTTGGCCAAGGCCGTTGATAAGAAGCTGAAGAAGGGCCTCGGTGTCACCCAGGCCGTCCATGACGCTGTCGAGGACTACGCGCAGATGCTGCGTGGCCTGGGCGGCTACATGGCCGAGCGTGCGACCGACCTGTACGACGTACGCGACCGCGCGATCTGCGAGCTGCGCGGCCTGCCCGAACCCGGCGTGCCGGCCTTCGACGGCCCCGTCGTCCTCGTGGCCCGCGACCTGGCTCCCGCAGAGACCGCGACCCTGAACCCGGAGACCGTCCTCGGCATCATCACCGAGGTCGGCGGCCCTACCTCGCACACGGCTATCCTGGCCGCCCAGCTGGGCATCCCCGCGATCGTTAAGGCTGAGGGCATCATGGCTGTCGAGGAAGGCACGATGCTGGCCCTCGACGGTGGCGTCGGCGAGGTCATCGTCGCCCCCACCGATGACGAGGTGGACCTGCTCAAGGAGCGCTCGCGTCGCCGTGCGCTCGCCCTGGCTGGCTCGACCGGCGAGGGGGCGACCTACGACGGCTACCGCGTCAAGCTCCTGGCCAACATTGGCACGGTTGACGATGCGATCAAGTCGTCGAAGGTCGACCTCGAGGGGTCTGGCCTGTTCCGCACGGAGTTCCTGTTCCTGGAGCGCTCGGAGGCCCCGACGCTGGAGGAGCAGACCGATACCTACACGAAGGTCCTCCAGGCCTTCGGGTCGCGTCGAGTCGTCGTGCGTACGCTCGACGCGGGTGCCGACAAGCCGCTGAGCTTCGCGGACCTGGGTACCGAGGAGAACCCTGCCCTGGGTGTGCGCGGCCTGCGCCTGTGCCAGGTGCGAGAGGACCTCATCGACACGCAGCTGCAGGCTCTGGCCGCCGCCCACAAGGCGACGGGCGCAGACCTGTGGGTCATGGCCCCCATGGTGTCGACCGCTGACGAAGCTCAGTGGTTCGCCGACAAGGCGCGAGGCTACGGCCTGCCCAAGGTCGGCATCATGATCGAGGTGCCCGCGGCCGCTCTGCGCGCCGAGCAGCTCCTATCGATCGTGGACTTCGCGTCTATCGGCACGAACGACCTGACCCAGTACACGATGGCCGCCGACCGTCTGGACGGCAACCTGGCGCCCCTCCTGGATCCGTGGCAGCCCGCGGTCCTCGAGATGATCCGCCACGCCTGCAACGGCGGTCGCGCGACGGGCAAGCCGATTGGCGTGTGTGGCGAGGCGGGCGGCGACCCGCTGCTGGCCCTGGTCCTCACGGGCCTGGGTGTCGCCTCCCTGTCGATGGCACCGTCGAAGGTCAAGTCCGTGCGCGCCGCCCTGCGCATGCACGACCTGGCGACCTGCCAGCAGATGGCCGCCTACGCGGTGGATGCGCCCAACGCGAAGGAAGGCCGCGAGAACGTCCTGAAGCTGGTGGCTCCGGCGATGCTGGATCTGCTCTGATTCGACGCTTCTGACACGCAACGGGGTGGGCCCGGGAACCGATTGGTTCCCGGG
>JAHACW010000045.1 GCA_018375675.1 Actinomyces sp. | reverse complement strand
TCCACACCCCCCTTGCGTTGCCCGCAACCGCCCCCAGCGGTACTACCCTGTAACCAGACAAACTTCCACGGCCTCGGCAATGAACGGAGAAAGCGTGAGCACCCAAGCGCCCGACAAGAAGAAGACCCCCCTCAAGTGGCGTCTCCTCACCATCGCGCCCCCGATCCTGCTGCTGGCCGGCATCCTGGTCCTCCTGTACCCCGTCTTCGCGACCCAGTACAACAACGCGCGCCAGGAACGCATCGCCTCCGAATTCAGCGCCGTCGCCGAGCAGGCAGGCCCCGACGCCGTCGCCGAGTCCCTGCGCCGCGCCGACGAATACAACCTCAAGGCCTCCGCGTCGCCGATCCTCGACCCCTGGCTGGACGCCCAGCGCCCCGGCACCGCGCAGTACCAGGACTACCTGAGCCAGCTCAACCTCAACGACGTCATGGCGACCATCAAGATCCCCTCGATCGACGTCAACCTGCCGATCTACCACGGCACCGACACCGCGACGCTCGACAAGGGCATCGGCCACCTCTTCGGCACTGCCCTGCCCGTCGGCGGTGAATCCACGCACACGGTCCTCACCGGCCACACCGGCCTGGGTAACGCGACCATGTTCGACCAGCTGACCAGCGTCAAGATGGGCGACTACTTCTACATCGAGACCGCCGGGCGCCACCTCAAGTACCAGGTCACCGACATCCGCGTCGTCCTGCCCCACGAGACCGAGTCCCTCAACAAGGTCGAAGGCAAGGACCTCGCCACCCTCATCACCTGTACCCCCTACGGCGTCAACACGCACCGCCTCCTCGTGACCGGCGAGCGTGTCCCCATGGACGACGAGGCCGCGGCCGCCGAAGCCGCACAGGTCAAGGGCGCTGTCATGAAGCCGTGGATGATCGCCGTCCTCGCGTCCGTCGCCGTCATCCTGCTCGTTGCCGGTATCCTCTGGCTGCGCTCCCGCAAGCGCAACGACGGGGAGCCGCAGGAGATTGAGGGCGCCGCCGCTGCTGCGCTCGCCTCCGCCGAGGCCGGGGACGAGGCCGGGGCTGAGTCGGTTGAGCCCGCTTCGTCTTCCGCAGATGCGGCCGCTCCCGCCGAGGCCTCGACTGCCGCCCCCGACGCGCCCGCCGCCACTCCGGACCTGCTGACGGACGCCGAGCAGATCTCCGAGGAGGAGGTCGACGCCGGACGCACCGCCGCCCTCAAGAAGATGCTCGAGGAACGCGGCAAGCAGTAAGCACCCCCTTCGCGTGGCCTCCTCGGGCCGCCTGACACGCGGAAACGCGCGAGCGAGCGAGCAAGCTCACCCACGCGTTTCCCCGTATTTACGCTAGAGTCAGTGAGTAACTGTCAAACGACCTGGAGGGCATGTGGAGCACCACCCCAGCGGCGCACGCTCCCGCCGCGCCACGCACGCGAGGACCGAGTCCCGGCCTCGCGGCACCGTCGCGCGTGCCCTCGCCGCCCTCCTCGTCGCGGGCGCAGCTGCCCTCCCCGGCCTCGTCGCCCCCGAGCGCGCGGACGCCGACCCCACGCTCGAGCCCCCCGGCGGCGGCACCGTCCCCGTCACCTCATCTGCCGGCCGCCTCGGCGCGGCCACCATCAACGGCTCGGGCTTTGACCGCACGACGAACGTTCCCGACAACGCCTACGTCGGAACTGTGCGCGGTGCGGGCCCCTTTGACCCGGCCGACCCCGCCCAGTCCTCGGCCCCCCTCCAGGCCGGAACCGCCCAGCCCATGCTGGACGCCGCCGTCGCCTCGGGCGACTACTGGACCTACATCGCGCGCGGCCTGCCCGCCGCCAACCCCGTCGCCACCGGCGTCATCTCGCCCGAGAACACCAACGCCCTGGGCTACAAGCCCAACAACCCGGGCGACGTCCCCATCGGTAAGCCCTTCCTCCTGGGCACCGTGCGACACAACAACTTCCAGGTGCACTCGGCCAGCCAGTGGGTCCACTCGTCGATCGACGTCAACATCGGCGGCATCGAGGACTCCTTCCCCTTCGATCAGGAGGAGACCGAGGACGACACCGACACCACCGCCGCCCTGAGCGACGAGGGCGCCTACATGCTTGCCTCGCGCGCCAACGGGCCGAACTCTTGCCCCGCCAACGCGCCCTACGCCGCCCTCAACCGCGACGCCGGATCGGGCGTCTGGTACTGCTACCGCCACGTCGGCAAGGGCCGAGGCAACCGCGACATCTACACGAACAACCCGGCTGCGTACCCCGACGCTGCGGGCACGCCCGACCAGAGCCCCAATTCCGACGACGTGCTGACGATCTCGCGGACCACCTCGAACAAGACCGTCATGATCGACGGAATCCCGTACCGCCTCGTCATCGCCGGCTTCACCCCCAGCGGCGACGGCACCTGCCCAGACACGCCGCCCGAGGGCGTCACCCCCGTCTCCACCTTCAGTTCGAAGGAAAACAAGACCTCGTACGGGTGCCTGTACGCGACCTTCAGCCAGGAGCGCTACATCCGCATCGCCAAGACCGTCACCCCGGAATCCGAGGCGATCGGCGGCAAGATCCCCTCCTTTAACTTCACGACGCTGGGTATCGGCGACTTCGTCTCGCCCACGGGCGAGCCCCTCAAGACCGCCGAGAAAGCGGGCGGCTTCGTCGACTGGTCCTCCTTCGCGGACAGCCCCCTGACCCCCACGGGCTACGGCAAGGATGGCACCGTGACGTCCGGATACCAGGCCTTCATCCCCGGATACTCCCAGTTCGTCATCGCCGAGACCGGCCCGCGCATCCCCGGGCGCCGCCCCCTGCGCTTCGGCGAACCCGGCTACTTCGGCCCCTGGAAGGTCTCCGACGACCCGAACTCGGCCCGCTGGGAGCTCACCGACATCAGCTGCGTCAACGGCATCGGCGAGGCCGTCAACGTCACACGCGACCCCATGACCGGTGGCATTGACTTCTCGGATGTGCCCCCGGCCAAGACCGCGGCCGCCGTGCCGATCACCTGCAACTTCACGATCCAGCAGCAGGCCCCCAAGCTGCGCATCGACAAGACCGTCGAAAGCGTCGAGGGAGCCTCCGGCGACACGATCACCGTCACCTACCGCGTCACCGCCACGAACGACGGCACGATTGCGGGCACGACCGGACGCCTCGTCGACACCCCGGCCTTCGCGCCCGGCCTCACCCTGCGCTCCGCAGCGATCGCCACCTCTCTCGAGGGCCTGGGCAGTGCCCGCGAACAGAACCGCGCCGCCACCTACGTCCTCACCCAGGGCACCAACGTCGAACCCGGAAAGTCTGCGACCTGGTTCATCCGCATGAAGGTCGCCCGCGACAAGGCAGCCGCCGGGTACAGCGAGTCCGCCCTCGAGTGCGTCCCATCGAACGGGCGCCTCACCCCCAAGCGCGGCCTCTACAACTCCGTCGCCGGCCCCTACGACCACGACGGCGCCGCCAACAACGAGGCCTGCGCGCCCGCCCGCCCGCGCACCATCCGCATCGAAAAGGCCGGCACCCAGCCCGTCGGCACCGCCAACGAGGACGGCACCTACCCGCTTGAGGGCGCCGCCTTCGCGATCTACGACAACGAGGCCCTGACCGGCACGCCCGTGTCCACTTCCGACGGCGAATCGCAGTTCGTCACCGCGCCCCTCGAGACCGGGAAGACCTACTGGCTCGTCGAGACACGCGCCCCCGCCGGGCACGTCCTCCTGCCGCGCGCCGTACCCTTCCACATCGAGGTGGGCGCCGACGCCTCGGCCTCCACGGTGATCACCACCGACTTCGGCGCCGACGAGGGCTTCACCTCCGTGCGCGTCATCCCCGCCTCCGCAGGAACGGGCGCCGCCGCGCTGCCCGCCATCCGCGTCGTCGACACCCAGGTCGGCGTCCTACCCAACTCCGGCTCCGCGGGCATCTACCCGCACCTCGGCCTCGGCGCCGCCCTCCTCGGCCTCGCCGGTGCGTGTGCCTGGGCGCGCCGCCGCGCCGCCTGACAGGCACGAGGCCGGGGCTCGGACCCGCTTCACGTCCCCTGTGGCGTGCCCCTGTGTGCTGTCACCGTGCGAGGCGAGCGCGACCGTGGCGGGCCTCGTCCCCTACGATGGGAACCATGAACCTCAGCTTCCCCGAGCGCATCCGCGTCGACGCCATCATCCAAGCCGCCATGGACATGGAGGCCGCGCCCCTCCTGCACGAACTTGCGCCCATCGGCGACGATGAGACCCCCCAGGCCATCCTCGCGGGCAGCCACAAGACCCAGCGCTTCGTGCTCGGCATCCTCGACGGACGCACCGTCCTGGTCGTCACCTCCGGCATCGGCCTGGCTAACGCCGCGTCCGCGACCGCGCGTGCCCTCACCCTCGTCGAGGCGCCCATCGTCATCGCGGCCGGCACCACCGGCGGCCTCGCGCGCGACATCAACGTCGGCGACATCGCCGCCGGCACCCGCGCCATCTACGGGCAGGCCGACGCGACCGCCTTCGGCTACGCCATGGGCCAGGTCCCCCAGATGCCCGTCGACTACACCACCTCCGAAGCCGCCGAAGAACGCCTGCCCCTCCTGCGCGGCCTCATCGACCACCCCGTGCGCCGCGGGCGCATCGTCTCCTCCGACTCCTTCTGCACCGAAGCCAACGTCGGCCCCATGCGCGAGCGCTTCCCCGACGCCATCGGCACCGACATGGAGACCTGTGCGATGGCCCAGGTCTGCTGGTCCTCCGACGTCGACTGGATCTCGTTGCGAGCCGTCTCCGACCTGTGTGGCCCCACCGCCGACCAGGCCTTCCACATGGACGGCGCCCGCGCCGCCGCCCACAGCGCCCAGGCCGTGCGCGCCTACCTGACGCTGCTCTGAGCGCCCGCCCCGGCCTCGTCGCCCCGAACGAACGGAAACGATCATGACCCGCCCCGCCCGCATCCTCATGGTGTGCACCGGCAACATCTGCCGGTCCACGATGGCCCACGCGATCCTCGAACAGGCCGCCGCGCGCGCCGGCGTGGATGTCGTCGTCGATAGCGCCGGCGTCTCCGACGAGGAACAGGGAAACCCGATCGACCGCCGCGCCGCCCGCGTGCTGCGCGACGCCGGGTACGCCGTGCCCGACCACCGCGCGCGCCAGATCCGCGCCGGCGAGCTGGGGGAGTGGGACCTCATCCTGGCCATGACCTTGCGCCACCTGAGCGTTCTCGAGCGCCTCGCCGAGCGCGTGGGGGTTGAGCACGAGGGTGCGCCCGCGTCTGCCGCCGACCTGGGGCAGGGGCCGCGCATCTGCCTGTACCGCGACCTCGACCCCGAGGGCAGCGGCGACGTGCCCGACCCGTGGTACGGCGGCCACCAGGACTTCCTGGACACCCTCGAGGTCATTGAGCGAGTCACCCCGCAGATCCTCGCCCTCGTGCGCTAGGCGCGCGGTGAACCGACGTTTATGCAGACGAGCGGCCACCTCGCGGTAGCCGCTCGCTGCGTGTATGGAGGCCTGCGCGGTGCCTCAGTCCGGTAGGGATGCTCCCGCCTCGGTGAGGAGGGTGCGAATCTGCTCCTCGACGCCCTTCGTGCCGCGGCCCATCGCGACCAGCTTGCCGTCCGTGCCCGCGATGAAGTGCGTCGGCCACGCCGTCGCGCCGTAAGCCTTGAAGGCCTCGAGGTCGGGATCCAGGGCGACCGGGTAGGTGATGCCCAGCTTCTCGATCGACGCGTTCACGACCGAGGCGTCACGCTCGTAGGCCTGCTGGGGTGAGTGCACGCCCACCACGACCAGGCCGTAGTCCTTGTACTTCTCGTAGATGGCCTCGAGTTCGGGGATCTCGCGCTGGCAGTTCGTGCACGAGCTCGACCAGAAGTCCACGAGCGTCACCGTGCCGGAGGGCTGGCCCAGGGAGTTGAGCCACTCCGAGGCCTGGATCGTCGGCATGACGCCGCAATCCTTCGCGCCGCCTCGTGCGCACTGCGCGAAGTCGGTGCTCGCCTCGACCTCCTTCTCGGGCTCGCACGTGCCGTCCTCACAGGCGCCTTCAGTGCTGGCCTCGAGCGAGGCCGTGTAGTCGGGGATCATGCGCTGCAGCGCCATCGGGGCGTCCGTCGCGATACCCAGCGCGAGCGCGATCATGGCGACGCCCGCGGCGATGCGCAGGGGGCGCTGGCGGGTCTTCAGGAAGCGGGCCGCGACGCCCGAACCGGCGATCGCGACGATCATCAGCGGGATCGACACGCCGATCGCGAAGGAGATGGCCAGGCCGATGATGTGCCACGTGATCTGCCCGGAGCTCGAGGCCACGATGATCGAGGTCAGCACAGGACCCGCGCACGGCACGAACGCCGCGCCCAGGACGAGGCCGAGGCCGAAGCCTGCGCTGTCGCCCGTCGTACGAGGTGCCAGGCGGGCGAAGGGGCGCTCGAGCACCTCCATGATCTTCGGGACGATCATGCCGATACCCACGGCCAGCAGCAGGATGATGCCCGTCCATCGGATCACGGCCTGCGGCAGGTGCAGCAGGCTCAGCAGCGCCGAACCCGCGACCGTGATGATCATGAACGAGGTGACGAGGCCCAGGACGATGAGCACGGGGCGCCGCGTCACCGAGTCGCTGCCGTCGGCCTTCACGGCTGCCTTCTTTGGCACTTCACCGCCCAGGTTCACGCCCGGGGCGACGCGGAAGAGAGACGGGTCCACGCCCGCCTTTTCGCCCTCGGAGGACCGGGATGCCTCGTTCGAGGCGCGGGAGCCAGCGGCGCCCAGGAAGAGCGCGGGCAGGACGGGAAGGATGCACGGGGAGATGCCCGTGATGAAGCCACCAAGAAGGCCTAGTAAGAGGAACATAGGTTCACCTTACTTGGAAGTAGTTGAAAATGCATGCGACTTGTTGGCTGCATGTATGAAAACGGATGCGATAGCTTGGTCGCGCGCCTACAGCGAGAGGACCAGGTCCGCGCGCTCCTTCGTACGATCGACGAGGGCCATGTTCGCCGCGTCGACCGTACGCACCCAGTGCGCGGCGTCCGCGCGGTCGCGGCCAAAGCTCATGTGCCGGTCGATCAGGCGCGACGCGAGCTCCTCGAAAGGCGTGTCAATAAAGATGAGCAGGTCGATGAGGCCGCGCACGTCCGCCCAGCCGGGCAGCTCGAGTCCCAGGTAGTTGCCCTCCGTGATGACGACGCCGTCGACCTCGACGGGCAGGGAGGCGGCGACGGGCTCGTGCAGGTCGCGCCGATAGTCGGGGGCGAGGACCACGCCGTCCGCGCGGCGCACGCGCCCCAGGAGAGCCACGTATCCGCCCACGTCGAAGGTGTCGGGTGCTCCCTTGTGGTCCGCGATCCCGCGTGCGGCCAGCACCGCGTTGGACATGTGGAAGCCATCCATGGGCGCCAGGCCCGCAACGGGGATGCCGGCCTCGGGCAAGGCGCGAGCCAGCTCGGCGGCGATCGTCGTCTTGCCGGTCCCGGGAGGACCGGTCAGGCCCAGCACACGCACGGGGTCACCGATGCGTGCGCGCTCGGCCACGGCCTCGACGATGCGCCTAGTGATGGACGGGGTCTGGGCGCGCTCAGGAGAGGCGGCCGCCTGCCGTCCCGAGCCCGCCCGTAGGGAAGTCACGGCTTGATGACGGGCAGCGTCGACCAGGGGAAGTTGATCCACTTGTCGGTGTACGCCCACACGTAGTCGGGTTCGATGATGGACACGGGCTTCTTGTAGATGACCACGCTGCGGGCCTCGACACGCACGGCGGCGGAGCCGTCGAGAGAGAGGCCGTGCTCGTCGATGAGGTCCATGACCATCTTGAGGGTCTTGCCGGAGTCGGCGACGTCGTCGACGACGAGGACGCGCTTGCCGTCCATCGCGGAGACGTCCATGAGTGGGGGAAGCAGCTGGGGCTCCTCGAGGGTTTCGCCGATGCCGGAGTAGAACTCGACGTTCATGGTGCCGATGGCCTTGACGTCCATCGCGTAGGCGATGGCGCCAGCCGGGATGAGGCCGCCGCGCGCGATGGCGACGATCAGGTCCGGGATCCAGCCGGAGTCGACGATCTGCTGAGTGAGCTCACGGGACGCGTCGCCAAAGCCCTCCCAGGTGAGGACCTCGCGGTCGGGAGCGGTGGTGGCGTCGGGGCTGGCGGTGGTACCCATGGCTTCCTTCTCTCGGGGGTGTTGGAATCAAGGGTATCGCCGTCGGGTGGGTGTGTGCGCGCCCGCCCGGGTTGCAAAACTGTGACGTGGGCAGACGCACGCCGCGCGCGCACTCCGTCGGCGTCGGTAACGCTAACGGCGGCGGATCGAGGCGAGCTCGCGCTCGTAGGCGCGCCCGGGCGAGGCGGCCTTTCCTCGGTGCTCCCACGTGAGGATCAGCGCCGGGTTGAAGGCGCGCGAGCACACCCCGCACGAGGAGACGCGGCGCGGCGCCCGGTACAGGCGGCGGGTGGCCCCGCAGCGCGGGCACGTGCCCACCCAGGGCGCGTCCGGGGAGGGAAGGGACGAGGGCAGCCGCGCGGAATCCGGGGCGCCGAGGGCGCGTGCGGCCCGCTTCCACGCGGCATTGTGCCCGTGGGCCGGTCCGACGAGGGCGTGGGCGATCTCGTGCAGGATCACGCCCCGGATCGTCTCCGCGTCGTACAGGTCGGTGAGCGGCCCGGACAGGCTGATCGTGCGCGAGGTATGTGTGCACGCGCCCGCCCGGCGCTTGGCGTGGTCGAAGCGGAAACGCCAGTCGGTCAGTCCAGCGGCGTCCATGAGGGAGCGCGCGAGGGTGCGAGCATCCTCGCGCTTCACTGTGCCCCCGCCAGCACGCCGAGCAGGCGCTTCATGGAGACTTTGTTGGGCGTGCCCAGGGTCTGGGCGAACATCGATACGCGCAGCTCCTCGGCCATCCATCGCGCCTGGGTGAGGGCGGCGTCGCGTCGGGCGTCGTAGGGACGGCGCTCCAGGGCCTCGCGCGTGGCGGCGATCTCGGCCTCGGCCTGGTGGATGCGGTCCATGTCCTCCAGGTCGCGCGCGAGCGCCCCCGGCGAGGAGGCGGCGCGCTCGATGCGCACGGCCCCGGCGCGCAGGTAGCGCCCCAGGTGCGGCAGCGCGGAGGCGGGCGTCGCCGATACGAAGCCCTCGTAGAGCAGGGTCTTCCCGTGCGCCGCGACGTCGTGCGTCGTCTCCTCGAGCGAGGCCTGGGGGTGGGAGCGCACGGCGGCGTCGGCCTCGGCGCTGGCCTCCAGGGCCCGCACGACGTGGGAGAGGATCTGGTAGACGCGGTCCTCGTGCGCGTCGCGCGCGGCCGCCACGAGCGTCTCGAAGGCCTCGGGATCGCGCACGTCCGCGGGGTTGCTCAGCTCGTCCACGAGGGCCAGTGCCGAGGCCAGCTGCGCGTCCGCGACCAGGGCCGCCGTGTCCGCGTAGGGGGAGGCCGCCAGCATGAGGGCCTCGCGGCCCGTCCACCGCGTGGTCACGCGGTTCGTCGCCAGGGCGACGCGGGCGAGCAACAGGTGTGCGAGGCCGGCGCGGTGCTCGCGGTTCGCCTCGGTGGCGCTGGCCATGACGCGCACGCCCGCCGCCGGGGCCGCGGCGCTGCCCTGGGGGACCAGCGCGGGGAAGGCCCGCAGCGTCATTGAGCCCGAGGTCTGCGTGATCGATCGCGGCAGCGTCGGCATCTGCGTGATGCCGTCCGCGTGGAACGCCGGGTCCGGCGCGGGGGCCGAGGCCTGGGCGTCCTTCGGCGCGTGCGCGCCCCCGGGTGCGGACTGCGCGTCCCCATTTGAGGTGGAGGTGCGGGTGGGGGAATCCTCCCCACCGCGCGCGGCTGCCTCCTCCGAGGCCCCGCGCCCGCGCTTGTTCCTGCGCGCCTGCTTCTCGCCGGCCTCTTCGAGGGCCGCGCGAACGGCCGTGCGCACCGCCTTGTTCGCGTCGCTGGCGAGGGAACGCTGCAGGTAGGCCAGGTCCTTGCCCGCGCCCAGTTCCTTACCCGACGCGTCGGTGACCACGAAGGTCATGCGCAGGTGGTCGGGCAGGTGGGCGCGCGCGTGCGCAAGGTCCGCCTCGCTCAGGTCCACGCCGCGCAGGACGCGCACCGCGTGGGCGAGGGCCTCCAGGACGGGGCCCTCGGTGAGGGGGCGGGGCTTGGGCGCCTCGCTCGCCGCGGTCGCTTCGGCGCCCTGGGTGGATTCCGCCGCAGGGGCCTCCTTCTGTGCCGCCTTCTTCGGTGCCTTCGCAGGGGAGTTGCGCGTCGAGAGTCGACCCGAGGTCGCGCCCCACGCCGCCAGTCGGCCCATTGCGGCGTCCAGGCTCAGTGGGTCCGGCTCGTCGGACTCAGCAGTCTTGGCTTTGCTGGCAGACTCGTCCGCTGACGCCGCCACGGCCTCGACCGGCTCGTCGCCCGCCTGCTCGATCCAGCGAGCTACCGACGCGGCCACGTCCGGCGCGGGGGCCAGCAGCCGGCGCACGCCCTTGGGCAGAGCGCGGATCGCCTCGGTCAGCAGGTCCTCGCGCATGCCGGGCACCAGCCAGTCCGTACCCGCATCGCTGACGCGCTCGAGCACCTCGATCGGGATGCGCATCGACACGCCGTCGCGCGGGCTGCCCGGCGCAAACTCGTAGCTCAAGGGCAGCGACAGCTCGCCGCACTGCCAATGATCCGGGAAGCCCTCGCCGGAGGTCGCCTCGCGCGGCATCAGCAGGGACGCCGGGTAGATCAGCAAATCGGGATGCTCCCGGCGCTCGTCCTTCCACCAGCGGTTGAACGCCGCCGCGCTGGTCACGTGCTCGGGGATCAGATCATCGAAGAAACGGAAGCGCGCCTGCTCGTCCGCAACGAGGCCGTGGGTGCGGCTGCGGCGCTCAACCTCGCGGGCCTGCTCCACCAGGGCCTCGTTTCGGCGCTGGAAACCGTGCCTCTCCCTCCACTGGCCATCCACCAGGGCGTTGCGAATGAACATCTCGCGGGCCAGCTCGCGCGCCGTCGTCCCCTCGCGCGCGGCCGCCAACTCCTCGAAATGACGCGGCTCAAACGACCCAGACGACAGCGGATCCTTCGACGCCGACACCAAGCCGGCCGCCAGGGCCTCCAGCGACCCCGCGCGCGGAGCATGAGAGCGCGAGGCGGCCACGGCCTCGTCGATGACGAGATCACCCAAGCGACCCAGCAGCACCTCGCGGTCCGCCGCCAGCGTCAGCCCGTAGAGGGTCACGCGCTCGCGGACCAACGCCGCGCCCTTTGCGACCGACCAGAACGGCTCCGAATACGAGCGCTTGAGCAGGCCGCGCGCCGCCGGCTCCACCCACTCCGGGCGGATGCGGGCCACCGTGCGCGCAAACAGGCGCGAGGTCTCCACGAGCTCTGCGGTCATCACCCAGGCGGGGTGCCCGCTCACGCCCGAGCCCGGCCAGATCGTGAAGTGCGTGCCGCGCGCGCCCTCGTAATCGCGCTTCGTCTCGTCCCACGACCCCAGATAGGACAGCAGGCCGACCAGCAGCGAGCGGTGCACCTGGTCCGCATCCACGCTCGCCGTGCCCTGCCCGTAGGCCAGGACCGCGCGAACGGCCGCGTCCTGCGCGCCGCCGAACTGGGCGGCCTCCACGACGTCGCCCGTCGACGGCTCGCCCACCGGCCCCACGCCGATCCCCAGCGCCCGCGCCATCTGGCGCAGCTGGCCGACCACGTCGCGCCACTCGCGCCACCGCAGGTAGTGGAAAAACTCCGCGCGGCACATGCGCCGGAACGCCGAACCCGACAGGTCGCGGGCCTGCACCGCCAGGTAGCGCCACAGGTTCAGGTACGTGATGAAGTCCGAATGAGGGTCGGCCAGACGCGCGTGCGAGGCGTCCGCCGTGCCCTGATGCTCGGCCGGGCGCTCACGCACGTCCTGGATCGACAGCGCCGCCACGATGACGAGCACCTCCGAGGCGCAGCCCAGGCGCTCGGCCTCCAGCAGCATGCGCCCCAGGCGCGGGTCGATCGGCAGGCGAGCCAGGTCCCGGCCGATGCCGGTGAGCCTGTACTGGGACGAGGCCGGGGCCGCGTCCGCGGTCTCGCGATCCTGCGCGAGGGCGCCGATCTCCACGAGGAGGGCCACGCCGTCGCGCACCGCGCGCCGATCCGGCGCGTCCAGGAACGGGAAGTCCTCGACCGCGCCCAGGCCCAGGGACGCCATCTGCAAGATGACGCTGGCCAGCGACGTGCGCAGGATCTCGGGCTCCGTGAAGCGCGGGCGCGAGAGGTAGTCGGCCTGCGAGAACAGGCGGATCGCCACGCCCTCCGCGACTCGGCCGCATCGGCCCGCGCGCTGGTTCGCACTCGCCTGGCTGACCGGCTCGATCGGCAGGCGCTGCACCTTCGTCTTATTGGAATAGCGGGAAATACGCGCCAAACCCGGGTCGATGACGTAGCGGATGCCCGGCACCGTCAGCGACGTCTCCGCGACGTTCGTCGCCAGGACCACGCGGCGCAGGCGATGCGGCTCGAAGACGCGATGCTGCTCGGCCGCCGTCAGCCGCGCGTACAGGGGCAGGATCTCGATGTCTCCCGGGCGTGCGCCCTTGTCGTCTCCCGCGCGCCGGCCTCGTCCCTTCAAGTGATCGAGGAGGGCCGCCTCCGTGTCGCGGATGTCGCGCTCGCCGGGCAGGAAGACCAGGATGTCGCCGTCGCCCTCCGCGCTCAGCTCGTCCACCGCGTGACAGATCGCGGTCTCCACGTCGACGTCCTCGCCCATGCCGTAGCCCAGCGTCGCCAGCTCGTCGTCCGGGTCCTCCAGGACCAGCTGCATGGGACCGGACTCGGTGACCTCCGTGGTCTCGACGGTCTCGGTGGGATCGTTCGCCTGCGCGGCCGAGGCCTCGGACGTGTACGACGAAGGCGTCGTCGGGCCGAGGGGACGGTAGCGGATCTCCACCGGGTACGTGCGGCCCGACACCTCGATGACCGGCGCGGGCTCGGTCAGGCGACCCGAGCCGGGAGCGCCCTCCCATGTGCCGAAATGGCGCGCGAAACGGTCCGAATCGATAGTCGCCGACGTGATGATGACCTTCAGGTCCGGGCGCGCGGGCAGCAGGCGCGCGACGTAGCCCAGGATGAAGTCGATGTTGAGGCTGCGCTCGTGGGCCTCGTCGATGATGAGCGTGTCGTAGCGGCGCAGCATCGGGTCCGACTGGATCTCCGCCAGCAAGATGCCGTCCGTCATGAGCTTGACGAGGGTCGTGGGGCCCACCTCGTCCGTGAAACGCACCTGGTAGCCGACCACTTGGCCGCGCTCGCGGCCCACGGTCTGGCCCAGCTCGTCGGCGATGCGATCCGCGACCGAGCGCGCCGCGAGCCTGCGCGGCTGGGTGTGCCCGATCATCCCGGCGACGCCGCGGCCCAGCTGCATGCAGATCTTCGGCAGCTGCGTCGTCTTACCCGAGCCGGTCTCGCCCGACACGATGACCACCTGGTGGTCGCGGATAGCGCTCGCGATCTCGTCGCGGCGGGCGCTCACCGGCAGGTCCGGGAAGGAGATGACCGGGATCGCCGCGGCGCGCTCGGCTAGCTGCTCCGGCGTGAAGGGCTTGAAGGGGCGCGCGTGCTCGCGCTGGGGGCGCCTGCGGCCCTCGCGGTCCCTGTTGTCTCGGCTTGCCCGGCCTCGTCCCTCTTGCCCTGCCTGGCCTCGGCCCTTGTGGCCTCGGCGGCGCCCGCCGTCACGCCCGTCGGCGCGGCGACCCGCGTTGTGCGAGCGAGGGCCGCGCTCGTTGGGCTCGGACGAAGGCGTGGGGCGAGAGTCAGGCATGATATCGCCAGTCTAGTCGCTGGCCAGAGGCGGACGCCGGTCAGGCGGAGGGCGCCTCGCCCTGCAGGTCCTCGTCGAAGCGAGTCACGGGAGGCTCCAGGCGCAGATCCACGAGGTCACGCGCCAGCTGGTCGATCTCCTCGCCCAGGTGCACGCGTTCCCTCCACGAGGCCGGGATGCCCTCGATCCCATAGAAAGCGCCGCCCAGCTGCCCGTAGATCGCGGCGTTGGTGTCCGAGTCGCCACCCATGTTGGCGATCGCCAGGGTCGCGTCCTTGAAGGACGGGAAATCCAGGAGGCCGTGCACCGCCAGGCGCAGACCGTTCACGATGTAGCCGCTGGTCTCCGCCTCCCACGAGGCGCGCACCTGCGGATCCGGGCTGATCACCCGCGCGGCCATCTCATCGAAAGCCGTACCCGTCGACGCCCACGATACGTCCATGAGCTGCTCCGGGGACCACCCCAACAGGGCGCCCACCAGCAGGGCCGCGAAAACCTCGGTGGCGGCCTCGGCCTCGACCGAGAAGTGCGTCTCGCGCGCGCTCAATCGAGCGGTCGCGACCACCTCGCGCGGGGAACGTGAGCGGAAGCCCGCGATCACCATGGGCGCCAGGCGCATGATCGCGCCGTTACCGGCGCTGTTCGTGCGTTCAGCGGTCACCGGCACACGCTGTTCGTGCTCGAAATCGAACAGCGCGGCGCGCACCTGGCCACCGATATCGAAACACCTGTCCGTCGACGAACGGTAACCCTCCGAAAACCAGTGCTGGTAGCGCTCCATCACGTCAAAAGAGTCGTAGCGGCCCTTCGCCAGCAGGGAATCTGCGATGCACAGGGCCATCGACGTGTCATCCGTCCACTGCCCGGGCTTCAGCAGGAAGGGACCGCCACCCACCATGTCCGTGATCGGCTCGAAGGTGCCCGCCCACTTGAACTCATTCGTGGTGCCCACCGCGTCGGCGACGGCGAGGCCCATGAGGGCGCCACGCGCCCGAGAAAGAAAATCCGTCATGCCCCTAGTGTGGCACAGGCGGCCTCCAACTGGGCCACGGCCTCCGGCCCGCGGGCAGCCCAGGCCAGGGGGAACGGGTGAGGTGGCCCCGGCCTCGTCCCCGCTGGAGACGAGGCGTCAGGAGATTGACGTGCCGAACAGCGTGCCCAGCAGGTATGTCACCCCCGCGGCGCCGTAACCTACGATGAGCTGGCGCAGCGCGCGGGGCGCGGGGGACTGGCCGGACAGGATGCCGACCACGCCGCCCGTAAACAGCAGGGCGACGCCGACGATCACGGCCGCGACGACGATTGCGGTCATGCCGGTCATGCCCAGCAGGTAGGGGATCAGTGGGAAGATCGCGCCCGCCGCGAAGAAACAGAACGAGGACAGCGCCGCCTTCATGGGCGTGCCCACCTGGTCGCCAGCGCCGTCCGACTCGGGGCTTCCGCCCAGGGCGGCACGCACCGCGATCGCACCGGACTCGCCGGTCGCAGGCTTAGCGAGGCGTGCAAAGACCTGCTTGGCGTGGATCTCGGCCTCCTCCTCGCTCTCGCCGCGCGCACGGAACACGAGGGCCAGCTCGTTCGCGTCCACATCCAGGTCCGGCACCGCCTGATGCGCGTCCGGGTCGGGGATCGAGGCGTCGAGGAGTTCGCGCTGACTGCGCACGCTCACCCACTCGCCCGCCGCCATCGACAGGGCGCCCGCGAGCAAGCCCGATATGCCCGTCAGGAGAACGACGTGGGGTTCCATGCCCGTCGCCGCCACACCCAGCACGAGGGCCAGGTTCGACACGAGGCCGTCGTTCGCGCCGAAGACCGCAGCGCGGAACGTGCCCGCCAGGGTCTCGCGGGACTTCGCCGCCAGGGAACGGATGACCTCGGCGTGAATGTGCTCGTCCGCCTGCATGTGCGCCGGCACGTCGTCATCCACGTCGCGCGCGGAACGCTGCTCCGCGCGCTGTGCCATCGCCAGAATGAAAATCGTGCCAAAAAGGTGTGCGAGGAGCGACGCGGCGCGCGTGCGCAGCGGCGGCTTCGGGGCAGGCAGGGCATGATCGCCCAGGCGCGCCAGCCAATACTCCTCGTGGCGGCGCTCCGCCTCCTCGAGCTGCAGGAGGACCGCGCGCTCCTCGCCCGTTCGGCGTTCCGACAGGTCGCGGTAGGTGCGAGCCTCCATGCGCTCTTCAGCCAGGTGCTTGCGCCAGCGCTTAATCTGCGCGCGCGTCGGCTCCTGGCCGTCGGTCAGCGGGTCTGCGTTCACGGCCTCGTTCCCTCGCGCGCTCAACGCTGCGTCGTGGAAGAGGTGGTCTGCGCGTCGACCGTCGTCGGCTGGGAGGCGGGGGCACCGAAGAGGCGTTCCTTCACGGCGTCGGCGACCTTATCGGTCACCTGCTCGCCGCCCGCACGCACGAGGTCGGACATCTTCTGGCCCGCCGCATCCAGGGGGCGTGCCACGATCGGGAAACGGCGCAGCTTCGAGGCGTTCGCGCGGATCTGCTCGTAGCGCTCGCGGCCTGCTCGGGTGCCCAGGACGTATCCGATGCTAACTCCGATGAGGATTCCAGTCTTGGTTCCCATGAATGTCCTTCTCTCACTGCAAGTGGTGGGGATTCCCGTCGTGGCGGGTGTTTCGCAATTCCTGTGGGCGCGGCTCTCACCGGCGCGTATGCGTCCCATCTTAGTGGCGCTGTCCGTCGCGCCGCACGATCCTCACCTAGAGTGGGGATTATTCACGGATGCTTCTCGTCTCAGGTATCCCCTTGTCACATTCGTGCACAGTGTGGGCCCCTCTTTTCCTGAGCGGTCCTCACACGCTATGTTTATGGCGTGAGCCAGATAACGATTGAGACGCCCCGGGGAGTATCCCTCTCCGGTACATTCACGCGTCCTGTGGACTGCCGCGACGCCGCGGTGATCTTTTCTCACACCTTTTTGTCGGACCGTCACGCATCGGGCATGTTCGACTCACTCGGTCGTGCACTGCGTCGCGCGGGCTATGCCACCCTCACCTTCGACTACTCCGGCCACGGTGCCTCGGGCGACGAAATCATCACGTTCGATCCCCTCATCGAAGACTTCCGCTCCGCATCCGGCTGGCTTGCCGACCAGGGATTCGCGCGCCAAATCTGCGTCGGCCACGAGTTCGGCGCCGCCGTCGCACTACGCTCGCGACCGCCCGCCGTGCAGACATACGTGCTGGTCTCCCCGGTCCTCGGCCCCCTGTCCTACGACTGGAACCTCGTGTTTTCCGACGTGCAGCTCTCCGACCTCGAGCATCACGGGGCCACGACCGTGCCCGACGATTCAGAGTCCGTGCGCCAGCACTTCACGATCTCCAAGCGCACCCTCGCCGACATGTCCATGGTCTCCGGCGAGAAAGCCCTGCGTGGCCTCAGCGTTCCCGTGCTCATCACGCACGACTCCTTCGATGAGGAGACCGGTCTGCTCGACCGCACACGCGAGGTCTTCCACCTGCTGCCCGACGGCTCCCTCGTCGAAATGACCGCTGCCCCCGACGGCATCGCGGGCGAGTACACGCCGGTCGACGGCGTGCCCGTCATCGACGAGGCCGTGGATCGCGCGCTCGCCGCCTCCGGTTCGGCGCACTTGCCTGCCCTGGTGGATGTTGCTTCCGAGTGGGCGAGCCGCTGGGTGCCCGTGAGCCGCTGATCGCTGGCTGGGCTGTGCCCTGTGGGGCCGGGCTGCTTTGTGCGCCCTGCTGGGCCGGGCTGCTTGGTGCGCCCGTGGGCGGCGGCCCGCCCGCTCGCCGTCCGCGCCGCGAGCCTAAAGGCTCGGCGCGTCGTCTCGAAGCCCGGCCAGGCCCCGCCACCGCCCACGGCCGCCGCAGCCAGGCCCTCTTACGCCCTTCACACCGGCGGTGCAGCCGGAATTTGCGATTGAGCTTGTTGCTTGCGGCTCCGCTGGTGTTCCGGGCGCCGTCGGGCCCGGCCGCCCGCGAGGCTAGGCGACCTCACTGCGTTCGGCGCCGCGCCTCGAAGCCCGCCCGTGCCCTCCGGACCCTCCGGCGCCCTCCACACAGTGGCGCCTGGTCGCTGATGTGTGGCTCGGTGCGTTGACTCGGTGCCCGGCCAGGCTCCGCCATAGCCCGCGTACATCGGAAATCTCTCGCGTGAAACCCCTGTCGCCTTTTCTCGCTCGTCTGTGCGTGGGGTTGAAACCGCCATCACCTTTGCTCGCGCAGGTCGAGCCTCAGATGAAACCACCATCGCCTTTGCTCGCGCAGGCCGAGCCCCAATTGAAACCGACATCGCCTTTGCGGGTGAGAAATGGGCGTTTTGGGTGCGTTTTTCGGTTGCAGAGGTGATGGCGGTTTCACGTTGGCCTGCATCAGCGGTCGCAGAGGTGATGGTGGTTTCACGTTGGTCTGCATCAGTGGCTGCAGAGGTGTCATTGGTTTCAACGTCGCCACGTCACAGCTGCCTGTGCGCGAAAAAGTTCGCCCTGCTCGG
>JAHACW010000002.1 GCA_018375675.1 Actinomyces sp. | reverse complement strand
CTTGCCCATGCCTTGAGCGTCTGGATTCCCCATCCGCTCTCAGGATGCGAGGCTCAAAGGAGATCCGCTGCCAGGTCGAGCGGGGTTCCGAAACGGTGGTTCGTGATCGAGACTGCCTGCTCACGCAGGAACGGCAGCAGCTCCGAGTGCGGCCAGGCCGTGACGGCACCCGTGTACAGGGCCACGTCGGGGCTGCCACCGCTCGCGCGGCTCGCGTCCGCCCAGCGCTGCTGCGAGCTTTCATCGCGCGGACCGAGGACACGCACTCGCATGCCCAGGCCACCGGAGTTCGCCACCATCGCCAGGCGAGAATCCCACGAGTGCGAGTCTTCGACCGTCACCTCGATATCCCAGCCCTCCAGTAGCTCCCGGATGGTAGCCGGAAGCTCGTCGGCAACGGACAGCCCGATGGGCCCGCCCGCGAGGACGCCCGCTGCCAGCACACGCACAGTGTCGGCGAGGGCAGTCCCGCTTCCGGCGCGCACGAGGACCGGCGTGGAACGGTAGCGCAGGACATTGCGCTCACAGGCCATGCCGGTAACGTCGCGGTTGGCTCCGTAATCGGATGCCCAGGCAGCGCCATCCGCGGCGACGGCACGACTCAGTTCGGCCGCATCGTCCGCGCTCAGGTGAGGATCAGCCGCACGACACAGGGCGAGCACGCTCGGATCGAGCGCCTCCACGGGAGCACTGGACTCCCCCGCCATCGCATCACGGTCGGGCTCGACCTCGCCCAGACCCAGCAGGTAGGAAGGACCACCGGCCTTCGTCGTCGACCCAATCGCCGAGCGCTTCCATCCGCCGAAAGGCTGACGGCGAACGATTGCGCCGGTGATCCCGCGGTTGACGTAGAGGTTGCCGGCCTCGATGCCCTCCAGCCAGGTCGCCAACTCATCCGTGTCGAGAGTATGGAGGCCGGAGGTCAGTCCGTAGTCGACCTCGTTGACAGCCTCGATCGCGTCCTCCAGGGTGTCGACGCGCATGACGCCGAGGACGGGCGCGAAGTACTCGGTCAGGTGGAACTCGCTGCCGGGCACCACGCCTGCACGGATGCCCGGGGTCCACAGCCCATCGCCCAGGTACCGAGGCTTGAGCACCCAGTGCTCGCCCTCTCCCAGGGTGGTCAGGCCTCGTACGGCCTTCTCGTCGTCGGGCACGACAACCGGGCCGACCTGCGAGTCCAGGGATGCCGGCAGGCCCACGCGCAGGGAGGCAGCCGCATCCACGAGCTGGCGAGCGATGCGGCTCGAGCGCCCCGCGGATCCGACGAGGATCAGCAGGGAGGACGCCGAGCACTTTTGTCCCGCGTGCGCGAAGGCCGAATGAACGATGTCGCGTACCGCCAGATCAGGGTCAGCGGACGGCGTGACGATGATAGCGTTCTTGCCGCTCGTCTCACCCAGCAGGTGCATGTCGGGCTTCCACGAACGGAAGAGGCGGGCCGTGTCGTACGAGCCCGTCAGCACAACGCGATCCGCACCCGGGTGGGTCACCAGGTAGCGCGACACATCTCCATCCTCGAGCGGGGCAAGCGCCACCAGCTCGCGGGGAACCCCGGCCTCGTGGAAAGCCGCGACGAGTTCCGCGGCGCAACGCTTGGCCGGCGGAGCCGGCTTGAGGATCACCGCGCTGCCCGCCGCCAGAGCAGCGGCGACGCCACCCACGGGAATGGCCACGGGGAAGTTCCAGGGCGAGGCAACAACAGTGACGTTCACGGGCACAAATCGCGCACCCGCCATGTAAGTCTCATCGGAGAGCTGCAACGAGGCCTGAGCGTAGTGATGACAGAAGTCAATCGCTTCGCTCACCTCGGGATCGGCCTGATCGATGGTCTTGCCGGCCTCAGATCCGGCGACCTCGATGAGCTCGCCCCGGCGCGCGGCGAGAACATCGCCGACGCGATGCAGCGCGGCTGCACGCTCCTCGGGGGCCAGGGCCTGCCAGGCGTGCGCCGCCTTGGTGCTCGCCTCGACAAGGCCGTCGATCGCCTCGTTCGAGGACAGGGCCTGCGCGCCGGCACGCACGGCCTCAACACCTCGCGTCGAGGCAGGGATAGCCGCAGCAATATCGCGAGCCCACTGCCGATTGGCCGCCAGAGCGGGATCTGAATCCGCCTCGGAGACAAAGGGACGACGCGCACGCTCCGCGAGGCTCCCCTGCTCAGCCGGCACCCCAGCCTGACGCTCGGCCAGACGATCCTGGACGCGGTTGGGAACGGGCAACGGGGCATCCGGATCGACGTCGGAGAGCGCGGCGAGGAAACGGTCGCGCTCGCGGGCGAAGATATCCTCGTTTGTAGCGATGTCGAAGACCCCGGACATGAAGTTCTCAGGCGCGGCGTTTTCCTCCAGGCGGCGCACCAGGTAGGAGATGGCGACGTCGAACTCTCGGGGGTTGACGACCGGGACGTACAGAAGCAGGGAGCCGACATCGCGACGCACGACCTCTTGAATGCCGGTGGCCATGCCGGAGAGCATCTCGAACTCGACGCTGTCCTCAACGCCTCGCGCAGCGCGCAGCTCGTAGGCGAAGGCAATATCGAAAACGTTCTGTCCGGCGACGCCCAGTCGGATCGCGCGGGTACGCTCGGGCGTCATCGCCCAGTTCAGCATGCGCTTGTAGTTGGTGTCGGTGGCCTGCTTGGACGGCCAGGTCGTCAGCTCCCAACCGTGAATCTCGGCATCCACCTTCTCCATGGACAGGTTCGCGCCCTTGACGATACGGACCTTGATGCGCGAGCCTCCCGCGTCCACGCGTGCGCGCGCCCACTCCTGGAGACGCTGGAGTGCACCGAGCGAATCGGGCAGGTAGGCCTGGAGGACGATGCCGGCCTCGTAGCCGCGCATATCCGGCTGGTCGAGGATCGCGGTGAACACTGCGATCGTCAGGTCAAGGTCCTTGTAGTCCTCCATGTCGAGGTTGAGGAAGGTCCCGTGATCACGAGCGAGGCGGTAGAGGGGCAGGAGCGCGCTCACCCCGTGGTCGACGACCTCCTCGAAGCCCCACGGGTTGTGGGGGCCTGTCACCGCGGAAACCTTGATGGACACGTAGTCGACATCCTCGCGGGTCACGAGGCGCGAGACCTCAGCCAGGCGATGAGATGCTTCCTTCTCACCGAGAACCGCCTCGCCGAGGAGGTTCACGTTCAATCGGTGGCCGCCCTGACGCAGGCGGGCGAGCGCGGGCCCCAGGCCCTTGTCGGTTGCATCGACGACGAGGTCACCGACGATCTCGCGGAATACACGACGGGCCACCGCCGTCACCGTGCGCGGGGCGAGGAGCGATGCGGTCGAGCCGAGACCCATCGCCGCAGCCAGGGCCGGGGGTAGGAAGTTCTTGCGGCCAGCCGACAGGCGCTTCATGGCTGCGCTGGCCACGTCCAGGTCCGCGGGACGCACGACATCATCGACGAATCGGGTCGTGAAAGTAAGTCCGTCGGGATCGGCGAGGATGCGAGACAGGAGCTTGGCCGAGCGCGGCGTCGGCTCAAAGGCCGATTCATCGGCCCATCGGCGGGCCCGAATGATCGCCCGCTCCCCCAAGGCCCATAGGTCATCGGGGCAGCGTCGAGCGCTGGCATTGTGGTGGGACGGGGTGGGAACAGCGGCGTTCGCCATGCGTGGACCTCCAGGCGTGGATGTGCGACGGATTCTCGGCCTCGCGTGGAGCACCAACGCTGGACACGCTCAGCACAACTCCCGACGTTGTGAAGGATGCTGGTTTGTCCATCGTAACGCGCGTACGACCTACCCGTGTTGGCATCGCACGACGCCGATACGGTCAAACACGGGACCTAAGCCCCGAAATGCAAGAAACACCCACAAAGTCAGATATCAAGTGTCACTTCTCACACAAGCGCTGTCACCCCGCGGGCGACACCCTGACTCACTCGGAGCGAAGAAGCCACCGCTCCTTCATGTCAACGGCGACGCCAGCCATCACCTCGTGCATGTTGAGCGTACGACCCCCGTCCGCGCGCGAGCAAAGCCACTGGACCTGGAGCCCGTCCGATATCGCAACGAGGCGGCGCGCGATCTGCTCACTCGGAGCATCCTCACGCACCTCACCCGTGGTCTTGCCATGCTCAAAAGCCTCAACGAGGTAGGAAATCGCTCCGATCAGGTGCTCGCGGAACCACGGATGCGCCTGATGCTTCGAATCAATGACGGCAGCCGACATCGCCGTGTAGAGCGCCACTCCGTCGGGATGGCGCTGATTGTGTGCCACCATGTCCACCCAGGCATCCAGCGCGGCCTCGGCCCCCTCCTCGGGGCGCGGGAGTCGACTGACGATACGGCGATCGCGTTCGTCCAGGACAGCCGCGAGCAGCTGATCCTTCGAGGAGTAGTGATGCAGAAGCCCCGCCTTCGAAATATCGGAGGCACGCGCGATGTCTGCAAGCGAGGTTGCCACGTAGCCCTGCGTCGAGAAAAGGGTGAGCGCCTCCGACAGGATGCGCGCCTTCTTATCCTCGCTACCGGCTTTCGGACGGCCGGGCCGACGGGTGCTCGTTGCCTTAGCATCGTTGCTCATGCGGGCTGCTCCATGTTCAGTGTGACAGAGTTACCAACAACCCATCATAGCGCGCAACCGCCTATGCGCCACCGGGTATGCAAACTTCTTTCGTCGAGTCCGCATACCCGGTGCATCAATGGCGTGATTCGAGGCCTTAGTAGCCGAATCGAACCTCGAACTGCGGCTTGCCCGAAGCGTCCAACTCGAGCTTGCCATCCTTGTCGGTCTTCACCGTCGCGGTCACCCGGGACGTCACGTCACGCTGTTTCTCCCAGCTCTCCATGCCCTGGATCGTGAACGTTGCCTCGCCGGTATAGACACCGCCTTCATCCGTCGTCGCTTTCATGGACGTGGGCATCGTCTTGACCTGCAACAGGGCCAGGGTCCGGGACTGAACCGCACTCGGGCATGCCGTATCGATGTTGCCCGGAACGGTCGCGCACGAGTTCGTGAGCGCAGCCGCAGCCTCGAGCGCGGCGGCAGCCATCTTGTCGTTGTAGGTGCCCGTCAGCTCGACGGTTCCGCCGTAGTAGGAGCTGTCGTACCCTGTCGCCGCCTTGACCGAAATGGTCTTGGGGGCAGCGTCGATGTACTCGCCCGTCTCCTCCGGGGTGAACGTGTAGACACCCGGGTAGAGCACGATGGAGCTACTCGGGGCTTCCTTCAGCGTCGCGACCGACATCTTTTCGCCGCCGATCGAGAAGTGCGTGACGTTATCTGCCTGCACATCCACGCGAGCGACCATCGCATCCTGAATCTTCCAGTTCTTCAGCAGGCCAAAGGTCTTCTTCCCTTCACTGACGCGGAACGAACGGGTGAAGCGTTCGCCGTCGAGGCGCATCGTCGCCGTCACCACCCGTTCCTTCGAGTGCTCCGCATCGTCCACGGTCACGTCCTCGACCTCGATGCGGGCGCTCGACGAGGCCATGACCTCGTCCGAGAGAAAACCGCGCTGATCGTTGGGCAGCCCCGGGTCAACCATCGCCGTCGCGGCGCTGGCCTTGCCGTCCGCGAGCAGATCAAGATACTGGCGAACCTGCGCCTCGGGCGTGCGCGTCCAGTTCGCGATCGCCAAGGCGACGGTTGCGACAACCCCGAGCACAACGAGGGACACAACGCCCACCACGATGCGCTTGATGCGACGACGGCTCTTATCCGACATCGGCGTAAAGGTCACGCCCGCCTGCGGGACTGCGACAGCCGGAGCGACCACATTCTGGGGGCTCGGAGCGGGCGGAGGCGTCAGGCTCTGGGAAGGGGCCGGTGGCGGAGGCACCGCACCCTGATTCGCATCGTACTGCTGCTCAGCCATCTCTCAATCCTCACTGTTGTGCGCGCTGATGGGTTGGCGCTACGGTGCCGCTGCCGAGGTTGGCCACACCGAAACCGCTAAATTTTCTCACACGGTATTTTCTTCATCAACTGAACTTTTGTCACCGACGCATGGCGGACGCTCGCGGGGATCACATCATGTCGGCCACGCGCACCCACGCACACGAGCGTCGCCGTCGGCAAAGTAGGTCTGGCGCTGAGCTCCCTCAGGCGTCAGCGTCAGTCTCCGCATCGACGACGGGCAGGGCCTTCGTCGGCGGCACGCAGGCGTCACCCTGCAGCGCGGGCAGGGACAGGCCAGCGGTCGCCGGAATCTCCTCCGACGACTCCGCGAGCTTGCGCGCCACGCGCGACATCGGTCGGGACGAGGCCGGGGTGCCCTCAGTCAACGCGGTCATCCTGATGTACTCCAATCGTTGGTCGTCACGCCGCTTCGCTTCCCCGTCTATCAACAAAGACTCCAGCGGCCCACATCACACTAGTCTACGGAATCTGCCGAGAAATGATCCCACGCCCCGCGCAGGACCGCCCCATCCATCATCGCCTGCGGTTCTTCCTCGGCCCGGCATGCTCGCACCGTGCCGACAACGCGGAAGCCGTCGGGCAGGTGCACATCCGGTGGAAAAACGGCGATCATGCCGTGTTCCTCTCCCCCTTGCAGGACCCACCGCACGGGATCGACCGCGCAGACCCGGGCGGCGGGAGCCAGCTGGGTCGCCTCCGCCTCGATGGCATCTCGATTGAACTCAATGACGACGCCCGAGGCCTGAGCGATGCGCGCTGCGTCCGTCGCTGGTCCATCCGACAGGTCCATCATGGCGCGAGCGCCCGCAGCCGCAGCCGCCACGCCGGAGCCCAGCGGAGGCCTCGGCGCACGGTACGTCTCAATGAAGGGCGCCAGATCGCCCAGCTGCGCTTCCCCTCGCGCTGACGGTTCGATGTGCCCGCCCTCCAGGAGATCAAGGCCCGCGTAGGAGTATCCAAGGGTGCCGCTGACCGCCACGACATCTCCGGGGCGCGCACCGTCACGGCGCACCACCGGGCCCGGGCAATAGCCGAAAGCCGTGATCGAAATGACGAGCTTCTCCCCAGCGCTCAGGTCTCCGCCGACCACACCGGCTCCGACCTCGCGCGCGCGGTCCCCCAGGCCTCGAACAACATCCAGGAAAACGTCAGCGTCCATGTCACGCGGCGCCACCACCGAGGCGACGAGCGCCGAGGGACGCCCACCCATCGCGTCGATGTCCGCGAGGTTTTGAGCGGCGACGCGTGCACCGACCTCGTAGCCGGTCGACCACGACAGGTGGAAATGCTGATCCTCCACCATGACATCCGTCGTCACGATGAACGATCCTTCGGGAGCCGCAACCTGGGCACAGTCGTCACCAATGCCGATGATCGTGCGCTCACCGCGCGGGAAAGACTCGCGGAAATGAGACACCAACTGTGCCTCGGACAGATCGCCTAACTTCATGACGTCCAGCCTAGTCGCGCGCGCGTCGACGCGCCGCGAAGGACGTCTCAGTTCCCCATGCCTCGCACGGTCTGGGACGCAAACAGGCAGGTCGCGGCCGCGCTGGCCACGTTGAGGGATTCTGCGTCACCCGTCATGGGAATGGACACGAGGGCGTCGCACAGGCGCATCTCGTCGCCCGACAGGCCGCGTGCCTCGTTGCCGAACACCCACGCGTGCGACTGGGACAGACGCGAGCGCGCCGACACTCCCTGCACGAGGAGGTCGGACAGGCTGAGCGAACCGGCACCACCGCTGGTGCCCAGCAGGGCCGCGCTGCGACCGTGAATAAGAGAGCGGGCATCGGCAAAGGTCGGGACCACGCACACGGGAATGTGGAAGACCGAGCCGGCGCTCGAACGCACAACCTTCGGGCTCGCGGCGTCCACCGTGCCCGCGACGGCCACGACACCGACCGCACCGAATGCGTCAGCCGTGCGAATGATCGTGCCAACGTTGCCGGGGTCGCGCCCCTGAGCGAGCACGACAATCGTCTCACCAACGCTCGGCTCAGGCAGTTCGCGCGACAGCGCATCCAGAGATGCGACTGCGCAGATGCCCTGCGAGTCCCCCGACAGGGCCGCCGAGACCTCGGCGGTCACCGGGTGCACCCACCGCGTAGCGCGGCGAGCCACGTCCACGACGTCCGCGTGCGTCTCCCACGCGTCCTCGCGCACGTACACGTCACGCACCGCATCCGGTCGGTGCAGGGCAAGTTCGCGCACTGCCTGAGGGCCCTCAACGAGCATCAGACCCGAGCGCGAACGCGCCGAGCGCCCGACCAGACCCGACACCCTACGCACGCGATCGGCGCGGGGATTATCGAGAACGGTCAGGCGCTCGGCGAAAAAGCTCACCTATCAGGCCTTGGGGGCGTTGATGTCGGCGGGCAGCGCGTCCTTGGCGACCTTCACCAGGGCGTTGAACGCGTTGATGTCATTGACAGCCAGCTCGGCCAGCATGCGGCGGTCGACCTCGACGCCAGCCAGGTTCAGGCCCTGGATGAGGCGGTTGTAGGTCAGGCCCTGGGCGCGGGAGGCAGCGTTGATGCGCTGGATCCACAGACGACGGAAGTCGCCCTTCTTGGCCTTGCGGTCGCGGTAGGAGTAGACGAAGGAGTGAGTGACCTGCTCCTTGGCCTTGCGGTACATGCGCGAGCGCTGGCCGCGGTAGCCGGAGGCCTGCTCGAGTACGGTACGACGCTTCTTCTTGGCGTTGACAGAACGCTTAACACGTGCCATTTTCTACTGTTCTCCTCTAACTCGAGCTCACTTGCCCAGCAGACGCTTGACGCGCTTGACGTCAGCGGTCTCCAGGACCTGATCGGTCGCCAGACGACGGGTCTTACGGCTGGACTTGTGCTCCAGCAGGTGGCGGGCGCCGGCCTGCTCGCGCATGATCTTGCCCGAGCCGGTCGTGCGGAAGCGCTTCTTAGCACCGGAATGAGTCTTGTTCTTCGGCATTTCTATTCCTTCGTTGTGAGGCGATGGGTATCGCCGTCAGTCCTGTTCGTCAGCCTTATCGGCTGCCACTCGGGCCTGGTCCTTGCTGGCGCGCTCCGCGCGCTTGCCCCGGCGCTCAGCGCGCTCGGCCTCGCGGCGCTTGCGCTGCTCAGTCAGGGCGTCAGCCTTGCGCTTGGTGGGGGCCAGCACCATCGTCATGTTGCGCCCGTCCTGACGGGGCATCGACTCGACGGTGGCAAGGTCACCAATCTCCTCGGCGAGGCGCTGCAGGAGGCGAACGCCAGCCTCGGGGCGAGACTGCTCTCGACCGCGGAACATGATCATGACCTTGACCTTGTCGCCGGCGGACAGGAAGCGCTCAACGTGGCCCTTCTTGACGCCGAAGTCGTGATCGTCGATCTTCAGTCGGAAGCGGATTTCCTTCAGCTGCGTGTTCGCCTGGTTGCGGCGAGCATCGCGTGCCTTCTGGGCGGCTTCGTACTTGTACTTGCCGTAATCCATGAGCTTTGCGACGGGCGGTTTGGCGTTCGGCGCAACCTCAACCAGGTCGAGCCCGGCCTCTTCGGCCAGACGCAGCGCGTCCTCAACTCGGACGACGCCGACCTGTTCACCTCCGGGTCCCACGAGGCGAACCTCGGGGACTCGAATACGCTCATTGATGCGAGTCTCGCTGATGAGCGGCTCCTTCCACAGAATCCTTATGCGCGTAACGAAAAGCCTCCGTTACGCGACGCGCACGGAGGCTTCCATAGGGTCAACACACACGGGTGTTGACCGCCGGACCCGATCCCCTGCGCAACGCCCTTGCGGGCGGCATCCTCTCTGTCGAGAGGCGGGTATCCAGGTGGGATTTCTCCGCTTGCGTTCCGGGCTTTCGCCCAGACGGTCGTATCTACCCTACCAGAAACAGGACAAGAGCGCCAGATCAGCAATCATTGCGCGCCTCACGCTGTGCCGGGAGTGCTCGAGGCCGGTTCAGCGCAGCACGGGCGCTATCTCGACACGGTCGGCCGCAGCGATGAGGCGGGGGTTCGACCCCAGGGCGTTCAGTGCGGCCGACAGCGTCTCTTTCATCGCCGAGGCATCTGCCCCCTGAGCGAAAGACGCGCGGTCCACGGACACAAGCACGCGCGTGAGGCCGTCGCCCGCGTAGGCAATCTCAACGTCGACGATGGCCGCGCACGCCGCGGAGGCCTCGGCGAGTAGGAGCTCACGCAGAGCTTCGTCGCGCCAGGCGGGCAGCCACTCATCCCCCTGCGAGAGCGCGGCCACGGCGGGGCGTGGCAGCAGCACCGCATCGGTACCCGGGTTAACGACGATGCGCCCGCCCGTCTCCACGAGGGCGGTCAGACCGATCGTGCGAAAGTCCAGCGCCATCGGACGGTCACCGGGGCGGTGTGCGGTCAGCGCCTGCGCCGACGAATAGATGGCGAGCGCCTCCCCCGCGGGGGTCTGTGCGCGCACGAAATCGATCGGGTTGTGTCCGTTTTCTCCGGCGTGAACGCCCGTCACGCGCGGGTCCGGCTCGACGTCAATGGGAACGATCACGCGCTCAAAGACGAGAGCATCGACGAGCGCCTCAAGCCTGGCCGCCCCCGCGTCACTGCCCTGCCCCAGCGCGAGCGCCCGGGCTGTCCGGGGAAGCCCCTGGCCGACATCTGCACGGTCGTGGCTCATCATCGACAGGCGCTGCGCCAGTCTGTTCTTCTGTTCCTCGGTGAGAGAAGGGGGCGTGGGAGTCATGAGAGTTCCTCGTATCCGGCAACATCCAGCGCATCGGCCAGAGTGAATGCGCCCTGGTACAGGGCCTTTCCGACGATCGCACCCTCGATGCCGAGGGCGCGCAGGGCTTCGATGTCGGCCAGGGAGTTGACCCCACCCGAGGCAATGATCCGAGCGGGGGTCTGGTCTGCGACGCGGGCCAGCAGGTCGCGATTGGAACCATTCATCTGACCGTCACGAGTCACGTCGGTGACGACCAAGCGGGCCACTCCCGCCTCGTTCAGGACGTGCAGGGCTTCCCAGACGTTGCCGCCCTCGCCACTCCCGCCACGCGCGGCCAGGCGATCACCGCGCACGTCCAAGCACACGGCGACACGCTCACCGAAAGCGTCGACGGCCTCGCACACAGCGTCGATGTCACCCAGAGCCTGCGTCGCAATGTTGACGCGCTCGGGGCCCATCGCCAGCCCGGCCTCGATGGCCGCTCGGCTCGTGATGCCTCCCGACAGCTCGACGCGTACGGGAACCTCACGGATCACCCGGGCGAGCAGCTCAGAGTTTTCGCCGCGACCAAACGCCAGGTCCAGGTCCACGAGGTGCACCCAGCGGGCCCCGGCCTCGTCAAACGAACGGGCGACATCAATCGGGCTCCCCCAGGAGCCCTCGTCGATCGATCCGGAGGACAGGCGCACGGCCTGCCCGCCCGTTACGTCGATCGCGGGCAGCAGTTCGAGGATTGTCATGATTGCTTGCGTCGCAGCCACCCAAAGGGGCCGCCGCCCTGGCAGCTGCCGTCAGCAGCCACGGAATCCTTGTAGTCGGCGGGCGTCGTACGACCCAGCAGGAGGTCCTCCGTCGCCGCGGGCATCGCCCCCAGCAGCAGTCCCGCAGGAATCGTCTCCTCGGGCTCACCGCTCACGTAGCGCTGGGCGGAGATACGACCCGAGACGCCCGGCTCCACGCCGTCCCCCTCGACGAGCCAGCTCATGAGAGCGACCGCCCCGTACTTCGACAGGTTCGAGACGGCCCGGGCCACGCGATCCACCGCGTCGGGCATCGGACGCTGGCCGGTCAGCAGAGCGTCGAGTTCCTCCTCGTCGGTCGGCGTCGTCTCGACGCGCAGCCACACGGCGGTCCACGGCTTGAGACGCACGATCGACTCGCGCACACCCGTCAACGCGAGCAGCGAATGCAGCGCCTCCGGGTAGGAAATCGGGGCGAGCACGAGGGCAACCGACAGGCGACCGCCCTCCAGGTGCAGGGACTCGTCAACGGGAGTGTCGTCCGGATCGAGGGACGGCAGAGAATCGCCCGCGGCGGGCGTCGATCCCAGCGATGCAACCAGCGACTGGAACTCCGCGTCGATATCGTCGTTGTGAGCGCTCACCGCTCCTCCTTATACTGTGTGTCTCTAACCAAGGATACTGTTCATCCACGCCCTCGCGCGTGATGCGCTCTCCACCAGCGAAAGGATTCACCATGAGCACACCGACGATCCCCGTGCGCGGGGAGATCAAGCTCGGCCAATTCGTCAAGCTCGCCTCCCTCGCGGAAGACGGCGCACAGGCCCGCGAACTCATCCAGGCCGGGGATGTGACCGTCAACGGCGAGGTGGAGACGCGCCGCGGCCACCACCTGAGCGCCGGCGACCTCGTCGAGGTCGACGCCCCCTGGGGCAAGGCCGCCGCAATCGTCGGATCCGCGTCCTAAGCACGCCCATCGACGACGCGAGCCGAGTCCCATCGGGGCCCGGCTCGCATCGTATTAGGACGAGGTGACGACACCGCCCGCGCCGACGACTGCCTTGATGTGACTGAAGAAGGCGCTCGTCTGCTCAACGCGCAGCTTCGGATCCAACTCGACGACCGTTGTGCGCCCCGGCTCCGTCAGGTGCAGGCGCACCGGTGAGCCGCCGGGATAGGACTCGAGGACACCGCGCAGGTCGGTGAGCAGCTCGGGCGTACACCTGGCGGCCGGTAGGCGCAGGTCGAGGGGCAGGTCCGCCCCACCCGACAGATCCAGGAGGGTCATCGACTGTCCGTAGATGGTCATGCCCTCCTCGCGCACGTTCACCTTGCCCTCGATCTGGACGATGATGTCCTGCGCGAGGTAGGTCTGAATCGACTCGTAGGAGCGCGGGAAGAAGAGCACATCCACCGAGCCCGACAGGTCCTCGATCGTCGCGATCGCCCACGCGTTACCCTGCTTCGTCACCTTCGTCGTCACGCCTGAGACGAGGCCCGCGATCTTCACGACGCGGTCCGCCATCGCCCCATCGGAGCCGACGACCTGGGCGATCTCGTAGTCCTGATGGCGAGCCAGCGCTGCCTCCACGCCGCGCAGCGGGTGGTCGGAGACGTACAGGCCCAGCATCTCGCGCTCGGCCGCCAGCTTCGTCTTACGGTCGAACTCGGGCAGGTCCGGGATGTCGATCGTCAGACCCGAGCCCGTGTCCTCATCCTCGCCCAGAGCGCCGAACAGATCGAACTGTCCGATCGCCTCGTTGCGCTTGACGTCGATGATCGCGTCCACGGCCTCGTCGCAGCGCGCGAGGAGGGCGCGGCGCGTGTGACCCATCGAGTCGAAAGCGCCGGCGCGAATGAGGGACTGGATCGTGCGCTTGTTGCACACCACCTGGGGCACCTTGTCCAGGAAATCCTGGAACGAGGCGAACCGTCCCTTTTCGGCTCGGGTTTCCACGATCGCATCGACGACCGGGCCACCCACGTTCTGGATGGCATTCAGGCCGAAGCGGATCGCCTCACCGTCAGGCGCAAAGTTACCCATCGACGCGTTCACGTCCGGGGGCAGGACCGTGATGTCCATGTGGCGGCACTCCGCCAGGTACAGGGCTCGACGATCCTTGTTGTCCTTCGTCGAGGTCAGCAGGGCCGCCATGTACTCCGTCGGGTAGTTTGCCTTGAGGAAGGCCGTCCAGTAGGAGACGAGGCCGTAGGCCGCCGAGTGGGCCTTATTGAAGGCGTAGGCGGAGAAGGGAACGACGACGTCCCACAGGGCCTTGATCGACTCCTCGGAGTAGCCGTTATCGACCATGCCCTGGCGGAAGCCCTTGAACTGCTGGTCCAGGACCTCCTTCTTCTTCTTGCCCATGGCCTTACGCAGGATATCTGCCTGGCCCAGCGAGTAGCCCGCCAGCTTCTGGGCGATCTGCATGACCTGCTCCTGGTACACGATCAGACCGAAGGTCGTTCCCAGGATGTCCTCGAGCGGCTCCGCCAGCTCCGGGTGGATGGGTGTGATCTCCTGACGCCCGTTCTTACGCAGCGCGTAGTTCGTGTGCGAGTTCGCGCCCATCGGGCCGGGACGGTACAGGGCGCCGACGGCGGAGATGTCTTCGAAGTTGTCGGGCTTCATGAGCTTGAGGAGGTCGCGCATGCCGCCACCATCCAGCTGGAAGACGCCGAGGGTCTCGCCTCGTCCCAGCAGCTCGTAGGTCTTCTTATCGTCGAAGGTCAGGTGGTCCAGATCCGGGTCCGGCTTGCCGTTGAGCGCAATGTTCTCGAGGGCGTCAGACACGACGGTCAGGTTACGCAGACCAAGGAAGTCCATCTTCAGCAGGCCCAACGTCTCGCACGTCGGGTAGTCGAACTGCGTGATGATCGCACCGTCCTGCGGGCGCTTCATGACCGGGATGATGTCGGTGAGCGTGTGGGAGCTCATGATGACCGCACACGCATGCACACCCCACTGGCGCGTCAGGCCCTCCAGGCCGAGCGCGTACTGGACGACCTCGTGCGTGTCCGGGTTCTCCTCGTAGAACTTACGGAACTCCGAGGCCTCGGCGTAGCGCTTGTCCTTCTCGTCGAAGATGCCGTGGACCGTGATGTCCTTGCCCATGATCGCCGGGGGCAGCGCCTTGGTGAGCTGCTCGCCGACCTTGAAGTCCTTGCCGAGGATACGAGCGGAGTCCTTCAGCGCCTGCTTGGTCTTAATCGTTCCGTAGGTGACGACCTGGCTGATGCGGTCCTCGCCGTACTTGCGCTTGACGTAGGCGATAACCTCGTCTCGCCTACGTTCGTCGAAGTCGACGTCGAAGTCGGGCATCGAGATTCGCTCGGGGTTGAGGAATCGCTCGAAAATCAGGCCGTGCTCGAGGGGGTTGAGCTCGGTGATCTTCAGGGCGTAGGCGACCATCGAGCCCGCGCCCGAGCCACGGCCCGGTCCCACGCGGATGCCCTGGGACTTCGCCCAGTTGATGTAGTCGGCGACGGTGAGGAAGTAGCCGGGGAAGCCCATCTTGATGATGACGTCTTCCTCGTACTGGGCCTGCTTGCGCACGTCGTCCGGAATACCGTTCGGGAAGCGGTCACGCAGGCCTCGCTCGACCTCCTTGATGAACCACGAGGTCTTGTCTTCGCCCTCGGGCACCGGGAAGTCGGGCATGTAGTTGGCGCCCTCCTTCGTGGTCGTGAAGTGCACGTCGCAGCGCTCGGCGATCTCGAGGGTCGAGTCGCAGGCGCTGGGCAGCTCGCTCCACAGGGAGCGCATCTCATCCGAGGAGCGAATGTAGTAGCCGTCGCCGTCAAACTTGAATCGGTCGGGGTCATTGATGCGCGAGCCCGAGTTGATGCACAGGAGCGCGTCCTGGATCTTGCGGTCGTCGCGCTTGACATAGTGCGCGTCGTTGGTGGCTACGAGGGGCGCGTTCATGAGCTTTGCGATCTCGAGGACCTGCTGGTGGGTACGCCGCTCGATGTCGATGCCGTGGTCCATGACCTCGACGTAAAAGTTCTCCGCACCAAAAATGTCGCGCAGCTCCGCGGCCTCAGCCACGGCCTCGTCCCACTGCCCCAGGCGCAGGCGCGTCTGCACGGCGCCGGAGGGACAGCCCGTGAACACGATGAGGCCCTCGTGGAACTGGCTGAGCAGCTCCTTGTCGGCACGGGGCCACTTGCCGAACTGGCCGTCCGTCGAGGCGTAGGACCCCAGACGGAAGAGGTTGTGCATGCCCGTCGTGTTGTAGGCGACCAGGGTCAGGTGATTGTAGGAGCCGCCGGCGCTCACGTCGTCGGCGCGCTGCCACGGCTCGCCCCACAGGACCTTCTGGCGATCGAAGCGTGAGGTCCCCGGCGTCACGTACGCCTCCAGGCCGATGATCGGCTTAACTCCCGCGTTCTTGCAGTTCGTGTAGAAATCGAAGGCACCGAAAAGATAACCGTGATCCGTCAGGCCGATCGCGGGCTGCCCGAGACGGGCGGCCTCCTCCGCCATTGCTTTCGTCTTCGCCGCTCCGTCGAGCATCGAATACTCGGAGTGGTTGTGAAGGTGCACGAAGGAATCAGCCATGCGTCGATTCTACTGTCCGAGGCGCGCGCACCCACGGTGAACGCCCCGAGCGGAACGGTCGTTCATCTCACGGCGTGACGGCCGCGACGAGGCCGGGGCTGGGACGCGGGGACACCTCACCAACGGGGGTCAGTTGCGCGGGTGACGCAGCTCCTCGAGGGCATCGGCGAGATCATCCGGATAGGGGCTGGACACGCTCATCGGCATGCCCGTGCGGGGGTGGGCGAATCCGAGGCGAACGGCGTGCAGCCACTGGCGGGTGAGCCCCAGGCGCTCCGCCTGGGTCGGGTCGGCGCCGTAGAACGTGTCCCCCACGCACGGGTGCCCGACGGCGGCCATGTGCACGCGGATCTGGTGGGTGCGTCCCGTCTCCAGGTGCACCTCGGTGAGCTGGGCACCCGCCATGAGCTCGAACGTGTCGTAGTGGGTGACGGCGCGCTTGCCTCCATCGATGACGGCCATGCGCCATTCGCGTGAGGGATGACGACCGATCGGAGCGTCGATCGTGCCCGAGGCCGGGTCGAGATGCCCGGCCACGACGGCGTGGTACACCTTTTCGATTGTGCGTTCTTTGAACGCACGCTTCATGACCGTGTAGGCGAGCTCAGACTTGGCGACCATCATCGCACCCGAGGTCCCCACGTCGAGGCGGTGCACGATTCCCTGGCGCTCAGGAGGGCCGTAGCTGGTGATGCGGTATCCCGCCGCCTCCAGGTTGCCCAGGACCGTGGGGCCCTCCCACCCGGGGCCGGTATGGGCGGCGACGCCGACGGGCTTGTCAACGACGACAATGTCCTCGTCGTCGTAGAGGATCGCCATATCGGTGACCGGGGTCGGCTTACTCTCCGGTTCCGGAATGGTGACCTCGATGATGTCCATGGCCCCGAGTCGATCGGACTTGCCGGCCGCAACCCCGTTGACGAGGACGTGTCCCTCCCCCGCCAGCTCCGCGCAACGCGAGCGCGACAGGCCGAGCATGCGGGCCAGAGCGGCGTCAACCCTCTCACCCACAAGGGCGTCGGGGACGGGAAGCATACGCGAGCTCACTGGGCGTCCTCCTTCGAGGGCTCACGGGACAGCGCAAGGGCCAGCAAAGGCGCCCCGAGGACGATCCAAATGTCTGCGACATTGCCAACGAACCAGTGGCCGTAGGCAATGAAGTCGGTGACGTGGCCGATGCCGAATCCGGGCTCGGCAGTCAGTCGATCAATCAGGTTTCCGACGGCCCCACCCGCCAGCAGCGCGATCGCCAGCAGCGTCGAAGCACGGTGCACGCGACGAGCCATCACGACCAGCACACCGATGATGACGACGGTGAAGATCGTCAGAATCCACGTCTTGCCAGCGCCGAAGGAGAAGGCGGCACCCGAATTGTGCACGAGAGACAGCGACAGCCACTGCCCGATGAGCGGGCGCGGCGCTTGGCCGTCAAGGGCAGTGCGTGCCCACATCTTTGACACCTGATCGGTGGCAATAGCGGCAACGAACACGAGGCCCGCGTACATCCACGTCGCGCGGGTGTGGGTCGGGTGGGAGGAGTCAGCCATGGTTCCCTATCTTAAACGAGCGGCGGCGGCGCACCACGAAGTGCACCGCCGCCGATCAAAGCGATTGCGATCAGTTCTCGCCGTTGTCGACCTCTTTGAGGAGGGTCTCGAGGTGGTTGCGCAGGTTCGAACGGTACTCGGCCTCGAAGGTGCGCAGGCCGTTGATCTTGTTCTCGAGCAGCTCGCGCTCCTGGTCGAGCTGGGAGAGCAGCGAGTCCTTCTGCTTCTGGGCGTCGGCGATGATCGCGTCGCGCTCGGCGTTCGCCTCGGCGATGATCTTCGCGGACTGCTCTTCGCCGTCGCGCACGTACTCGTCGTGGACGCGCTGGGCGAGGGCCAGCATCGAGGTGGCGGACTCCGCATCCTGCGGGCCGGTGAGGGCCGGGGCGGCGGGGGCCGGGGTCTCGACGACCGGGGCTGCCACGGGGGCGGGGGTCTCGGCCGGCGTGTAGTCGGAGTTGGACAGCTCGGCAATACGGCGCTCAGCGGCCTCGAGCTTTTCCTTCAGATCCTGGTTCTCCATCTGCAGGGAGTAGATGGTGGAGACAACCTCGTCGAGGAACTCGTCAACCTCGTCCTGGTCGTATCCCTCGCGGAACTTGACGTACTGGAACTTCTTGTTGAGGACATCCTCGGTGGTGAGCAGGGCCATTTCTTCGCCTCTCGGTCGTTTCGATTGGACGTGCGGAAGCCGCACGCCTGGACGACCGGGAAGGCCGCCCGCTATCACGTCACAAAAATAATAACTGAAATTGTCACACTAGCAACATCCATCACGAGGTGAGGGACATTTTTGTGGGACCTCTCATCCCCCTTTTTGAACTCTACAGGCTCAAAAAGTACAGGAAAGTAGCGAAACGCTGCCCAACAATAAGCACCAGGAATAAGAGCATGAAACCAACATCGATTGCCATGCTTCCACCCAGGCGCAGGGGCGGAACGAAGCGCCCAATCCAACGGATCGGAGGATCAGTCAGCGCGTAGAGAACATTCGCAAGGACGAGCAGAATCCCACGCGGGCGCCATCCGCGCACGAAAATCGGAACCCAGTCCAGAATGACGCGCGCGAACAGCACCATCATGTAGAGGTTGATGAGAACGCTCAGTCCCCACCCGATCCAGCCAAGAATGGCCACGAGCAACCTCAGCCCTGGTTGTAGAGGGAGCCGCGACGGCCGGAGTTGTTATCGCCCGCAACCTCGACCGTGGCCGGGGACAGCAGGAAGACACGGTTGGTGACGCGCTCGATGACGCCGTGCAGGCCGAAGGTCAGGCCAGCTGCGAAGTCAACCAGTCGACGCGCCTCTTCCTCCCCCATGTCGGTGAGGTTGATGATGACGGGCGTACCATCGCGGAACGCCTCACCGATCGTGACGGCGTCCGAGTAGGCGGTGGGGTGGATCGTCACGATGCGAGTGAGATCCTCGGCCGGCTCGTCACGGCGAATGCTGGTCAGGGTCGGACGGGACACGGGAGTGATGTCGGCCACGGGAGCTACCTCTTCCACCTCGTCGAATTCATCGAATTCATCGATGGGCTCCTCCGGTGAGTACCAGCCCATGAACTTACGTGCGCGTGCACCGAACGACTCGCTCATTGTTCCTCCTTCAGCCGATGCATAGCCACAAGCTACAGTTACCGAGCGGCATCGCCGAGCAGGGCGCTCGGCGCGTCGCAAGGACCGCGCCGGCGAGCCTCGTCACGAGGTGTTTCCGCGTCGAACCATGGCACGGGAAAGTCACAAACCCGCGGTCCGTTCAGAGGCATAGGCACCGGTCAGGCGGGAACGATGATGAGAGCCTGGCGACCGCAGGAAGAGTCGGCGCGATACGAGAAGAGGTCGGCATCCTCGAGGGTGCAGCGCTCATCAATGGCCACTCTCACGCCCCGGGCTCCCAGGGCCGCGGCTGCAGCGCGGGGCAGGTCGAGTGCAGGGGTATCCCACGACGTGACAGAACGGATGCCGGGCATGAGCTTTTCACTCTCATCGGCCATGTCGGCGGGCACCTCGTAGCAGTGCCCGCAGATCGCCGGGCCGATCAATGCGTCGACCGGGCCACCGTCGAAGGCGCGGATGCGCTCAACGGTCTTTTCAAGGATCCCCCCGAGCAGGCCGCGCCGACCCGCATGCACGGCTGCGACGATCTGACCGGAGGCGGCGGAGAAAACGACGGGCAGGCAATCCGCGGTCTGCACAGCGAGGGCAGGAGCTCCCTGCCAGCCGCGGGCATCGACGATGATGCCGTCTGCGTCGACGGGCCCCCACTCCCCCGTCGAGGGCCTACCGAGCGTCTCTCCGGATGCCGCCAGAGTGGGAGCGGTCTCGCCTCGAACGATGAGTTCCACCCGGGTCGAATGAGTCTGATCCATCCAGACAATATCGCTTCCGAGCGTCGCCGCCAGGGCACGCCTGCGATCACGCACGAGCGGCTCCTGGTCGCCCACATGGAGGCCAACATTGCCGCATAGCGCACCGGTGCCCGGGTCCACCTTGGTGAGGTGGACCCGGGCACCGGCCCAGAGCTTGTCACTCATCAGCGCAGGAAGGGAGGAATATCCAGCTCTTCCTTTTCGGGTGCCTCGGGGTAGACACGAGGAACCTCGAAGGAGTGCTCGGACTCGGACTCCTCGTACTCGGCGGCAGCGGGCGTCTCGACGGGGGCCGGAGCGGCCTCACGCACGGGAGCTGCAACGTCGGCGCGGTGCTGCGGGCGACGCGTCGACAGCTGAGTGATACGGGTGGTCTCGGCGGCCGGAGCCTTGGCCTCGGGGGCGGCGGGACGCTGCTGAGCCACCGGAGCGGACACGCGGGAGACGTTCGGGCGTGACAGTGCCGTATCCGTGGCCTCGTCGAAGCCGGCGGCGATGACCGTCACGCGGATCTCATCGCCCAGCGCATCGTCGATGACGTTACCGAAGATGATGTTCGCCTCGGGGTGGGCTGCCTCGCGCACGAGCTGCGAGGAGCTGTAGACCTCTTGCAGGCTGAGATCGGAGCCACCCTGGAAGAACATGAGCACGCCGTGGGCGCCGTCGATCGAGGCTTCCAGCAGCGGGGAGGAGATGGCGCTCTCAACGGCGCGCAGTGCGCGATCCTCGCCGGTCGCCGCACCGATACCCATGAGGGCTGAACCGGCGTCCTTCATGACCGACTTGACGTCGTTGAAGTCCACGTTGATGAGGCCGGGGGTGGTGATCAGTTCGGTGATGCCCTGGACACCCGAGAGGAGCACCTGGTCGGCAGCACGGAAAGCGTCGAGCACGGAGATGTTCGCGTCGGAGATCTCCAGGAGACGGTCGTTCGGGATGACGATCAGGGTGTCGACCTCTTCGCGCAGGGTCGTCACGCCACCCTCAGCCTGAGCCGCACGGCGGTTGCCCTCGAACGAGAAGGGACGGGTCACAACGCCGACCGTCAGAGCGCCAGCATCGCGGGCGATCTTGGCGACAACGGGGGCCGCACCGGTACCGGTGCCACCGCCCTCACCAGCGGTCACGAACACCATGTCCGCACCCTCGAGTGCGGCGGTGATCTCGTCGATGTGATCCTCCGCAGCCTTACGGCCGACGGCCGGATCCGCGCCGGCACCCAGGCCGTGCGTCAGTTCGCGACCGATGTCAAGCTTGGTCTCGGCATCGGACATGAGCAGAGCCTGCGCGTCAGTGTTGACGGCAATGAACTCAACGCCCTTGAGGCCGACCTCGATCATTCGGTTCACGGCGTTAACTCCGCCGCCGCCGACGCCGACGACCTTGATCACTGCCAGGTGGTTTTGCGGTGTCGCCATGGATGTCTCCCTTGCATCAGACCCTCAACCTCTAGTTGAAGGTTGATGTTTAACGTGCTTCGTGTCGGAAAGAACCTAGGGGTCCGCGGGCATTCCTTCAAGCCAACACGCGGACAAAAGAAAAGACTTAACTGGTCACAGGGTGATTCGGCGAGGACACGTCGTAGGTGCTCGCCTGAACGTTCGCCAGCAAAGTGGCCAACACCCGCGCCTTTTGCGGCGCATCTCCGCGGGTTCCCCACTTGACAGTCTGGCCACCGCGCAGCGTGAAGTTCACCTGAGTTCCCGTCGACGTCACGGCCGACACCTGAGCGCGCGTCGCCTCGTCCAGCGCCCCCAGCACGGAGGCAATATCTGCCGCACCGGTCGCCCGGTCCTCCGGCAGCGTCGCGAGCGGGTAATCCCCCGCCGACGGCACCTGTTGGAAGGCGATGCCCTGATCGTCCACCAACCAGTAGCCACCCGACGCGGCCTCTACAGCCATTCCCGTCCGCATCGTCACCGACACGCGCAGGCTCGTCGGCCATCGACGCGACACGCTCGCAGAGCGCACCGCCACGTTCGACTCCACCGCGCGAGCTACCGCCTGCGTATTCAGACGCGTGAGCGGAACCCCCTCGAAGGAAGCGATTGACGAGCGCACGGAATCGGCCGTCACCAGCGTGCCATCCTCGCCCGAAACGACAACCGCGGACGACGAGAACGCGAAAACGGGCGAGAAGAAGGCGACCCACACGCCTCCCGCTGCGAGCGCCAGCGTCACGAATGTGAGCGCGATACGACGAGCGAGGAGGATACGACGCGCGCGGGTGCGCTCACGCAGGCGGTCCCCCAGATCCGTCGCCTCCTCGCCGCCCAGCAGGGACGCGGCATCGGCGACGGGCATAGGACGATCCACGGTCATGCGCGCGCGGCGGCGCTGCGTGAGCGAGGAGGAACGACGCTTCGGCTCCCGTGCTTCCTCGTCCGCAGACGGGGACACGATCTCATCAAAAGACGAGGCGGCTTCCTCTACGCGCGACGGCTCTTCCTCGGGGGAGCGTGCTCCTCCCGGGCGCCTCGGCGACGGTGGCCTCATGCCCCCATCCGCTTCCACTCATCGAGAACATCGGACGCACAGTGAGTGATCGAACCAGCACCCATCGTCAGGCACACGCCACCCTCGGGGGTCAGCGAAGCGGCCAGGCGAGCAGCCTCGTGCATGTCCTCAACGTAGGACGCCCCCTCGACGCGCGACGAAATGAGGGTCGAGTCGACTCCCGGCTCGGGATCTTCACGGGCGCCGTAGATGCCCGCGAGCACGACGTGGTCCGCGCCCGACAGCGCCAGGGCGAAACGCTCCGCGAAGATACGCGTGCGCGAGTACAGGTGCGGCTGGAACACGACGCTCACATCGCCCTCGCCCGCCACGACGTGCGCCTCGCGGATCGCGGCCTCCACCTCCGTCGGGTGGTGGGCATAGTCATCGAACAGGCGACGCGAACCGACCTGGCCGCGCGCCTCGAAGCGACGCGCCGCGCCGGTGAACTCTCCCAGCCCGTCGGCGATCGTCTGCGGCTCCAGCCCACATTCGATGCCCGCCACCCACGCGGCAGCCGCATTGAGCACGTTGTGCTCGCCCGGCACTCTCAGCGCCAGCGACGCGCTGTGTTCACCCCACGTGAGCGACGCGCCAGCCCCGTGAGCCTCCACACTCACGTCCGCGATCACCACGTCGGGGGCGCACAGCGAACGCTCGACGCGACCGTAGGTAACGACTCGCAGCCCTTCGGCGCGCGCCGATTGCGCTAGCCGAACAGCGCCCTCGTCCTCAGCGCAGGTCACCAGCAGACCCCCGGGGACCATGCGGCGCGCAAACTCGACGAAAATCTCCTCGAACTCCTCGCGGGAGTGGTACCGATCCAGGTGATCGGGCTCGACGTTGGTGACGATCTCGATCGCTGGGGTGTAGTTCAGGAACGAGCCGTCCGACTCGTCGGCCTCGGCAACGAACACGTCCCCGCCGCCCAGGTGCGCGCCGGTGCCCAGCTGGGGCAGCACACCACCGACGGCCACCGACGGGTCCAGCCCGCAGGCCGACAGGCCGATCGCGAGCATACCCGACGTCGTCGTCTTCCCGTGCGCGCCGGCGATGCCGACGAAACGCATGCCCGAAGCCGCAAGAGCGAGAGCCTGCGAGCGGTGAATGACGCGCTGTCCGCGCTCGCGTGCAATAGCCAGCTCCGGATTGTCCTCGCGGATCGCCGTCGAAACCACAACCACGGCGCTCGGATCCACGTGCGAGGCCTCATGCCCGACGAAAGCGCGAATGCCCACCGAGCGCAGGTGCTCGAGAACGGCAGACTCCTCGCGGTCAGAGCCTTCGACCGTGGCGCCCCGCGAAGCCAGCAGCTCCGCGACGACGCTCATGCCCGCGCCGCCGATACCAATCAGATGGAAACGATCCTGCAGCGTCGGCTCACTCATGGCCGGCCTCCTTCACCTGTTCCAGAGCCAGATCTGCCAGCGCACGGGCAGCTCCCGCGCGACCCAACGACTGCGAGGCAGCAGCCATGTCCTCCAGGCGGGCCGAGCCCAGCAGAGGGAACACATTGCGGCGCACAAAGTCAGCCGTGAAATCCTTGTCGTCGATAAGCTGGGCGCCACCGGCGGCCACGTGGTCCGCCGCGTTCAGGCGCTGCTCACCGTTGCCGATCGGCAGCGGCACGTAGATGCAGGGCAGGCCCAGGGCCTCCATCTCGGCCACAGTTCCCGCACCCGACCGACACACGACGAGGTCCGCGACGGCCAACGCGTCCTCCATCGTCGTCAGGTAGTCGATCACGTGCCAGCGGTCCGACAGTCCGGCGGCCTCAACGGCTGCGCGCACCGCCTCGTCCTTGCCTCGGCCCGTCAGGTGCACGACCTGCGCGCCTTCCGGCAGCGCGTCCGCCGCCCCCGTCATCGACTCGTTGACGTGCAGAGCCCCCAGGGAGCCACCCGTCACCAGCAGCGTCGGCGCATCCGGATTGACGCCGAGACGCTCGGCCGCCTCGCGGCGCGCCTGGGCAGCGCCCTGCGCATCTGCGCGGCGGTCCGCAAGCTCAGCGATCGCCGCACGCAGCGGCAGGCCCGTCACGACCGTGTGGCCGTTGCGCGCCTTCAGCGGCGAGGAGGGGAACGTCAGAGCAACAACCTTCGCATTGCGCGCACCCACCTTGTTCGCCAGGCCGGGGCGCGCATTCTGCTCGTGGATGACGATCGGCACACCCGCGCGCTTGGCCGCGATGTACGCGGGCGTCGACACGTAGCCGCCAAAACCGACGAGAACGTCCGCGCCCTCCAGGGCCTGGGCGCAACGCTTGACGGCGTCCGCGAAACGACCGGGAAGAGTGAAGAACGCCAGGGAGGGACGCCTCGGCAAAGGAACGCGGGGAATCTCCACGAGCGGGAATCCTGCGGCGGGAACTAGATCCGCCTCCAAACCAGCCTTCGTCCCCAGGACAACAACCTCAGCGCCACTCTCGCGCAGCTGCGCCGCCGTCGCCAGCAGAGGATTCACGTGACCGGCGGTGCCGCCGCCAGCCATCACAACCTTGACCATATGCGTCTCCTTTACGCGTGTGCGTGACACCAGTGTAGCGAGCCGCGCAGGCCACCAGGTGCCGCAGGCGTCTTAGCGCGCCGAGCGACGGCGAGGAGCGAGGCGGGGATCACGCCCAGCCGAGGCCTCGTCGGGGCGGCCGATCATCCAAATTCCCGCACGTGCTCGAGCAAACGATGCAACGACGGCGATCGCGGTGATCGTAAACAGGAACGACGAACCACCGTATGACACGAGCGGCAGAGGCACGCCGATGACCGGTCCCAGTCCCGTCACGGACAGGACGTTGATGACCGTCTGGATGCCGATCCACGAGGCCACGCCCGAGGACACGATCGTCACGAACAGATCCGAAGATTCGCGCGCCACGCGGAACATGCCCCAGATCAGCAGGCCCAGGCACAACAGCACGCCGAGGGCGCCGAGCAGGCCAAATTCCTCACCGACGATCGCAAAAATGAAGTCCGTGTGCGCAGCCTGCAGGTAGTTCCACTTCTCGCGAGAGGCCCCCGGCCCGAGGCCGGTCAGGCCACCCGAGCCCAGCGCCCACAGCGAGTGGTCGATCTGTTCGGGAGCGGACTCGTCCGGCCCTTTCGAGGTGCCCGGGAGAATCGCCAGAATACGGCGGATACGCGTCGGGTTCGACAACACCAGCAGCACCATCGTCGGGACGGCGAGCACAACGAGGCCACCGAACCAGCGCTTGGGCAGACCGGCCACCCACATCGCTCCTAGCGCGCCAACGGCCACGACCATCGCGGTGCCCATATCTCGGCCCAGCATGACCGCGCCGAGCGCCGTCAGGATCGGCGCGCCGACGGCCAGACTCATCGCCTTCCAATCGCCGCGCTTCGACGCCGACTTCGAGACCATGAAACCCAGGAACACAATGAGCGCGAGCTTGAGAAACTCGGAGGGCTGGGCCATGATCGGCCCCACCTTGACCCAGTTCGCGTTACCGCCCTCCGAGCGTCCCAAAGGACTGAGGACCAGGGATTGGAAACCAAGCGCGCCTACGAACATGACGGGGGCCAGGTGCATCAGCCACCGCTGAGGCACGAGAAGGACGATCGTCGCGATCACGAGCGACACGAGGATGATGATCAGCGGGCGAGCGTACGCCGTATAGGGGTTCTCCCCCTGCGCAATCGCCGTCACGGTCTGCGCCGAAAAGCCCATGATGAGGCCGAACACCGACAGCAGGAGGGCCGGCAGAACGACGAGGTAGTACGTCGTCGCCGGATCATCCTTGTGTTCCTGTCCCGACCCGAATCGGATGCGAGGCAGCGTGATCGTCGGGATGTGCCAGCCACGCTTATTCGTCGCCACCGGTGCTCCCCCACTGGGCCGCCAGGCGAGACACGGCATCGGCAAACGCGTCGCCACGCTGGCCGTAGTTATCGAACTGATCCCACGACGCGCAGGCCGGGGCAAGCACGACGGTGTCGCCCGGCATGGACAGTGCCACGGCCTCGTTGACAACCGAGAACATCCAGTCCTCGTGGCCGTCGACCTCGACACGGGGAACGTCTGGCGCACCTGCCTGCAGCGCTTGCACGAGAGGCGCGCGGTCCTCGCCGATAACGACGACACCGCGCAGCGTCGGCTCGACCTGGCGGATCAGTTCCGTGAAGTCCTGTCCCTTCGCGTCGCCACCGACGATCCAGATCGCACTGCGTGGCGGCAGTCCAGCGAGAGAGGCGCGCGCCGCGTGCGCATTCGTCGCCTTCGAATCGTCCACCCAGGTCAGGTCCGCGGCGTCGGCGATGATCGCGCGACGATGTCCGGCCGGTCGGAACGCGCGCAGACCCGCCTCGACGGCCTCGGGCTCAACGCCGTAGGCGCGGGCGAGGGCCGCGGCAGCCAGGGCGTCCGACACGACTGCGGCGGACGGGTGGGGGCCGTACGCCCCCGACAAGTCAGAAATGTGCGCGAGGGCGGCAGCGTGACGCGCGCGGTCCTCCACGAATGCGCGGTCGACCAGCAGGCCCTCGACGATGCCGAACTGAGAGACACTCGGCGAGCCGAGGGTCAGCCCGATCGCGCGAGCCCCCTCCACGACGTCGGCGTTCTCCACCATCTGCTCCACACGTCGATCGGACGCGGGGTAGACGCATGCGCGGATCGTGTTCTCGTAGACGCGCGCCTTATCGGCAGCGTACGCCTCCACGCTACCGTGCCAGTCGAGATGATCAGCATCCACGTTGAGGCAGATCGACGCCAGGGGCGAGACCGTCCGTGCCGTGTGCAGCTGGAAACTGGACAGCTCCACCGCAAACACTTCGGCGTCGGAGTCAATCGCCCGCGTAATCGGCGTACCGATATTGCCGACCTCCTCGACCTTGGCACCCGCGCAGCGCAGGATCTCGCCGAGCATGCCAACCGTCGTCGTCTTGCCGTTCGTGCCGGTCACGACCAGCCACGGGCGACGCGCGTGCGTGCCTTCCTCCTGCAGACGCCAAGCAAGTTCAACCTCACCCCACACCTCGATGCTGGCGGCCTCGCAGGCCGAGAAGACCGGGTGGTGTGCGGGAATGCCAGGAGACACGACGACGAGGTCGGGGCTGGCCTCGACGATCGCTTGTGCAAGGGTCTCGGGGTTATCGTCGACGTGAACATCGACGCCGGCGACATCTTCGAAGAACAGGGACTGTCCCCCGCGCGCGTCGAAGGCACGCACCTGCCAGTCGCGCGCGAGCAGCGCGCCAGCAGCGCCCTGCCCGGACTTACCCCAGCCAACGACAGCAGCGAAACGGCTCATCGAAGGGACACCCACTCCGCGTAGAAGATGCCCGCGCCGGACACCGCAATGATCGCGGCGATCAGCCAGAAGCGGATCACGATCGTCACTTCCTTCCACCCGAGCAGCTCGAAGTGGTGGTGCAGCGGTGCCATGCGGAAGACGCGCTTGCCGGTGGCCTTAAAGACACCGATCTGGATGACGTCGGACAGGACGACAGCGACGAAGAGGCCACCGACGACGATGGCGAGGAGCTGCGTCTGGGTGAGGATCGACAGGCCTGCGACAGCTCCACCGAGAGCGAGGGCACCCGTGTCACCCATGAAGATCTGGGCGGGCGAGGCGTTCCACCACAGGAAGCCCGCAAGGGCGCCGATCAGTGCGGCACAGAAGATCGCCAGGTCAAGCGGGTCTCGCGTCGAGTAGCAGTTCGCCTGGTTCGCACCGAGCTGTGTACACGCCTGGATGCGCTGGAAGTAGGTGATGAACGTGTACGCGCCAAAGACAAAGATCGAGACGCCCGCAGCCAGGCCGTCGAGGCCGTCCGTCAGGTTCGTCGCGTTCGACCAGGCCGTCACGATGAGGTTGGTCCAAATGAGGTACAGGGCGATGCCCAGGCCGAGGCCCGCAAAACCCAGGGTCAAGGCCGTGGGACGCGCGAAAGAAATCGCGAGGGTGCCCGGGTACTCACCGAACTCGTTGGGCTTGATGAGCGTGCCCAGGGCAAAGAGCGAGGCCACGGCGACCTGTCCGATGATCTTGCCGGAGGGGTGCAGGCCGAGAGAACGCTGACGCATGATCTTGATGCCGTCGTCGAGGAGGCCAATGACGCCCAGGCCGACGAAGAGGAAGATCAGCAGCAAGCCGGACCACGACGGCCCGGCACCCGCGACAAGAGAACCGATCAACCACGCGACGACCGTTGCGAGGATGATGACGACGCCACCCATCGTGGGCGTGCCACGCTTGGTGAGGTGCTGGGTCGGCCCGTCCTGGCGGATAAACTGCCCGTACTGGTGCATGACCAGGAAACGGATGAGGATTGGCGTGCCCGTCACGGACAGGGCCATCGCAATAATAAACGCGGCAATAAGTCCAATCACCGGGTCGTTCCCTTCTCCCGCAGGATGTCAGCCACCTGCCACGATTGCGAACCGAAAGAACCCTTAACGAGGACGACTGCGCCGTCTTCGGCATGTTCCAAGGCGAGCCGCGCGGCATCCTGCGGATCCGCGGCAACCTCGCGATTAGGCACATCGGGGGCTCCCTCTAGATAGTAGTGGGCATCTGTGCCGAGACCAATGAGTGTGTCGACTCCCGCATCGGCGATCAACGCGCCCACCTGCTGGTGGAGCGACTGGGAGTCCTCGCCCAGCTCGAGCATCTCACCGAGAACGGCGATGCGCTGGCTGTCGCGACCGATCGAAGCGAGGGCAGCGATGCCCGCGCGCATCGAATCCAGGTTCGCGTTGTACGAGTCATCGATCAGCGTCAGGTCCGTCCCGTCGACGCGCAGCTCGTGGACGTCCATGCGGTGCGGGCTCAGCGCACGAGCGCGCGAGAGGACAGTAGCCACGGTCTGCAGGCTCACCCCAAGGGTGAGCGCACCGGCGGCTGCGGCCAGCGCGTTCGCAACGTGGTGGCGACCCACGATCTTCAGCTCGACGGGGGCTTCCCCTTCGGGGGTCACCAGCGTGAAGGATGCTCGGTCGGCACGGTCGAGGCGCACATCGCGCGCAACGACGTCGGCACGCTCGTTGCCCGAGGCCGAGAAGCGGATCACGCGTCCGGTTGCCAAAGGCGCCATGGCCTCGACGTTCGGGTCGTCCGTGTTGAGGATGACCGGACCGCCCGGGCGGGTTCCCTTGATGAGCTCAGCCTTTGCAGCCGCAACGCCCTCGAAACCGCCGAAGCCACCCACGTGGGCGTGGCCCACGCACAGCTCGATGGCCACGTCGGGAGCGACAATGTCCGTCAGGTAGGTGATGTGGCCGGGCCCTGAAGCACCCATCTCAAGGACGAGGTGACGCGTCGACTCCTCGGCCAGCAGCACGGTCAGCGGCAGGCCGACCTCGTTATTGAAGGACAGCTTGGGGGCGACCGTCGGCCCGTCCTCGCTCATGATCTGGAGCAGCAGGTCCTTCGTGGTCGTCTTACCCACGGAGCCGGTCATCGCGATGACATCCAGGTCGCCGCCACTGCGCAGCTTCTCGACGTGTGCGCGGGCCAGCGACCCCAGCGCCTCGGTCGAATCCTCGACGACGATCTGGGCCACGGCCTCGTCGACCTCGTGCTCAACGATGACGGCGACCGCGCCTCGCGCAACCGCACCGGACACGAACGCATGACCGTCGGCGCTCTCACCGCGGCGCGCAACGTAGAGCGACCCTGCCTGAGCCTCGCGAGAATCCGTCACCACGGGCCCCGTCACGGGAACGTCGTTCCCCACGAGGCGACCCGACACTGCCTCAGCAATCCACTGGGCTGATGCCTGCATGCTTTACTCCTTCAGACTCACGGGGTCGTCGGATACAGGTTAGCTGACCCCGTAGACGCGGGGATACCCAGGTTGGCGACCGCCGTTCGCGCAATGTCGCCAAAAAGCGGGGCTGACGAATCAGATGAGACCGACGCCACCTTCGGATTGTAGAGAACCACGGCGATCGCCAGGCGCGGCGCGTCCGCGGGGATAATACCCGCGGTGGTCGACACAAGGCCCGCAGCGCCGTCGATAACGGTCTCTGCGGTACCCGTCTTCACACCGACCCGGTAGCCCGGGACCTTCGCGGCGCCAGCGGTACCGAGGTCATCCTCAACGACGGATTCCATCATGGTCAGCAGCTGCGAGGCAGCCTGCGCATCCATGACCTGCACGGGCTGGCTGGTGTCGGGAACCTCGACCGTTCCATCCGCGTTCGTCCACGACTTCACGAGGTGCGGGGAAATGCGCACTCCCCCGTTTGCGATCGTCGCGAGGGCAGAAGCCTCCTGCATCGCCGTAATCGCGTAGGCCTGACCGAACATCGTCACGTAGCGATCGCGGCCCTGCCACTGGTCGGCGCTGCGCAGCAGACCCGCAGACTCACCGGGCAGCTCGATACCGGTCTCCTGACCAAAGCCGAAGCCACGCATCATGGAGTAACGCTGATCATCGCTCGTCGTCTGGCCGATGAGCACCGTCCCCGTGTTCGAAGACTCCGCCAACACACCCGTCGCCGTCAAGGTCTCACCATCGTGCTCGTGGAAGTCCGTGATCGGGCCACCGGCATCGGGCAGATCCAGCGCGTAGGGAACCTGGAAGACACTCGTCGGGGTGATCGTCCCCTGATTGAGGGCCGTTCCCACGGTCACGAGCTTGCCCACCGAGCCCGGCTCGAAGGTGTCCTGCACGGCGTGCACCTTCTGAGGCTTGGCGTTGTCGGGCTCCGTTGAGTTGGAATCCGCCATGACGAGGACGTGTCCCGTCGCGACATCTTCGATAACAACCGCGCCCCAGTCAGCCTGGTGCTTCGCGACGCGCGCGTCCAGAAGATCCTGCACCTGGTGCTGAAGGTCAGCGTGCAGCGTCAGCTCAACGTTGCCACCGTTCTTGGGTTCGACCGTCGTCTTCTTACCGCCGGGCATGACGGCGCCGTTAGGAGCGATCTCAAAGGCCTGCGCGCCCGGGGTACCCGTCAGAAAGGCATCAAACTGCGCCTCCATGCCCGAGGAACCCTGCCCTTCGGCGTTCACCGTGCCGATGACCGGGGCCGCCACGTTGCCGTTGGGGTATTCGCGTTCGAAGACGGACTCCCACTCGATCCCGTAGATGTCGAGTTTACGGATCTCACGGTAGGTCACCGCATCGACGTTTCGCTTGATGTACTCGTAGGTCGAGTCACCCAGCATCATGCCACCCAGCTCAGCCTCGTTCATGCCGAGGAGCGGGGCGAGCTGACGAGCGGCCTCAGCAGGGCCTCGCCCAACCTCGTTGCCGTCATCGTCGCGGTGCACATAGGCGCGGATATTCACCTGGTTGACGGCGATGTCGTAGGTCTGGATCGAGTTCGCCAGCACCACCCCGGTTGCGTCGGTGATCGTACCGCGCGCGGCCGCGACTTCCGTCGAGGAGGTACGCACACGCTGCCCCTGGGCAGCCAGGGATGGGCCCTCGACGATCTGCAGCTGCACGAGCCGCACGGCGCAGATGCTCAGGGCAAAGATAAAGAATCCCAAGACCCAGCGCGAACGCGTGATGACGGTATCCATAGGCACTCGCCTCCGAGTTACTTCGCGGGGGTTCCAGCCTCGACAGTGCCGGTCTCAAGCGTAATGAAACCCGACTTGCCGGCGGGCACCATGCCGTTCGCCTTGGCCGCCTTCTCCAGTTCCGTCGGCGAGGCCTTACGATCCAGCTCAGCGCGCATGGTCCATGACTGCGCCTCCAGTTCGTTGAGCACGAGCTGCTGCTCGCGGATCTCAAAGGAGGTCTGCGCCATGCGGGTGTTGAGCACCATCGAGGTCACCACGGATGCCAGAGCGACGGCCACGAGGAGGGCCACGACGGCCATCAGGGAACGGCGCGGACGAGTGCCCTGGACGAGACGAAGCTCGTGGACCTCGTCGCGGCGCAGCTCGGGGCGCGCTGCGGGACGTGCCTTCGCGGTTGCTGCACTCATGCGAGGTCCTTCCATTCACGGATGAGTTCCGCACCGCGCAGTCGCACGGAAGCGGATCGGGGATTGTGGTCTTGTTCGGCCTGGTCGGCCTTGTTTGCGCCCTTCGTCAGCAGGCGCAGGCTGGGAGCCATCTCATCGGGGATGATCGGCAGTCCGGGAGGTGCTGCGGACGTGGAGCCGCGGCGCAGCACATCTTTGACTATTCGGTCTTCGAGGCTTTGGTAGGACTCCACGACGAGGCGCCCACCGACCCTCAGACTTGACAGCGCTCGAGGGAGCGCCCTCTCCAAGATTGTTAATTCGTCGTTGACCGCGACGCGCAGCGCCTGGAACGTGCGTTTCGCCGGATTGCCACCCGTGCGCCTCGCAGGCGCCGGGATTGCCTCGCGAATGATGTCCACGAGCTCGCCCGTGCGAGTGATGGGCGCGTCGTCTCGGCGGCGGATGATGAGCCTGGCGATCCGGGGCGCGAACTTCTCTTCGCCGTAGGTGCGCAGGATGCGAATCAGTTCACCTTCCGAGGCGGTGGCCAGCAGGTCCGCGGCGCTCTGCCCACTCGTCGCGTCCATTCGCATGTCGAGCGGAGCGTCCTTCGAGTAGGCGAAGCCACGGTCGGCCTCGTCGAGCTGGAGGGACGACACTCCCAGGTCCATGAGGACGCCGTCCACGCGAGCACCCGCACCGAGCTGCTCCTCAACGGCCGTATCGATGTTGTCGTAGGTGGTGTGGACCGCGCGGAAACGCGTCCCGAAGCGCTCGAGGCGTGCCGAGGCCAACTCGATGGCCTGAGGGTCGCGGTCGATGCCGATGACGGTGAGCCCCTCGAAACGCTCGAGAGCTCCCTCCGTGTGCCCACCCATACCCAGTGTTCCATCCACGAGGACGGCACCGGGGCGCTCGATCGCGGGGGCGAGCATGTCGAGGCACTCGCGCAGCAGCACGGGGACGTGACGCTCGCTCGCGGGGCGCGACGAATCGCGCACCGACTCCGATGCATCGCGCATGTCGCGCCTCCTTTACGTCTGTCACCTCGATCCGTCCACCCAGGTCCCCCACCGTGCTCCGCCACCGGGGAAGTGATGTCGGAACAGCGGGCGGAGACCTGGATGTACGGGTCAGAACATCCCGGGAATAATCTCTTCTGCTGTATTGGAGAAGACCTCCTCCTGGACCGCGAGGTATTCGCGCCAGGCCGAGGCATCCCAGATTTCAGCTCGCGAGCCCGCACCAATGACGGCGAGCTCACGACCCAGACCGGCGTATGCGCGCAGGTCTGCGGGGACGCTAATGCGCCCCTGCTTGTCCGGGACCTCCTTATAGGCACCCGAGAGCATCACGCGGATCCAGTCACGCGCCTGCTTGGACGACAGGGGCGCGCGGCGCAGTTCCGCGGTCATGTTCTCGAACTCCGACGCAGGGAATGCGTAAATGCAGTGCTCTTGTCCGCGAGTGAGGACGATGCCACCCTCCATGTCCTCGCGAAAGCGCGCGGGCAGGAACATGCGACCCTTGTCGTCGAGCTTGGGCTCGTACGTACCGAGGAACATGTCACCGCCCTCCCCTGTTCGGAACTTTCCCCCACTTTAACCCACCAAACCCCATATTTACGCGGGAACTTACGGCGTGGCGCGAGATACAGCGAGCAATAATGGCGGAATTCCAATGAAAAAATCAGGTGGAGAAAAGTGGGGAAATCTTGCACACACTCGGTGAGTCGCGCCGTAGCAAACGATGACTGTCAGAGTCGATAACACACGACCAATCAGCCATCATTCGTTGTTATTACAGCGTTTTCACGAGGCATGGGAGCGTTTGGAGGGCACCGGCGCCGCTCTCGGGGAAGACAGCGGGGAGGGAGGTGGGGAATCCCGGGGAGCACAGTGGGGAGCACAGTGGGGAGCACAGTGGGGAGCACAGTGGGGAGCACAGTAAAGCGGGGCGAGCCGGCTAATCCGGCTCGCCCCGCTTCTTCAGTCGTTTGGAACGCCTAGTCGTTGCCTCGACGGTCGTCCCAGCGGCGCTCCTGATCCTGGATGAAAGAGTTCCATCCGCTGCTCTTGTCCGTGCCATGCTCGGACGATTCATCGGCCGATTCCGACGACGACGTTCCCGGTCGCGACAGGGCGTAGAGGATACCGGCGACCGTCAGGGCGAAACCGGCGACCCCCAGGAGGATCGAGAGGATCGAGTAGCCCAGGGACACGGCGGCGACCAGGACAACCATGCCCAGGACCGCTCCGGTCAGGCCCAGTGCAATGCGACGCGGCGCGCGCGGACCACGAGCCGGCTCGGTTTCCTCCTCGGCCGCGGGGGCGGACATCTGGGAGGCCAACGCCGGGTCTTCCTCGCGCAGGGATGCTTCCATCTGCTCGAGGATCTTCTTCTCGTACTCGGTGAGAGCCATTGGGTGCCCCTTTCGGACGGTAGTGTCCTCAGCTTAGCGCGTGTGACATGCCGGAGACGAACTGGCCTTACAGGAGCGTTCCCTGCGTGGATTCTTCTTTGCCGGGGCCTCTCCCCTGCCCGTGCGTCTGAGCGCTGGAATCGGCGGGAGGAGCCCCGGCCTCGTTGCTATCCCCACCGAAGGAGCGCCTGCCCGGCACCTTCTTACCCAGGAGCGTGGCGGGGGCGAGGGCGCCGGCGCCGAACTTGTCACGGATCTGATCCATCGCACGTTCGGAGGCGGCAGGCCTCTCATCACGGTCGAGTGTGACGGCGACGCCGCCCGAGCGCGCCTGCAACCCCTCCACTCGCACGCCGAAGAGCCGTACTCCCCCGATCGGCATGTCCTCGCGGGCAAACAGGCCCTGTGCCGCCTGCGCAATATCGCGCCCAGTGTCGGTGGGCGCCACGAGGCTCACGCTGCGCGTGATCGTATGAAAATCGGTGCCGCGCATCTTGATGCCCACGGTCCACCCCACGACGCCTCCTGCACGAAGCCTGCGCGCACAGTCGTGCGAGGCCGCCAGGATGAATTCTTCAATGTCGGCCCGCGAGCGCACGTCCTCCTCGAAGGTTCGTTCCATACCGACCGATTTCTCCGCGCGGGTGGGGGCGACGGGACGCGGGTCAATGCCCCACGAAAGGTCGTGCAGGTGGTGGGCGGAGGCCGCACCAAGGAGCTTGGTGAGGCGCGCGAGTGGAGCGTTGGCGAGGTCCCCGATCGTGTCGATCCCCTCCCGATCGAGGATCGCCGCGGTCTTTCCTCCGACTCCCCACAGCGCTCCAACGGGCAATCCGTGGAGGAAGTCGACGGTGGCCGCGTGCGGGATGAGGAGCAGGCCGTCGGGCTTGGCATGCGAGGAGGCGATTTTGGCGACCGACTTGGTGGCGGCGATCCCGACGGATGCAGGTAATCCCACGGCCTCGCGGATGCGGGAGCGGATCAGGCGAGCGATCTGGGTCGGCGACCCCAGTCTGCGGCGCGCCCCGGAGACGTCAAGGAAGGCCTCGTCGATGGAGACCTGCTCGAGGTCGGGGGTGACGGTGGAAAGAATCGCCATCACCTGGCGGGAATAGCGTTGATAGAGGCCGTGGTTGCCGGGGATGAATGCGGCGTTCGGGCACAGGGCGCGGGCACGCGAGGTGGGCATGCCCGCGCGCACGCCCAGGGATCGGGCCTCGTAGGTGGCGGAGGTGACGACTCCGCGCCCGGACGTGCCACCCACGATGATGGGGCGGCCGATGAGGCTCGGGTCCTCGCGCATTTCGACCTGCGCGAAGAAGGAGTCCATGTCGACGTGCAGGATCGGCGTGGCACTATCGTCCGATCCCCAGTCGCGTTTGGCGCGCGCGTCCCTGGGAGCGTTTGACATGTCACCTCCTGTGCCCGTGGGCGTCGTCCATGGTTACAGTGTCCACCATGGCACGCTCATCTTCGTCACGCGACATCTCCTTCGATACGGATTTCGGTCCGGCCCGGATCCGCTGGGACGGTCCGCGCGCGACGCTGTTCCTGGGGGACGTGGAATCATCCGCGGTCGACACGTCGGACCCCACATACTTGGAGTTCGAGTACATGCAGCATATGGACGCCGTCGTGTCCTCGCTGTGGGGTCCCCAGGATCGTTTCCGCGCGCTCCACGTGGGTGGCGCGGCCTGCGCGCTGGCCTGCGCGTGGTCCTCGTCGCACCCGAATTCGCGCCACGTCGCCGTGGAGGTCGACCGTCTTTTGGCCGAGCAGGTGCGTGAGCATTTCCCCATCCCGGGGGCCCCGCAGGTCAAGATCCGCATGGGCGATGGACGCGCGGTCCTCGATGGGGCGCGCGAGGGATCTTTCGACGTCATCGTGCGCGACGCCTTCGCGTCGGGCGTGACTCCCGATCATCTGCGCACGGTGGAGTGCGCCGACCGGGCACGGCGCGCCCTCACAGCCTCGGGGGTGTACCTCGTCAATTGCGCGCACGGAGGCGTTGCCAACGCGCGCCAGGACGTGGCTGCGCTGCAGGAGGTGTTCCCTTTCGTGGCCTCCATCCAGGACCCGAAGGTGGGTCGAGGGGGACGGCGCGGCAACGTCGTTGCCCTGGCGAGCGCCGCCGACGTCGTGGACGTTGATCAGATCGATCGGGCCCTGCGCACACTGGCTCTCCCGGCCCGCATTACGAGGCCGGCCGACCTGACACGCTGGGTCGCGGGCACGCGGGCGCTGACGGACGCGCAGGTGGGCTACCCGCAGGCCGACTGACACTCCTGCGCGCGATTGAACTCGTGCGCACGGGCGAACCCGGGTGCGTGGATAGAGCTCAGGCGCGGTGACGCGGAGCCGAGGGACCCGGGCCTTGCCCGTTGCGACGCGCCTCGATGCGTGCGAGCACGTCCTCGATCGTGTCGGGCGTGGAAGGTTCCTCGGTTTCTTCGGTGCGCGGAGCGCGCTGAACTGACTCGATCTCCTCGTCCTGGGCGCGCGAGACCTGCGCCAGGTAGGCCTCGATGACGTCACCGATATCCTTCGGGGTCTTCTCCTCGCCGCCTGCCGACGGTCGCTGACCGAGTCCGGGCAGCGGGATCGCGCCCTCCCCTCCGGTCCACGCATCGAAGTGTTCCTCGAGGTTGGAGACCGTGTGCGAGATGTCGGGGTTACCCTCCACGAGCTTGGCGATGTTCTCCTGGTCCTGCGCGGCCCCCTGTTCGAGGTCACCGACGGGCAAAGACAGGTCAGCGAACTTCGCGAAGGAGGTGAGCAGGGCCGAGGAGGCCGCCGGGTAGCCGGTGTCCGCCATGTAGTACGGGACCGCGCCGAGCAACGCCAGCCCGCCAATGCCTCGTTGCCCCATGCGGATCTGCATGAAGGTGGACAGCGGCGAAGGGAACTGCATGTGGTTCGAGATCGCGCCAGACCCCGGGGGAAGCAGCGACGCGTCGGTGGCCTGCACGTGCACGGGCGTCGGTCGCGTGTGCGGCACACCCGAGGGCACCCCATGCAGCGAGAAAGTGATCTCGACGCCGGCGCGCTCACACAGCTCGCTGATCGCGTTCGTGAACGACTCCCAGTGCGCATCCGGCTCCGCGCCATGTAGGACCAGGATCGGGTTGCCCATATCGTCTTCAACGAGGTCAAGGACGGTCTCCGGCATCACCATGTCCGGGGAGGACACCCAGTTGTCCACGGTCACGATCGGGCGGTGCGAACGGTAGTCCATGAGCGTGTCCGCATCAAAGGTCGCGACCCGCTCGTTGTGCAGGGAGCGCAGGAGCTGGCCAATCGCCATGCGCCCTGCGGCGCCGGCGTCAATCGCCCCATCAAAGTGGATGAGGAGAATCTTCGCCTTCGCGCCGGCGGCGGGACCGTCGGCATACAGGTCAGTGGCGTTGATACTCACGTCTCCTCCTCATGCTGATTCTTCTGCCTCATGTCTAACGTACCCGGGCGGCGCCCACCTCGTCACGCGGGAGATGGTTTTGAGCTTGCGGCGAAGTCGCACACACACCGCACATAGAAGAGCAGACGAGACGAAAGTAAGGAACAATGGAAGGCCCATAATCGAGGAGGACCCATGGCCACGAACGAGCACCGCGAGTCGTCAACCGACCTTCCGTTGCCCGAACAGGATTTCGTGGACAGCGCCTACGAACGCCTGGACGCTCTGCGAGCCTCATATCGGCAGCGTCAGGGGCGCGTCCACTCGACCCACGGCGTCGGCAACGCCCAGGGATGGACCGAGCGCGAGGCCCTATCGGCCCACCTCGGCGAAATGGCCGCGCGCCTCGAAGGCGTCGAGGAACGCCTCGTGTTCGGACGCCTCGACATGGCTGATCGCTCAACCCGCCACGTGGGTCGTCTCTCCCTGTCCCACGAGGACGGCACTCCCCTGCTCGTTGACTGGCGCGCACCCGCCGCACGCCCCTTCTACCAGGCCACCTCCGCCGAGCCGGACGGCGTCGTGCGTCGCCGCCACATCTCCACCCGTGACCGACGCGTCACCGGCCTCGAAGACGAGTTGCTGGACGCCTCCCGAGCGTCCGGACTGGAACTCCAGGGCGAGGGAGCCCTCATGCACGCCCTCAGCGAGGCCCGCGACGGCCGCATGGGCGACATCGTTGCCACCATCCAGTCTGAGCAGGACCGCATCATTCGTGCGTCCGACAAGGGTCTCCTAGTTGTCCAGGGCGGCCCCGGCACCGGCAAGACGGCAGTCGCCCTCCACCGCATCGCGTACCTGCTCTACGCCCACCGCGAGCGCCTCGAACGATCGGGTGTCCTCCTCGTCGGTCCCTCGCGCCTGTTCCTGCGCTACATCGAACAGGTCCTGCCGTCGCTCGGCGAGACGGGTGTCGTCTCGGTGACGCTGGGTGATCTGGTGCCCGGCGTGAACGCTCGCGTGAGCGAGGACGAGGCCGTGGCGCGGATCAAGGGCCTGCCCGCGTGGGCGAAGATCGTCAAGGAAGCCGTGCGCGCGCTGGCCAAGCTCCCCGACGGCGACCAGGTGCTGCGCGTGTGGAATCGCGAGGTGACGCTGACGCGCGCCGACGTGGAGAGCGCGAGGCGCCGGGCGAAGCGCTCGGGCCGCGCACATAACGTGGCGCGTGAGTCGTTTGCGCGCGAGCTCATGGACGTTTTGGCCCTGCGACTGGCGCGCGAGGCCGGGGACGCCGACTCCGAGGGCGGCGTCGATCCCGAGGTCAAGCGCTCCTGGCTCGTCGAAATCCGCGATTCCGTGGACTGCCGACGTGCGATCAACACGGCGTGGATGCCGACGAGCGCACAGACGCTGCTGCGCCGCCTCTATGCTCGCCCCGAGGTGCTGGCGGCGGCAAACCGCAAGGCCGGCTCGCCCCTGCGTCCCGACGAACTCGCTGCCCTAGTGCGCCCCCGCTCGGCGCCGTGGACGGTCTCGGACGTGCCGATCCTGGACGAGTGCGAGGAACTGCTCGGCCCCATGCCGTCGTCTTCCTCCTCGTCGCGTGAGGCCGACGCGGGAGCGATCGAGCGTGCCCGCGAGGCAATCGAGGCCCAAAACCTGGGCGGCGGCATCGTGACCGCCCAGATGCTCGCCGAGCAAGTGGCCGGGCAGGACACCTGGACGCCGCTGTCCGAGCGCGCCGCCAAGGACCGCACGTGGGCGTACGGCCACATCGTGGTCGACGAGGCGCAGGAACTCTCTCCCATGGCTTGGCGCGCCCTGCTGCGCCGCTGCCCCTCCCGTTCATTCACAGTCGTGGGCGACCTCGACCAGCGTCGCGGCTCCAAGCGCCCGCCCACGTGGGAGAAAGCTCTCGGCCCTGCGGCCCGCGCCCTGGCGGCCGAGTACGCTCTGACGGTCTCGTACCGCACGCCCGCGACCCTCACGACCCTTGCAGAAGGTGTCGTTGCGCGCGCCGGCGTCCCCGTCCTCTACCCGATGACTGCCGTGCGCGACGTCGAGGATTGCTACCGCGTCACCCACGTGGATGCGCCCGAGGACGCCCCGGCCTCGTCGAAGGACAACAGCCCCCTGTGTCGCGCCGTCGCCCAGGCCCAGCACGAGGCCGAGGAACGCCTCGATCGCGAGTCGGGCACCTCCCGCGGCCGCATCGCCCTCATTGTCGGCAACGAACGCGCCCGCGCGTGGGGAGCCGACGTGGACGGCGAGACAGCCCTCTCCGAGCGCGTCAGCCTCCTGTCGGCCGTTGCCTCCAAGGGCCTCGAGTTCGACTCCGTCATCCTCGTCGAACCCGCGGAGATCCTCAGCGACGGCGTCGGCGACCTTTTCGTCGCCCTCACCCGCGCCACCCACGACGTGCACGTCGTCCACTGCGCTCCCCTGCCCGCCGGCATGGAAGAGTGGTAGGAGCGACCACACGCTGACACCGCGCGTCCCTTTCGGCTCCCGTCTGCCATGATGGGGGCATGACACGCGCACTGCTCCTGGAAAACCCGCACGACATCGCCGACGATATTTTCGCCAAGTTCAGCATCGAGGTGACCCGCGTGACGGGCGCCCTGTCCGAGGACGACCTGATCGACGCGCTCGAAGGCGTGGACTACCTGGGCCTGCGGTCCAAGACCGAGGTCACCGAGCGAGTGCTTCGTGCGCGCCCCGAACTCAAGGCCATCGGAGCCTTCTGCATCGGCACGAACCAGATCGACCTGGCGACCGCCACAGAGATGGGCGTCGCCGTGTTCAACGCTCCGTACTCCAACACGCGCTCCGTCGTTGAGCTCGCGATCGGCGAGATCATCGACCTCTCGCGCCGCGTCACCGTCAAGAATTCGCGTCTGCACCGCGGCGTGTGGGACAAGAGCGCAGACGGTGCCCACGAGGTGCGCGGGCACACCCTGGGCATCATCGGCTACGGCAACATCGGCACCCAGCTCTCCGTCCTCGCCGAGGCCATGGGTCTCAACGTCATCTTCTACGACGCAGCCGAGCGCCTTGCCCTGGGCAACGCGACGCAGATGCCGACCATGGAGGCCGTTCTACGCGAAGCCGACATCATCTCCGTGCACGTGGACGGCCAGGAATCCAACACGAACCTCATCGGACGAGTCGAGTTCGAGCTCATGAAGCCCGGCGCCCTGTTCATCAACCTGTCGCGCGGACACGTCGTCGACGTCGATGCGCTGCACGCGGCGCTCGTCTCGGGCCACCTGGGTGGCGCGGCCATCGACGTGTTCCCCGAGGAGCCGCGCGCCAACGGCGACCCCTTCGACTCGCCCCTGGCGACCCTCGACAACGTCATCCTCACGCCCCACATCGGCGGGTCGACAGAGGAGGCGCAATACGACATCGGTCGCTTCGTGGCCGCCAAGATCGGTGAATACCAGGCCAGCGGCTCGACCGACATGAGCGTAAACCTGCCGAACCTGACGATGAACATCGGCAAGCGCTCGCGCTACCGCGTGCGCCTCATCCACCGCAACGTGCCCGGCGTCATGGCGCGCGTCAACCAGATCTTTGCCTCCTCCGAAGCAAACGTCGACGCCCAGATCCTGGCCACCGTCGACGAGGTCGGCTACGTGCTCACCGACATTTCGGCGGGCCTGGGACGCGAGGCGCTCGAGGAACTGAGTCACCTGCCCGAAACTGTCCGACTGATCGCCACGCCGCTGTAAAACTGTCGCATTCATCGCGTTCCCAGCTGGTCAAACGAGGCACAACTTACGGTATCGTAGGGGAATCGTTTCCACAGGAGGACAGATGGATCTCACGACGAAGCTGCGCGAGCTATACGCACCGGGAGTCGCCTACAACATCGCGATTCCCGACCGTCCGATCCCGGACATGGTCCTGGAAGTCGCCTCCCGCTACCCGAGGCGCGCCGCGATCGACTTTTTCGCGCGCCAGCTCACGTACGAGGAACTTGCTCAGGAGATCCGTCAGGCCGCGGGCGCCCTCTATCAGGCGGGCGTACGCCCCGGCGACCGCGTCGCCCTCGTGATGCCGAACTGCCCGCAGCACGCCGTCGCCGTCCTGGGCACGATGCTGCTCGGCGCCGTTGTCGTCGAACACAATCCGCTCGCCCCCGCGGGCGAGCTGGAGGGCGAGTACGAGCGCCACGGCGCTCGCGTCACCATCGCATGGTCGAAGTCCCTGGAGAAACTGACCTTCCTCGGGCGCGGCCACACCACCTTCTGCATGGACCTAACGACGGCTCTGCCCGCGGCCTCGCGCATGGCGCTCAAGCTTCCCGTCAAGGCGGCCCGCGAGAAGCGCGAACAGCTCTCCAGCCCGCGCCCGAGCTGGGCTCGCTCCTGGACACGCGCCATGCGCACCGCGACCCCGTGGCACAGCGAGTGCCCGTCAGCCATGGAGGACGTCGCTCTCCTCATTCATACGGGTGGCACAACCGGTGTGCCGAAGGCCGCCGCTCTCACGCACGCCAACCTCATGGCGAACGTCGAGGAATCAATCGCGTGGGTCCCCGTCCTCCACGAGGGCGCCGAGGTCTTCTACTGTATCCTGCCCCTCTTCCACGCCTTCGGGTTCACCATTGGCTTCCTGGCGGGCTTGCGCCTGGGGGCGACGATCGCTATGTTCCCCAAGTTCGACACCGCGCTGGTACTGGCCGCTCAGCGCCGGCTGCCGTGCACGTTCTTCCTGGGCGTTCCGCCCATGTACGAGCGCCTGCTCGCGGCGGCGGAGGGCACGAACGCGGACCTGTCCTCGATCCACTTCTCACTCTCGGGCGCAATGCCTCTCTCGGCGCCGCTGGCCGAACAGTGGGAGCAGGCCACCGGCGGCCTCATGATCGAAGGCTACGGCATGACGGAGGCCTCCCCAATCCTCCTGGGATCACCCCTCGCCTCCTCGCGAGCACGCGGGGCGCTCGGCATCCCCTTCCCCTCCACCCAGGTGCGCATCGTCGATCCGGAAAACCCCTCCCGCGAGGTGGCCGACGGCGAGGTCGGCGAGCTCATTGCCCGCGGCCCGCAGGTGTTCTCCGGCTATTGGAACCAGGACGACGAGACCGCCGAAGTGTTCACCGAGGATGGATGGCTGCGTACGGGCGACCTCGTTCAGGTACGCGACGGCTTCGTCTACATGGCGGACCGGCGCAAGGAGATGATCAATGCCTCCGGCTTCAACGTCTACCCCACGCAGGTGGAAAACGCCGTACGTTCGATGCCGGGTGTTCTCGATGTCGCAGCAGTCGGCGTGCCGGCCGGCGAGTCCGGCGAGGACGTCGTCGCCGCCGTCGTCCTCGAAGCCGGCGCCTCCGTCACGCTCGCAGAGCTGCGCAAGTGGGCGGAGAAGTCCCTGGCCCACTACGCGCTCCCCCGTCAGATCGTCGTCATGACGGAGCTGCCTCGCTCTCAGCTGGGCAAGGTCATGCGTAAGAAGGTCCGCGAGCAGATCATGGGTGCCCAGGCCGCCGCAACCGACGCGGTTGCCGGCGCGCGCGAGGCCGTCGCGGGTGCGCGCGGCGCCGTCTCGGAGGCCATGGCCGAGGCACTCGAGTCCATGTCAGAGCGAGTGGCGGGCGCCCGAGAAAGCGCCTCCGAGGCGATGGCCGGAGCACGCGATTCTGTCGCCGAGGCGATGGCTGGTGCGCGTGAGACGGTCGCCGAGGCCGTCGCAGGGGTTCGCGCGTCCTCCTCCGAGCAGCCTTCCACGCCCACCGATGCATCTGACGCACCGGAACAGCACCACGAGGAGACGGACGAGGAGTAGTCGTCCCACCACCATCACAGCGATGATGCCCGGCCCCTTCACGGGACCGGGCATCATTCGCGCACGTTGATTAGTCGTCTCCCAGCAGCGTCGGGGCGTTAGAGACGGAGCGCTTGCGCGAAGAACGCGCCTTGCGAGGCTTCTTCGCGGGCGCGGGCGCCGCGGGTTCGACGTGCGCGTGGGCACCGGTCTCGGGCGCCGCGTCACCGCCCTGCGCACGCTCACGCAACGCCTGAATGGCCTGTTCGAAATCATCGAGGGTGTCGAACTGACGGTAGACCGAGGCGAAGCGCAGGTAGGCGATCACGTCGAGGTCGCGCAGGAACGGGAGGATGGCTTTACCAACTTCGTTCGTCGACACGTTGGAGACACCGGTTGAGCGCAACTGCTCCTCGACCTGCTGAGCGAGAATCGCGAGCTGATCATCCGAGACCGGCCGCCCCTGACAGGCCTTCTTGACACCCGACACAACCTTATTGCGGGAGAAAGACTCGACGACGCCGGAGCGCTTGACGACCTGGAACGAGGACGTTTCGAGGGTCGTAAAGCGCTTCTTGCAGTGCGTGCACTCACGCCGACGCCGGATCGAGGCGCCGTCGTCCGCGATGCGCGTATCGACGACGCGCGAATCCGGGTTATGACAGAAAGGGCAGTGCACCCCTCAACGGTACACGCTCAGACCCCCGTCTGTCACAGGAGTCCCACGCGTCACCGTTAGCGGACAGGCACAAGGACCCGCTGCCCTGGCTGCAGGGCCCCTTGCACGTCATTCATGCGCTCAATGTCAGCGACAACCTGCTCGAGCGGACGATCCGTCTTGACATTCTGAGCCAGCGACCACACGGAGTCACCGCTGACGACTGCCTTCGTCACCGTCGGGCCATCGTAGGCTGCGGGCTGGATGGCAAGACCAAGGGCGCCGGCCCCCACGGAGAGAACAACCGTCGCAAGCGCGCCGGCGATAATGCCGCGACGAGAGGAACGGGCGCGACGACGCGGAGCTGCGGGAGCCCGCAGGTAGGAGGGGTCATCAACCCGCTGTGCCTCGACCCGACGACGCGCGGACGGAGCGGTGGAGATGTCACGAACGGTCGCCAGCGGCGCATCCTCCACTGCACGAAGCGGAGAGCGGCGCGCGGGGAAGGAGACGGCAGTCTTCGTCGCGAAGGGGACACTCATGAGAACCTCCAGAACACTTTCATCGAACATCTGTTCGTCGAACACTTGTACGATAGCACGCTCCATGGCCAATGTCGAGACCCACTCGAACATATGTTTCATTTTGCGCGAAATCGGCTTATCCTTGACGTATCTAGTGGACGCCCACCCATGCACATTTGCGTCCACCCCGATGCGAAGGAGAGCCATGACCGAGCGTTCGATCAGCGATCGACACCGCGCGATCTTGCGAGTTATCAACGAAAAGCTGGCTTCCAGCGGCTTCCCTCCATCTGTGCGCGAGATCGCATCTGCAGTCGGTTTGGCGTCACCCTCAACGGTGAAGCATCACCTTGACGCACTTGAGGCCGACGGATACCTGGTCCGCGAGCCCGGCCTGCCTCGCGCTCTCGACCTCACCGATCGGGCGCGCGCCGAGCTCGGTATCACCCCTTCATCGCAGCCTTCTGAGAAGGTTGTTCGTATCGAGGTCCCCGTCTCCCACGTCGAGGAGGAGGGCACGGCGATTCCGCTCGTCGGACGTATCGCTGCCGGTGCCCCCATCACGGCCGAGCAGCACGTGGAGGATGTTTTCCGCCTTCCCACGTCCATGACCGGACACGGCGATCTGTTCATGCTCGAGGTGAGCGGCGAGTCGATGGTCGATGCGGGCATCTTCGACGGGGACTACGTTGTCATCCGCTCGCAGAACGAGGCCCGCAACGGAGAATTTGTTGCCGCCATGATCGACGGCGAGGCGACGGTGAAGGAACTATCCGTCACGGGCGGTCACGTCTGGCTCCTGCCCCACAACGCGGACTACTCCCCCATCCCGGGCGACGACGCCACCATCCTCGGCAAGGTCGTCACCGTCATTCGTTCACTCTGACGCACCACATAAGCGAGTGGCGCCCCCCCCGGGGTGGCGCCCCACGCGTATGGGAAGGGGGCTCCGAAGCCCCGGTCGCGGGCAACCGGACGTAGGCGCTGGGCCGATGCGGTCAGGCCGTCGCGCTCGTTGAGCGTGAGCGGCGGGTTAAGGACTCGTCCGGCGCCGTCGCGGCCCACGATGGTCGGGGCAGCCATGACGACGTCCGAGATGCCTTCCCAGTCCTCGAGCAGGGTCGAGATGGTCAGGACTCGCTGCTCGTCACGCAGGACAGCACCCGCGATATTCGCGGCGGACAGGCCGATCGCGTAGTTGGTCGCGCCCTTGCCCTCGATGATCTTGTAGGCGCTCTGGACGACCTCCTGCGCGATCGAGTTGCGCAGAGCCGAGTCGAAGACACCGCCGGACAGGGTCGGGCCCCATTGCGACAGCGGGACGTTGCCGATCTCAGCGCTGGACCACAGGGCGACCTCGGAATCGCCGTGCTCACCCGCCACGTACGCGTGGATATTCTGAGTGGCCACGCCCGTCTCACGCGACACGAGGTAACGCAGGCGAGACGTGTCGAGCACCGTGCCCGAGCCGAAGACCTGGTTGCGGGGCAGGCCCGTGAGCTTCAGAGCCACGTAGGTGACGACGTCGACGGGGTTCGTGACGAACATGAAGCGGGCATCCGGAGCCACATTCTGCAGGTTCGGGACGATTTTCTTCATCAGGTTCACGGTCGAACCGGCCAGCTCCAGGCGGGACTGCCCGGGCTGCTGCTTCGCACCAGCCGTCACGATAATCAGGTCAGCACCACGAACGATCTCAACGTCGTCCGAGCCTTCGATCGAGCCGGCGGGCGTGAACTGGATGCCGTGGGCCATGTCGAGGGCCTCGGCCTCCACCTTTGCCTTGTTGATGTCCTGAAGAACGATCGAACGGGCGTCGCCGCGCATCGCGCAGGCGTACGCGACGGCCGTACCGACGGCACCGGCACCGATGATGGCGATCTTGGAGGGACGTCCGGAGGACTTTGACGGGTACAGGGTCTGGGCTTTATTTTCCACGAGTGTCTCCTAGAGTCTGCGGGCACCCCCATTGTCTCAGATAGGGGCCCGTAAGCGCCCGTTATCTGCACGACGTTTTACGCCCTCAGGGAGCAACCGCCCCTATTGCTCAGCCCCCTTCGCGAGGCGCCGCAGCGCACCGCGAACAACCTGAGGATCTGTCGTCGGCCACATGGCCGGTAGGGAGCGCATGATGAAACCGCCGTAGCGCTTGGTCACCACGCGCGGATCGAGGATGGCCACGACGCCCCGGTCGTCGGTCGAGCGCAGGAGGCGCCCCACGCCCTGGGCCATCATGAGCGCCGCGTGCGTGAGGGATACCGACACGAAGCCGTTCCCTCCCCTGCGCTCGACGTCCATCGAGCGGGCGCGCGAGACGGGATCATCCGGGCGCGGGAACGGGATCTTGTCAATGACGACGAGGCGGCAGGCGTCCCCCACGACGTCGACGCCCTGCCACAGGGACATCGTGCCCACCAGGCACGAGTCGCGCTCCTGGCGGAATCGCTGGATCAGCTGCGCCAGGGTCTCTTCGCCCTGCAGGTAGACGGTCAGGTCCGTGCGCTCGCGCAGGGCCTGCGCTCCCGCCATCGCCCCGCGTCGCGACGCGAAGAGGGCGAGCATCCCGCCTCCCGAGGCCTGCGCCAGCTCCACGAGCTCGTCCAGCAGCTCCTCGGAGGGGCCGTCTCTCCCCGGCAGGGGCAGGTGGGTCGCCACGTAGCGGATGCCCTGGCGACCGTGGTCGAAGGGCGATCCGACGTCGATACCGTGCCAGGGTACGCCGGAGACGGCCATACCTGCCTGTGCGGCCATGAAGTCGAAGTTTCCGCCGAGCGCGAGGGTCGCAGACGTGAGGATCGCGGGTCGCTCACCAATGCCGGTTCCACCGATCGCAGCCGACACGTCAAGAGGCCCGACGGTCAAGCGCGCGTTGTCCGATTCGTCCTTCGTGATGTAGGCGATCGACTGGTCGGGGTCTCGCCCCCACGCGTCGAGAGCGCCGATCAGCTCGTCGATGGCCGCGCGAGCCAGGAGCTTGGCGGCGGGTTCTCCCTGGGCCTCGGACACCTCGTGGCTGGCACGACGCGCCGCGCCGTCCAGCACGATCATCGCGTCGACGAGAGCGCTCGGCCGGTACTCGAGGAGCCCCGCCTCCAGGGGAGCCATGGCCGCGCCCAGCCCGGCCCCGGCCTCGTCCAGGTCGGTGGAATCGATCGAGAGATTCGAGCGCAGGGAGCGGGCGACGCGGCTCACGCGGGCAACCGTCAGGTCGGCGGCCGCCTGGGAGCGCACGCGGTCGGCCAGTTCGTGGGCTTCGTCGATGACGACGGCGTCGTACTCACCGAAAAGCTCGCCCTCGCCGCACGCGTTGATACCGAAGAGGGAGTGGTTCATGACGACAACGTCCGCCTCCGCGGCCTCCAGGCGGGCCGCCTGCGCGAAGCACTCGTCGATGAGCGGGCAGTGCTTGCCCAGGCACTCGGGTTTAGCGACCGAGGCGTGGTGCCAGGCGCGATCCGAGACGCCCGGAACCAGATCGTCGCGATCCCCCGTCGTGGTCTCGCTGATCCACTCGCGGATGCGCAGGATCTCCTTGCCGAGCTCGCCCGTCGGGCCGACGCTCATGTCCCGGTCCTCAAACAGGGTGCCCTCGGTGGGGTACCCGCCGTCCAGCTTGTGCAGGCACGCGTAGTTCGACCAGCCTTTGAGCACCGCGACCTTCAGGCGCGCGCCCGTCTGTGAGGCGACCGCGTCGACGACCACAGGCGCGTCCTTGACGAGGATCTGGCGCTGCAGCGCGAGCGTCGCCGTCGAGACTACCCCGCGCACGCCGTTCGTCGCACAGTGCGTCAGCAGCGGTACGAGGTAGCCCACGGACTTGCCCGTGCCCGTGCCCGCCTGCACGAGAAGATGCTGGCGGTCCTCCAAGGCAGCGGCGCCTTCGGCGACCATCGAGGCCTGCCCCTCGCGCGGGGACCCGCCCATCTGGGCGACGACCGCGTCGAGAACGCGACCCGAGGCCTCGACCAGGTCCGCGCTCACTCCCCGCTCACCGCCGCGTCACCCACAGTGCCGCCCACCGCCTCGCGGGCGATGACGGCGGCCAGGGCCTCGTCGACGCGCGCAACGATACGCGTGCCCGTCTCGACGTACTCCTCGCGCTCGACGTCGCCCTCCTCGTGGATGCGGTGCACGAGGGAGCCGGCCGAGTACGGCAGGATCGCATCGACGGCCACGCGAGGCCGGGGCAGCATGTCTTCGAGGGCGGCGCGCAGAGCCTCCACGCCCCAGCCCGTGTGGGCGCTCAGCGGAACAGCGTTCGGGAAGACGGTGCGCAGCAGGGCAATCTGCTCAGGCGAAGCCAGGTCGGCCTTGTTCAGAGCGATCAGCTCCGGAATGTCCGAGGCTCCCTCAATCGTGTCGATGACCGAGCGCACGGCCTCCACCTGAGAGACAGGATCGGGGTGTGCGGCGTCCACGACGTGCAAGATGATGTCGGCCTGGCCGACCTCCTCCAGGGTCGAGCGGAAGGCCTCGACCAGCTGGGTGGGCAGGTTGCGCACGAAGCCGACCGTGTCGGTGAGGGTGTACTCGCGACCGTCTGCGGCGCGCGCACGGCGCACCGTCGGGTCCAGCGTCGCAAACAGCGCGTCCTGGACGAGGACGCCCGCGTCCGTCAAGCGATTGAGCAGCGTCGACTTGCCCGCGTTCGTGTACCCGGCGATGGCCACCGAGGGCACTGCCCCGCGGCGGCGCGAATTGCGCTGGGTTCGACGGGCGGGTTCCATGCGCGCGATGTCCGCGCGCAGCTTCGCCATGCGCGTGCGGATGCGTCGACGGTCCAGCTCGATCTTGGTCTCACCGGGGCCGCGCGAACCGATACCCGCACCGCCCGCGACGCGGCCGCCGGCCTGACGGGACATCGACTCACCCCAGCCGCGCAGACGCGGCAGCAGGTACTCAAGCTGCGCGAGCTCCACCTGCGCCTTGCCCTCACGGGACTTGGCATGCTGGGCGAAAATGTCGAGGATGAGGGCCGTGCGGTCGACGACCTTGGCGTCAACAACGTCCTCCAGCCCACGACGCTGGGAGGGGGCCAGCTCCTCGTCAACGATGACGGTGTCGGCCTCGACGCTGCGCACAATGTCGGCCAGCTCGCGGGCCTTGCCAGACCCCAGGTAGGTCGCGGGGTCGGGCTTCATGCGGCGCTGGATGATGCCGTCGAGCACGCGCGAACCGGCGGTCTCCGCGAGCGCGGCCAGCTCACGCAGCGAGTTCTCCGCCTCTTCCTCACTCTGCGTGGTGCGCAGGCCCACGAGCACGACCTTTTCGAGTCGCACCTGGCGGTATTCGACCTCAGAGATGTCCTCGCGATCCGAGGCGCCCGTGTCGACGCGGCGCGTGCCCGCGCGGGCCTCGCGCTCGAGGGCACCAGCGTCCTGGGAGGTGTCCTGACCCGTCGTCGATGCGAGCGCCGTTCCCGAGCGCGCGAGGATACGCGCGACAACGTCGTTGACGCGCTGGTCGCGCTCCTCTTTCGAGGAGTCCGCACCTGTGTGGGTCGTGTCCATAACCGTCCTTTTCGTGGGGGCTTCTAGTGTCGCACGCGCCGCCCCCATCTGCGCCTGCGCGCGCGGGCGCGATAGGCTTTCTTCCGTGGACGAACAGTATTTCACCGACTCTTCCCCGGCGAGCGCGGAGGAAATCCGCACGATCGAGGTGAGCGCGCGCGGCTTCGACCTGTCGATGCGCGTATCATCGCGCGTGTTTTCGGGCTCTAAGCTTGATCTGGGCACGCGTCAGCTCCTGGAGATCGCCCCGGACCTGCCTAAGGACGGGACATTCCTGGACCTGGGCTGCGGGTGGGGTCCGATCGCGACGATCATGTCGTTGGAGTCCCCGAACGCTGCCGTGTGGGCGGTGGACGTGAACTCTCGCGCGGTGGATCTGACGCAGCGCAACGCCCAGTCCAACGGGGCGAACGGCGTGCGCGCACTCAAGGCGGAGGAGGCGCTGGCCACCTCGCAGGAGTCGGACACCCGGTTCGACGTCATCTGGTCGAACCCGCCCGTGCGCATCGGCAAGGACGCGATGCACGAGATGCTGCTGGCATGGCTGGGTAGGCTTGCCCCCACCGGCGTCGCCTACCTCGTCGTCCAGCGCAACCTGGGCGCGGATTCGCTGATCACGTGGCTGAACGGCCAGGGCTTCCAGGCCTCGAAGTACGCATCCAAGAAGGGCTTCCGCATCATCGAGGTCCGCCCCGCCTGACGCGTTCTTCGTCATCGACGAGGCCGGGGCCTCGTCGAGCTGTCCGGTGCCGTTTTCTGGGGGCCGGTCTCAGGGCAGGCGGATCTCCGCGACTCGGGTCGCGGGTCCGGTGAGGAACACCGACGCGTCCGTGATGCGGGGACTCTCCCCCTCCCAGTCGATGACGCCGTCGAGGCCAACGATGACCGTTCCACCCGGAATGTCCACGACCCACTGGGTGGGGGCTTCGGGGCCGCGTCGCAGGGCGGTGGCCAGGGCCGCTGCGCAGCACCCGGTGCCGCACGCCTGGGTCTCCCCCACGCCTCGTTCGAGCACGCGCATCGCGATGTGCCCGCTCTCCGCACCGGGTTCGGTCAGGTCGACGACCAGCTCGAGGTTGGTCCCCGCCTGGGGCGTCGGATCGTAAGAGGGACGCTGTGCCTGCGGGATCTGGGAGACATCAACGGTGGGCAGGAAAACCTCGCGCAGGGTTTCCTCGTCGGCAAGTTCGACGACCGTGTGCGGATTGGGCATGTCCACCCAGATACCGCCCAGGACCGCGTCAATACCGGGAACTCGCACGTCGATCGTCTCGCGCGCCGGAGACGCCGCCGGACCCATGTCGACGCGGTAGCTCGCCCCCTGCCCTTCGTCCTCGGATTCGGGGGTCACGCGCTTGATGCCGCCGCGCGTGGCCACATCCAGCGTCTGTCCAACCGGCAGATCCACGAGGCCCTCACGACGCAGGTGATCAACGAAGACACGCACGCCGTTGCCGCACATCTCCGCCTTCGAGCCGTCCGCGTTGCGGTAGTCCATAAACCACAGGCCGTCACGTTCAACGGCCCGGATAAATCCATCCGCACCGATCCCGAAGGCCGGCGAGCACAGCGTCGCAACCTCGACCTCGCTGGGATCGTAGTCGTCGTATTGGTCCGTGGCGACGACGAAGGAATTACCGGCACCGTGGGCCTTGACGACGCGGGCGTGGGCGGGCAGCTGCGTGTTCATCATGGCTCCACCGTAGCCCCCGACTCCAGTGCATGCAGCCCCCGCCCGTGTTACGAGCGTCCCAGGGCGGCCTCGGCCTCCCGCTGCGTCAGCTCAACAACGTGGCGCACCACGGCCTCGTTCGAGTCAAAATTCTCCACGTCCAGCCAGTGCACGCGAGGATCCGGTCGCAGCCACTTGACCTGGCGGCGGGCCAGCTGACGCGTGGCCAGCGCGATAGATTCCACGGCCTCGTCCTCGCTCATCTGTCCGTCGATGACCGCGAGCGCCTGGGCGTATCCCGTGGCACGGGACGCGGTCTTCGCCTCTCGCAGGCCCACATCGATGAGGGCACGCACTTCCTCGATGAGTCCGCCGTCCATCATGGCGCGGGTACGCACCGCGATGCGCTCATCCAGCTCCTCCATCGGTCGACGCAGTGCCACCATGAGCGAGGGCGCCACGAACTCGTGGCGAGGCATGGACGCCGAATAGGGGCGCCCTGTCAGCTCGATGACCTCGAGGGCGCGGATGATCCGGCGAGCGTTGTGCGGGTCGATACGCTCGGCCGAGACCGGGTCGAGCTGGGTGAGACGATCGTGCAGGCCTCGCGAACCCATCGGCCCCTCGGCTTCCTCTTCGAGTCGGGCGCGCACAACCGGGTCCGTACCCGGGAACTCGATGACGTCCAGGAGGGCACGCTGGTACAGGCCTGAGCCTCCCGCGACCACCGCAACACCTTCGCGCTCGTGGATACCCGTCACGTCGGCTCGCGCGTGCTTCTGGTAGGCAGCCACCGAGGCCTCGTCGCGAACCTCAAGCACATCGATCTGGTGATGGGCGATCCCACGGCGCTCCTCCACCGGAGTCTTAGCCGTCCCCACGTCCATGCCTCGGTAGAGCTGCAGGGCGTCCGCGGAGACGATCTCACCCGCACCGCTCGCACCCAGCGCACCCGGAAGCACGCAGGCCAGCTCCAGGGCCAGATCCGACTTGCCCGAGGCCGTGGGCCCCACAACCGCGCACACGACGTCCGACGCGCGCCTCACCGATGTCTCCATGGCCACCAGTGTACGGGTGCCTCCCGCAGATACCACCCAACAACGGCTAGGCTTAAGACCATGAGCACAACTGACACTCTCCCGGTCACCCTCGACCGGATCACCCAAGCGGTCGAGGCCGTGGGGCTTATCCCCTTCGTGTCCAACACCGGCCAGGTCGCGGCCATCCTGCCGAACCGCACCGTCCGCATCGCTGTCCCCGAGGGCCACCCCGCCCAGGGCGTCGCCGACTACCCGCGCTTCTTCGATCCTTCGCACGCCGATCAGATCGCCTCCGCGGTGCGCCGATTCAACGCCTCCACCTACCTGCCGAAGCTCACCTCCGGCACGACCGAGACCGGGGCGATCGCCCTGCACCTGCAGCACACTTTCAACTGGGTCGTGGGTGCAACGGACGACCAGGTCACCGCCGAGGTCTCCCAGTTCATCATGGCCGCCGTCGCCATGATGAACCAGCTTGACATCATGTTCCCCGACCAGTGGACCAAGGAGGGCACCAATGCCTGAGTGGAAGAGCTTTACCTTCGGGGAGGGCGGCGAGGCCGTTCCCGAGGCCACGCCCGCCCCCGCAGCCCCCTCCCCCGCGATGGAGGCCGACGAGTACGCCGCCAAGTGGGGCACCGAGGTTTCCGAGGTGAGCATCGCTCGCATCGAGAACGTCCTCGAAGGTGACGGACTACCGCACGGGTCGAGCGAGTTCATCGCCGTCACCCAGCTAGAGGACGTGCGTTTCCAGATTCACCGTGAGCCGGTCGACGCCCCTTGGCTGCAGATCGAGACCCGTATCGAGCCCGAGGGCGAGGGCCACACCGAACTGTCCCTCCAGGCGGACGCCAACCGCTGGAACACCGAGCACCTCCAGCCCACCGTCATCCCGATCGAAGACGGCGATCAGTGGGTCCTCGTAGCCGCCTCGCGTTTCTTCGTGGGCGAGGGGCTTTCAGACCGCCAGATTCACGCGATGCTGCGCCGCGGCCTCATTATTGGCCTGTCCGCGGCTCATGAGTTGCCCGGCCTGCTGGCCGAGTCTGCCAAGTAGCGCCAGCCACGTCTCCAACGAATTGTGCCCCGTTCCTCCGTCAGGGAGGAGCGGGGCACTCTCGGTGGAGTGTGCGCCGACTACATGCGAAGGCGCGGCGCGTACCGCGTACGCGGGGAGGCCACGGGTCGCATAGGGGGGGCTCGAATCGACCCGCACTACCGAGAGTGCTCCCGCATGTCGATCGCCTCGTCATCGTGACGATCGCCACGACACAAAAGTAACGCAGGAGTCGTGGGTCACATGCGTATTTCGGTGAGACATTTTCTCGTTTGTCACTGAAACAAACGATCAAACGTGCAGCGCTCATCGCGCGCGACACCTCGACATACGTGAGCCTCCCCGGGCGCATCGCCCGGGGAGGCTCACATCAGTGCAGATCAGGGTCAGCTCGGGGCGCCCACGCGCAGCGTGGGAATACCCAGCGACACCGTGGTGTCGGGTTCGTCCGAGGCCTGGCGCGCCTCCCACGCGTCACCGGCGCGCGTGCGGCGCACCTCGAACAGGCCACCCTGCGCGCCCGAGTCGGCGATCAGGTGGTGCGGCGCGCCGTACGTGACAGTCGCGCGGATCATGTCGCCCGGGCGCGGACGATCGGCCTCCGCCAGCCCCTCGGGCAGGGCGACGTGCACGAGACGGTTGTCGCGAGCGCGTCCCGAAATACGGTGCGTGGCGCCATCCTTGCGGCCATCCCCCTCGGAGACGAGGACCTCGACCTCGGTGCCGGCCAGCGCGGCGTTATCCTCGGCGCAGATGCGCTCCTGAAGCTTGATGAGGCGCTGGTAGCGCTCGAGCGCCACATCGTCGGGCACCTGATCCTCACGGTCCGCCGCGGGCGTACCCGGACGCGGCGAGTACAGGAACGTGAAGGCGGAGGAGAATCGCGCCTGTTCGACCACGTCGAGGGTCGCCTGGAAGTCTTCTTCGGTCTCGCCGGGGAAGCCAACGATGATGTCCGTCGTGATCGCAGCATCCGGGATGGCGGCGCGCACGCGCTCCAGGATGCCCATGAAACGCTCGCGGCGATAGGAGCGACGCATCTGACGCAGGATCGCATCCGACCCGGACTGCAAAGGCATGTGCAGGCTCGGCATGACCGTGGGGGTCTCCGCCATCGCGGCGATCACGTCGTCCGTGAAGGCTGCGGGGTGAGGCGAGGTGAAGCGCACGCGCTCAATGCCCTCGACGCGCCCCACGGCGCGCAACAGGTCGGCGAACGCGCCGCGCTCACCGAAGCCGACGCCGTAGGAGTTGACGTTCTGTCCCAGCAGGGTCACTTCGATGGCGCCCTGCGAGGCGACAGCCTCGACCTCGGCGAGGATGTCGCCGGGGCGGCGGTCACGCTCCTTGCCGCGCAGGTGCGGGACGATGCAGAACGTGCACGTGTTATTGCAGCCCACGGAGATCGACACCCATGCGGCGTACGCGCTCTCGCGGTGAGTGGGCAGGGTCGACGGAAAGACCTTGAGCGATTCCTCGATCTCGACGGCGGCCGCACGGTTATGCTCGGCGCGGCGCAGCAGCGCCGGGAGCACGTCGATGTTGTGCGTGCCGAAGACGGCATCCACCCAGGGCGCCTTCTCGACGATGCCGTCACGCATCTGCTGGGCGAGACAGCCGCCGACGGCGATCTGCATGCCGGGGCGCTTGCGCTTGACCGCAGCGAGCTGGCCGAGGTTACCGAAGAGTCGGGTCGCGGCGTTTTCACGAACAGAACAGGTGTTGATCACGATGACGTCGGCGCCCATGTCGCCGGCGTCGGTCGCGCGGGCGGCAGCCTCGGGGACCTTCTCAACGGGGACGAGGCCAGCCTGCTCCAGCAGGCCCGCCATGCGTTCGGAGTCGTGTTCATTCATCTGGCAGCCGAGCGTGCGCACCGCATAGGTGCGGGGCAGCACGGTGCCGTCCTGCGTCATCGTATTCATCGCAGTGAAGTCTAGTCGCCCACCTGCGCACCGGCGAAGTCGAGCACGTCACGCACCAGGGCGATAGCCGCGTCGATCGCACCCGCACGCACGGCCGCTCGATCACCGTCGAGGCGCAGGAGGCGATGCTCCTCCCCCGCCGGGTGAACGCAGGCAATGTGGACGGTTCCCGCGGGGAAACCGTCAGCGGGCCCCGGTCCCGCGACACCGGTCGTCGATACGCCGATGTCGGCGCGGAACAGCTCGCGCGCCCCTCGGGCCATCTGGCGAGCAACCTGCTCGTCCACCGGACCCGTCAACGCCAACCGGCTCTCCGAGACACCCAACACCGAGGCCTTGGTATCGACCGCGTAGGTGCACGCACCCCCACGCACGACGTGAGAGGCGCCAGGTACGTCCACGAGGCGCGCGACGAGGCCTCCTCCGGTCAGCGACTCCGCCGTCGCAACCGTCAGGCCGCGCTGGGTCAGATCCGCTATCAGGTCGGCGAGTGCCTCATCGCTTACTGCGGTCACAGTCCCCACTGCCAGGCCTCCTCAGTACCGCTATCCTCGTCGCCCCACGAGTCGAGGGCGTCGCGCACGGCGGCAGACGCGACGGACGGCGAATACCCCTTGCGTGCGAGCATGGAACTCAGTCTACGGTAGGCGGTCTCGCGCGGGACGCCCGCGAGGGAGCGACGTTTGCGAGCCACCAGCTGCGCCGCACGCTCGGCCTCGTCGTCCCGATCGATCTGAGACAGGGCACGCTCGATCGTCGAGGAGTCCAACCCCTTGCGCACGAGAACCTCGCGCAGCGCACGACCGGACGCTCCCGTTCCCGAGAAACGCGAGCGGACGAGCGCGTCCGCATACGCCTGATCATCGACGAGACCAACGGCCTCGAGACGGTCGACGACGCGGGCGGCGATCTCGGCGCTAAAGCCGCGCCCTTCAATCGCGCTGGTCAACTCCGAACGAGAACATGCGCGCGCGTCGAGCTTACGCAGGGCGACCTCGCGCGCGGCCTCGATCGCCGCCGTGCCCGTCAGGGCCGCATTGCGTTCACGGGCGCGCGCGAGCCTCTCACCCGGGGAGGAGCGCCGCCGGCGCTCCTCCCCCAGCTCAGGATGATCTTCAGGATCCAGGTAGCGGACCACGACTCAGAAGCCCGCATCCTCATCAGGATCGATGTCGGGCACGTCCTGAGACGCCTGATCCGGATCCTGGGCCTCGCCGATGCCCAGCGAGACGAGGATCTTCTGCTCGATCTCGTTGGCCAGCTCGGGATTGTCCACGAGGAACTGACGCACGTTCTCCTTGCCCTGGCCCAGCTGGTCGTCGCCGTAGGTGAACCAGGACCCTGACTTGCGCACGATACCGGCCTCGACGCCCATGTCGATAATCGAGCCCTCGCGCGAGATGCCCTTGCCGTACACGATGTCGAACTCGGCCTGCTTGAAGGGCGGGGCCATCTTGTTCTTGACGACCTTGGCGCGCGTGCGGTTACCGACGGGGGCGCCGGCCTCCTTGAGGGTCTCGATGCGGCGCACATCGATACGCACAGATGCGTAGAACTTCAGGGCCTTACCACCCGTCGTGGTCTCCGGAGAGCCGAAGAAGACGCCGATCTTTTCGCGCAGCTGGTTGATGAAGATCGCGGTGGTACCAGTGGCGGACAGGGCGCCCGTGATCTTACGCAGGGCCTGGCTCATGAGGCGGGCCTGCAGGCCGACGTGAGAGTCACCCATTTCGCCTTCGATTTCCGCCTTGGGCACAAGCGCCGCAACGGAGTCGATAACGATGATGTCGATACCACCCGAGCGGATCAGCATGTCGGCGATCTCGAGGGCCTGCTCACCCGTGTCGGGCTGGGAGACCAGGAGGGAATCGGTGTCCACGCCCAGGGCGCGGGCGTAGACGGGGTCGAGGGCGTGCTCAGCGTCGATGAAGGCCGCGTTACCACCGGCCTTCTGAGCGTTGGCGACGGCATGCAGGGCGACCGTGGTCTTACCGGAGGACTCGGGGCCGTAGACCTCGATGACTCGGCCGCGCGGGAGGCCACCGATGCCGAGGGCGACGTCGAGAGCAAGGGAACCCGTGGGGATCACCTGAACGGGCGGGCGGTTGTCGTCGCCCAGGCGCATGACGGAGCCCTTGCCGAACTGCTTATCAATCTGCGACAGGGCGACTTCGAGAGCCTTATTGCGATCGTTGGTCGCGGGCTTTGCGGCGGGTGCTTTACGGGCTGCCATGGTGATCCTTTCGTCTGCGGCCTCTCCGGCCTGCGGGTGTCCTGGCCTGGAATGCCACCCCTCTCCGAGGCGACATGACGAGTATGCGACCGGCCATCGTCATCTGCGTCCCGCGCACGTCACCCCTGTGGATGACACGCGTCGGAGCGTCGTCGCCCACAAGCTTAAATGGAACACATGTTCGACCATCGATCGACACGCCGCCCACCAATCAGACGGACATCGATCACACCGACAACCCGAGTCGGTCAGCGCCCCCGCTCACGCGGATCCACGCGATGAATCCAGCGCGCATCCTCGCGCCCGGTTTCCTCGCACAGGGTCGCCCAGACCTCGTCCGGGTTCACGCCAGCGGACAGCGCCTCGCGCGCGGTCGCCCCTAGCGAGGCGAGATAGAGGTCGGAGACATACGAACGGCCGAGGGCCGACCCGAAGGTCGCCTCGACCGCCTCGTAAAACTCAGAGTGCTTCACGCGTCAGGAAATCAGCGTAACGGGCACGATATCGTCGGGCACCGCGTCGGGAATGACCGCACCATCGATAATCGCCATGCGCTCGGAAACTTCGCGAAGCACGAACCACAGCGGCACGCGCAGAGCCGAGGTGATCGCCTCGAGCAGCTCCGAGGAGGCTTCCTTCTGGCCACGCTCAACCTCGGACAGGTAGCCGAGGGAGACCTGGGCCTCCGAAGAGACTTCGCGCAGGGTTCGACCCTGGCGCTGGCGGATGCCGCGCAGGACATCGCCCAGTTCGCTGCGCAGCAGCGGAGTTTCGCTCAGTGTCTTTTCCATACTGTTACTGTAGCCGTTCTGTTTCGAGGGACGCATTGTTAGTTCGCGCATCGAAACGCTGTGACGTTCCACTGTCATTCCTCGCGTTGCATTCATACCCGTACAACGCGGGCCATTTCAGGCTTATTCCGCCGACGAGTCGATCGCTCTATGGGTTGCGTCACCCACGCTCAACTCTGGACATGCTGGCCCGCAGTGCCGCTGCGTGACGGCGCAGGCTCCTCAGGGGCATCGTCGTCGCCAGAGTCCGCCACGACCTCGCCAGCGCTCGCCCCGCGCATGAGGCGCACGCCGTCGATGACGTACATGAAGCCCGAGTAGAGCGTCAGAGCAAGCGCGACGCCCGCGAAAATCTGGCCGAGGCGAATAAGCAGGACCACCCATCCCTCGTTAGCCTCATTTATCGCCGTGAAGTGCGCCCACGGGATCAGCAGGGTCCCCAGGGCCACCATCTGCATGAAGGTCTTCATCTTGCCCGCCTGATTCGCGGACACGACGACGCCGCGGCGCAGGAAGAAGGCGCGCATCGCCGTGATGCCGAGCTCTCGAACGGCGATAAGGATCGTCAGCCACCAGGGCAGATACCCCTGGTAGGACAGCAGGCCGAAGCCGCACAGGGTCAGCGCCTTGTCGGCGATGGGGTCGGCGATGCGACCGAAGTCGGTGATCTGCCCCCACGAACGCGCGAGCTCCCCGTCGAAGCGGTCCGTGATCGCGGCGACGGCGAAGACGACGAAGGCCGCCCACAGCGCGGTCCACGACTGCTGAAGGCCGAGAACAATGAAGACCGGAACGAAGACCAGACGCAAAACGGTCAGCGCGTTAGGCAGGTTCACCACGGGAACCTTGCTGTCTCGCTGCACGCGCGACACGTTCTCGCTCATGACCTTTTCCTTCCCGCTCAGCGGCCCGTGAGCTGCCAAGCATCCTCGTTATCCTCGGGCTCCTCATCAACCCAGTCGGGCGAGGAACCACCAAAGTTATGACCAGAGTACGGGTCAACCCCACTGCCGCGCGAATCGCCGGCCGATGCCGTGCCCATTTCGTAACCGGATGCGGGCTCCGCATTGGCCGCAGACGAGGCAGGAGCTTCCCCCGCAGCACCCACCGCAGCACCGATGGCCGGGCTGGGCGCCCCCTCGGGAGCGGCCGGAGCGGGCGCGGGGGCGGGCTCAGGCTCGGGCTCGGCGATGCCGGCGGACTCTCCGCGCAGCATGGCGAGGACCTCGGGCAGCTGCTCGGGGGTGACGAGCACCTGGCGCGCCTTGGATCCTTCGGAGGGGCCGACGATTTCGCGCGACTCGAGCAGGTCCATGAGGCGACCGGCGCGGGCGAAGCCGACGCGCAGCTTGCGCTGGAGCATCGAGGTGGAGCCGAGCTGGGTGGAGACGACGAGCTCGGCGGCCTGCAGCAGGTCTTCGAGATCGTCTCCGATGTCTTCGGCGACCTTGGCTTCCTTCTTTTCGGGCACGACGTCGTCGCGGTAGTGCGTCTCCATCTGGCTCTTGACGTGGGAGACGATCTGGTGGATCTCAGATTCGGAGACCCAGGCACCCTGGACACGCATGGGCTTGGAGGCACCCGCGGGCAAATAGAGCGCATCACCCTGGCCGATGAGCTTTTCGGCGCCGGGCTGGTCGAGGATCGTGCGCGAGTCGGTCAGCGAGGAGGTCGCGAACGCGAGGCGCGAGGGGATATTGGCCTTGATGAGGCCGGTGACGACGTCGACGGAGGGGCGCTGCGTGGCGAGGACCAGGTGGATGCCGGCGGCGCGCGCGAGCTGCGTGATGCGCTGAATCGACGCCTCGACGTCTCGCGGGGCGACCATCATGAGGTCGGCGAGTTCGTCGACGACCACGAGCAGGTACGGGTAGGGGTGCAGCGTGCGCTCCAGCCCGGGCTTGGCCTGGACCTGTCCGGCGGCCACCGCCTTGTTGAAGTCGTCGATGTGCTTGAATCCGTAGTCCGACAGATCGTCGTAGCGCGCGTCCATCTCCTTGACGACCCATTCGAGGGCCTCGGCGGCCTTCTTGGCGTCGGTGATGATGGGCGAGATGAGGTGCGGGATCCCCTCGTAGATCGTGAGCTCCACGCGCTTGGGGTCGACCAGGATCATGCGCACCTGCTGGGGCGTCGCACGCATCATGATCGACGTGATCATGGAGTTGACGAAGGAGGACTTACCGGAACCGGTCTGGCCGGCCACCAGCATGTGGGGCGTCTTGGCCAGGTTGGTGACGACGTAGCCGCCTTCGACGTCCTTGCCGACGCCGACGACGAGCGGGTGCTGGTTGCGGCGGGCGGCTGCGGAGCGCAGGACGTCGCCGAGGGCCACGTTTTCGCGGTCGGCGTTGGGAATCTCGATGCCGATGGCGCTCTTGCCGGGGATCGGCGCGAGGATACGCACGTCGGCGGAGGCCACGGCGTAGGCGATGTTCTTCGACAGGTTGGTGAGCTTGTCGACCTTCACACCGGCGCCGAGGACGACCTCGTAGCGGGTGACTGTCGGGCCTCGGGAGAAGCCGGTGACGCGCGCGTCGACGTTGAAGTCCGCGAAGACCTGCCCCAGGGCCGCGACGACCTGATCGTTGACGGAGGAACGGGTCATGTGGGGCGGGCCGGAGACCAGGAGGTCCTCCGACGGCAGCGTGTAGCTGATCGAGTCGTCGAGGTTGGGCTGGAAGGCCCCCTCGGGTTCGTCGGTGATCGGCGGAGGCGCCGGCTCGTCCTCAGGCTCGGGCTCGGGCACGTGCGCGGGCACCTGGACGGGCGCGGGGGCCACGGCGGGACGCATCTGGGTGAGCATCTCGGTGGGCGCGTCGGGCGTCGTCGCACGAGGCCGGGGCGCGGGAGTCGGGGCGGACGCGGGGGCCGCGATGGCACCGGATTCCAGGAGGCGGGTCTCCCCCACCGACTCGGTGTCGGTGGCCTTGCGGAAGGACTCGTCCCCGTCGTATTCGTCGAGGAAGGCGTCATCTCCGGCCGCGAGGTCTTTGCGCGCCTTACGGCGGGCTTCCTTGGCGGGATCGCCGCCAGCCTGATCGGTGGCCTCGGCGTTGCCCTCGGGGCGCTCACCGCTGAGGTGGGCGGCGAGGTCGCGCAGGCGCGCGGGAACGTCGGCGACGGCCGTACGCGTGGCGAGCAGGATCGAGTAGGCCAGGAGGAGGATCATGAGGGCACCCGCACCCCAGCCGGACAGCAGCAGCGCGAGGGGGCGTGCGACGAACCAACCGAGCAAGCCACCGGCCGCCTCAATGCCGGGTTCGGTGCCCATCGCGGGATTTCCACGCGAGATGTGGACCAGGCCGGTGAGCGCTGCGGTGATGCCGATGCCGCCTGCCACGTGGTGGGGCAGCGCGGATCGCCCGGATCGCGCAGAGACGAGCTCGACGGCCAGGGCGATCAGGACGAGGGGCAGGACAACGGAGAAGATGCCGAACAGGCCGGCGGAGGCGTGGTGGATCGCGTCCCCGGCCTCGCCGGAAATCTGGAACCACTCGCGCAGCGCGATAACGATGGCCGCGGCGACAGCGACGAAGGCCGCAGCGTCACGCTTGACCTGCGAATCGGTCGCCTTCCACGCGCGCACGGCACCGACACCGGCGCGGCCGAGCGCGGAAAAGAAGCGTGCCAGGAAGCCTGGCTGCGTTGCTTCGGGCTGGGGCGCTTGGGCGGACTTGTTCGAGGCTCCCTTGGCGCGCGGGCGCGCGGGAGCCTTACCGGACGAAGAGCGTGGAGACGATTGTGCCATGATCCTTCCACCATATCGCCCGCCGCGGCCCCACTCAGCCAGGCGCGCCGCGCGAGATCAGCGCAGGATGTTCGTAACAACCCCGGTTTCGAGCACGTTTTCAACCTGCTCACGCGTGGGGACGGGCAGGGCCGACTCGTGGGAGATGGCCAGCGCGGCACCTGCGTTCGCCATGAGGCACGCGGTCTCGAGGTCGTAGCCCATGGCCAGGCCCGCACACATCTCTCCGATATGTGTATCGCCCACGCCCGCGGTGTCCGCAATACGCGACTGGAACGCGGGTATCGAGATGACGGGAGCATCCGCGACCTTCTGCAGCTCGCAGCCCCGCTCCCCCACGCGGCGAACCGTGGCGGCGTCCGGGCGCATGTAGGTGCGGATCGTGGATCCGTGACGGTTGGCGTCGAGAATGCCGGCAAGCGTGGAGGCCTCCCAGCTGTTCATCGTCACGACGTCGGCGCGGGGGAAGATCACCTCCCACGCTTCAACGGGAACCTGCGCGACTGCGGGAGACACCGAGACGACGAGAGTTACGAAGGGAGGCAGGGACGCGGCCCACTCGCTCAGCTCGGAAGCCGCGTGCGCGCTCGTCATGTCGGAGGCGGCCACGTGGACCACATCCCCCTCGCGCAGCTCGATGCTCGCAAGGGCACCGCGCGACGGTTCCGATTCGACGCCGGCCGTCACGACCGAACGCATCGACCCGTCTTCGACGATGAGCTGAATAACGACGCCGATGTCACCCACCAGTTCGGGGGTCAGGACCTCGACGCCGGCCTCGACCAGCTGCTGACGAACGGCGAAAGAGTTCGGACCCGTGCCTAGCGGCGACGCGGCTGCAGTCGGCACGCCCATGGCCGCAGCGGCGCACAGGGTCGTGAAGCCGCCGCCCGGGCGCGAGCTGGCGGCATCCGCATGAACGGATCCACCGCGCTCCGGCACGTACGCGATATGCATCGGCAACACGAGCGCAACGGAGTGCGTCGAAATAAAACGACCCGACACGTAGATTCCTTCCTTCAAGCGCACGCTACCGCCCAGCGTGCCAGGGCATCGTCAATGAAGACTGCCAGACTACTGTTCGGTGACGACCGGAACGATCATAGGACGACGACGCAAGCGTCGCGCAACCCAGCGTCCGATCACGCGGCGCATCGCCTGCTGCAGGACGTAGGGGTCCTGCCCGCCGGGAGCGGCCGCGTCCTTGAGCGCCTGCGCGACGTCGGGGAGGATCTCCTCGAACACCGAGTCGTCCTCGGCCATTCCGATCGCGCGAATCTCGGGACCAGCCAGAACCATGCCCGAATCGTGCTCGACGACCGCAAAGATCGAGATGAAGCCCTCCGACCCCAGGGTGCGGCGGGTCTCCAGCTCATCCTCGGAGATCTCTCCGATCGAGCGGCCGTCCACGTACACGTACTCGCAGGGCACGATGCCCGACACGCGCGCGACGCCGTCCTTGAGGTCGACCGTCACGCCATCCTCGGCCAGGACCACGTTCTGCGGGTCGATGCCCGTCTTGACGGCCAGCTGGCCGTTGCCCACCAGGTGGCGGACCTCGCCGTGGATGGGCATGACGTTCTTGGGCTGAACAATGTTGTAGCAGTAGATGAGCTCGCCGGCGCTCGCGTGACCGGACACGTGCACCTTCGCGTTCTCCTTCGACACGACGCGCGCACCGAGGCGCGTCAAATCGTTGATGACGCGGTACACGGAGTTCTCGTTACCCGGGATCAGCGAGGAGGCCAGAACAACCATGTCGCCCGGCTCAATCGTCACAGTGCGGTGCGATCCCACCGACATGCGCGACAGCGCGGCCATCGGCTCACCCTGCGAACCGGTCGCCATGTAGACGCGTTCGGAAGGCGGCAGCTCGCCGATGCCCTTGAGGTCCACGATGATGCCCTCGGGGATCGACAGGTAGCCCTTTTCTTCCGCGATGCGCATGTTGCGCTCCATGGACCGGCCCACGAAGGCCACGCGACGCCCGTGGTGGGCGGCGGCGTTGATGACCTGCTGGACGCGGTGCACGTGCGAGGCGAAGGAGGCGACGACGATCTGGCCCGTGGCCTCGCCGAACACCTGGTCGAGGACCGGGCCGATCTCGCGCTCAGGCGTGATGAATCCGGGCACCAGCGCGTTCGTGGAGTCCACCATGAACAGGTCGACGCCCTCCTCGCCCATACGGGCGAAGGCGCGCAGGTCGGTGAGGCGACGGTCCAGCGGCAGCTGATCCATCTTGAAGTCACCCGTGATGAGGACGTTGCCCGCATCGGTGCGCACGAAGATCGCGAGCGCGTCGGGGATCGAGTGGGTGACGGAGACGAACTCGAGGTCGAAGGGGCCGACGGTGAGGCGGTCGCCCTCGGCGACGACGTTGAGGTCGGGGTCTGGCAGGCGGTGTTCGCGCAGCTTGGGTGCGACGAAGGCCAGGGTCAGGTCGGAGCCGTAGACCGGGATGTCAGAGCGCAGCTTGAACAGGTAGGGCACGGCGCCGATGTGGTCCTCGTGGCCGTGGGTGAGGACGAGGCCGACGACGTCGTCCATGCGCTCTTCGATCCAAGAGAAATCCGGCAGGATCAGGTCGACGCCGGGCTGGGTCTCCTCGGGGAAGAGGACGCCACAGTCCACGACCAGGAGCTTGCCCCGGTATTCGAGGACATTCATGTTGCGGCCGACCTCGCCGAGACCTCCCAGCGGGATCACTCGCAGTGCGCCATCTTCCAGGGGCGCGGGTTCGCTGAGGTTCTCGTACAAAGACTTCATGGTGCCAGTCTGCCACGTTGGCACCGCTTTGCCTGCATCGGAAGACATGTTGGGCAGGTCGGCCCTCTCACATTTGACGCGTTCGGAGGCCGCCCAGCTACTCGCTCTCGCGCAGATGGCCGTCCTCCATGACGTAGCTGCGGTCCGCGAAGCGCTGCGCCTCGGCCTCGTGCGAGACGACGAGAACGGCTGTTCCCCGATCGGCAGCGTCGCGCAGGAGGGTGAGGACAGCGGCGGCGTTCGCGCTATCGAGGCCGGCGGTCGGCTCGTCTGCGAGGACGATGGCCGGGTCCATGAGGAGGGCGCGCGCAATCGCCATGCGCCGCAGCTCACCGCCCGAGAGCTCGGTGGGCGCAGCATCCGCGAGGTCGTCCAAGCCCACGGCGGCCAGCAGCTCACGGGCACGATCCACGGGCGCCTCGGCCTTGGCGTAGAGGATCGAGGGAAGCAGCACGTTGTCAAGGACCGTCAGGGCTCGCAGGGCCGTGTGCCCCTGGGGGATGAGGCCGATGCGCTCATTGCGCAGGCGCGAGAGCTCCTCGTCGCGCAGCGAGTACAGGTCCGTGCCGTCCAGTCGTACGTGTCCTGCGGTCGGCGTGAGGATGCCGGCGAGCATGTTCGCCAGGGTGCTCTTGCCGCTGCCGGAGTGCCCCGAGACGAGGGTTAGTTGGCGTTCCTCCAGGCCGATATCCAGCGGGTGTACGGCCGTGAAGAGGCGCTTTCCCCCGCGGGCCCGGGCGAATTCTTTCGTGAGTCCCGTTGCCTCGATGATCATGTCATTCCCCTTCCTTCAGGGCCAGGCTGGCGTCCATTGTCGTCACGTACCGTAGCGCTATCCACGAGGACACAAGGGCGACGAGGCCCACCGACGCGAGCGCCGCCAGCGCGAGCAGCGCCAGAGTGGGCAGCGACGGAACGAGGAATCCCCCTCCCAGGCTCTGGCGTACGAGGCCGGAGAAGGACGTGAGGAGGACACCGGAGACGACGATGCCGCCGACGCCACCGAGCGCGTTGACCGCGAGGGCCTCGCGAATGATGATGCGCGAGATCAGCCGACGGTGTGCTCCGGCAGCGATGAGGGTTGCGAACTCTCTCCTGCGCTCAACGATCATCAGAACGAACATGAGGGTGATCATGAGCAGGCCGGCTCCCCACGCAACGGCGATGAGGGTGGTGACCGTACGGGAGGTCGCCTCCAGTGATTGCGCGATGCCGCTGACAAGCTTTGTCGACGTGGCCACCGAGACGCCGGGGACCTGCTCGCGGATCTGCGCGGCCACGGCCTCGGCGTCGTATCCGGGTGCCACCTTGACCATGACCGAGGAGATGATGCGGTCGGTTTCGAGCGTCGAGTACTTGTTGAGTCCCTTGCGCAGTGAGGAGTCGATGACCTTCTTCGCGGTCTCGAAGTTCATGTAGACCGCGTTGTCGAGGGTTGATCCGGTCGGGTCGAATTGGCCGACGACCCGCAGGGTGTTGTCGAAGAGCTGGAAGTTGTCCGGGTCGTTGGCGAGCACGTTGGCGCCGACGATCACCTCGTTCTCCCCGAGCTGCGTCTGCCCGACGGCGTCGTTCATCCACGGCTGGATCGTGAAGTCAGTGGCCGGGTCGTAGGCGATCACCTGATAGCGGCCCGAGCAGCAGCTCGCCCTCGCCGAGGCCAGGAAGAGTTGAGAGGAGGCGGCCTCGACCCCGTCAACGGCTGCGACTGCCTGGCGCGTGGACGCGTCCATGTAGAAGTACGACGGTTCAGCGTTGACGAGGAAGGTCTGCGCGTCGAAGTCGGTGTCGGCCTCGTCGGGCGTCACCATGATGTCGGCTCCGAGGCGCGACTGGGTCGTGCGCAGGCCGTGTTCGATGCCTTGGACGACCAGCGTTCCGCCGAAGATCGTCATCGTCATGAGCATGGAGAAGAGGATCAGGGTCCCCGTCCGCACGGGGTAGCCGCGCAGGTTCATCCACGGTAGTCGCGACAGCGACAGCATTGCGTCATTCCTCCTTGACCGTTGTCCCTACACCAGGACAGTTTTATTCCCCGTGGCCGCCCGGCTGACCCGAGCGAGCGCGAGGCGCGTTCCGGCGACGCCGACGCAGGTGACGGCGACTAGTGACAGGCCCGCGAGGGGCAGTGACGTCGCGGGGGCAGCAAGGACCTCGACGAGGCTCCCGTCCCCCACGAATGGCACGGTCACGGCCGCGAGGCAGACTCCCGCGAGCGCTCCGGCCGCGTGAAGCAGGGCCGATTCGCTCAGCATCACACGGCTCACGACGGACCGCGATGCCCCGATGGAGCGCCACACTGCCAGTTCCGCCATCCGTTCGTTCATGAGGCTCACCTGCACGATGATGAGGGCGCCCAGCAGGACGAGCCAGGTCGCTCCCAGGACACCGATCGCGACCCCACGGTGCGCGCGGATGCCCGATGCGGCGCCGACGAGCGCCTCGGAGCTGCGCACCGCGCTGACCTTGCGCACGTAGAGGTTGATCCAGTTGGTCACGCTCTCGATGGCGTCGCTGTCCGAGGCGCGCACGAGCGCCGCAGAGTAGTCGGTACTCGGGTCGACGGAAGCGTCGATGCCCTCCCCCGCCGCGCGCGCGTCCGCCATCATGTCCGTCAGAGTGTCCATGGAAACGAAGACGGCATCATCGAGCTCCGAGCCGGTGGCAAGCAGGTGAGCTCCGATCGGGCGTTCTCGCCCAAAGACGGAGAGGCTCTGTCCGTCCGCGCTAGGCACGGCACTACCGACGAGGACCGAGCCTCGCGGCAGCGACGACCCTTCCCCCTCGGCAATCCACGGCGAGAGCGCGAAATCCGTCTCGGGTTCGAAACCGACAATCCACCGCGTGGTGCCATCCGCCAACGTTTCGGAGACATAGAGCTGATAGGACACAGCGGCAATGTCCTCGTTGGACGACATACGCGCCAGAGCCGAGCGCGGCTGGTGACAGCCCACGGGGGTCCCGAGCATCAGGAGGCGTTTCTTCTCCACCTGGTTCAAGCAGGTCGTCGGGTACACGACGAGGTCAGCGCCGAGCCTGCGCTCAGCGAGGGTGAGCTCCGCCCGCATCGCACCCACGAGGATCAATCCGCCGAACACGCAGGCTGCCTGCGCGAGTGCAAGCACAGCGATGATGAGGGAACGGACGGGATGCGCGCGGATGGTCAGGAGGGGAACGCGGCGCAGGGACAGCGCGTTACTCATCGGCTCCCCTCACCGACCCCTTCGACGTTGATCCACAGCGCGGGACGCACCCCGTACTGCAGGTCGACGTTCGCTCCGCTGAGCGAGGGCACGCCCGTCGCGTCGACGAATTGCGTCGCGAAACCGTATGTTCCGGGAGAGCGCAGCCACCAGTCTGCCGTGCCGTCCTCGGAGACGCTCAGGGGTCCGGCGGCCGCGTGAACGCTGGCGGGCGCCGCTCCAATGTCACTGCGCGCGGCGGGCGTGTTCAGGTAGATAACGCTCTCGGTCTCACTGAGCGCAAAAACCCGGTCGTCGGTCGCAGCTCCGCCGCTCGCACCGGTGATCGACTGATCCGCATTCTCGTTATGCACCGTCTCGATGAGCCCGCGCTGAACGGGGGTGAACGCGCCGTCATAGAAGTCGCCGTTCATCCACGCGCGCAGATCGGAGTTCTCCCACGTGACCTCCTCGAAGGGCACGTGGTGGTACTGGCGTGCCTCGAGGACGTCGGCGCTCAGGAGCAGGAGTTGGCCGTCGATCTTGTCGAGGACAATCCACTGAATCGGCTCAGGACCGTTCTGTGCGTTTCCGTCCTGCTCGTAGGAGCCAAAGGACACGGTGTCACCCTTGGATACTGAGCGGTACGGCAGCGCGGGGTCGGCTTCGACGAGGGCCTGCGCGCGCTGCGCCGCATCAGCGTACCCGCCGAGCGCATGGAACAGCTCGTACGCCCCCTGGGCGTCCCCGGCCTCGTCCAGGGCGACGGCCTCGCGATAGCGCACTGCGTTGCGCACGACAATCGTGAGAACGGCGACGAGGGATAGCACAAGGAGAACCGCGCCGATGCGCACGGTTTTCGAACGTCCTAGGGCCCTCACGCCGCCATTGTCTCCCATCCGGGGCGATACGTCAGGCGGAGGGCCTCGTGTCCTTCTTCCAAGACGCCACCAGCGCCCCAATACCGCTACCGGCGACCAGGACGCTCATAATGCGCACGAAGGGCTGGAAGACGGTGTGGCAGCGCATCGTTTTCATCGCGCACAGCGGGCAGATACCGCCGGGAATGAAGAACACAACGACGCTGGCGATGACCGCGAGCACGAGCAGGGCCAGGCGCACGGGCTTGTTCTTCACGAGGGAGGAGGCGCCGTACAGCGCGATGAGGCCGACGGCGCTGCCGGCCACCATGTTCTGGCACTGGTGGCAGTGCATCCACGAGCCGTCGGCCCGTTGCTCGCACGCCGAAAAGACGGTGACGCCTCCGGCGAGCAGCAGGGCACTGAGGGCGGCGGGGACCAGGGGAATGATGACGTCCTTCTTTGCCACGGTATCCATTCCTTGAAGACAACGATCAGTATTGATGAGCTTTACCTAAGTATATTAAGCCTAACTTTCACCGCTCGTCAACGACCGTCGAAGCCGACGCAGCGCTCCGGCCACCCGCAACATACACGTCACCCCCGCCGGAACTCGACGGGGGCGATACGTGTCAGAGCAGGCCGGCGGAGCACAGGGCGCGACGCAGGGCCGACACCTCATCGTCGCTGATGCCCACCATCGGCAGGCGCACAGCCGGGCTGTCGATGACGCCCTGGAGCCACAGGGCGTACTTCGCCATGACCGCTCCCTGTCCGCCGCCCATGATGGCGTGCACGAGGGGACGCAGAGAGTACGACAGCTCGCGCGCCTCCCACACCTGGTCGGTGTCAAGCAACTCGATCATGCGACGATACTGGGCCGAGGCCACGTGCGTGACCACGGAAATGAAGCCCGAGGCGCCGCCCGTCATCCACGCGAAGTTCAGGCCATCGTCGCCCGAGTAGTATTCCAAGCCCGTGCGGTGCATGCGCTCCACGCCGGTTTCCACGTCGCCCGTCGCGTCCTTGACGCCCAAGATCCGCGGGTGCTGGGCGAGGATGTCGAGGGTCGCGTCAGAGAACGCGATGCCCGTGCGCCCCGGAATGTCGTAGAGCATGACGGGAAGGTCGGTCGCATCCGTCACGGCGCGCACGTGCGCGCGCAGGCCCTCCTGGGAGGGGCGGTTGTAGTACGGGGAGACGATCAAGATGCCGTCGGCGCCGTGCTCCTGGGCACCCTCACCGATGCGCACCGCGTGGGCGGTGTCGTTCGAACACGCGCCGCACAGGATGAACGCTCGATCCCCCACGGCCTCGCGGACGGCGTCCGTCAGGTCGTTCTTCTCCGGCTGGTGAGTCGTCGGTGACTCGCCCGTCGTGCCGGACAGCAGAATCGTGTCGCACCCTTCGTCGACCAGCTTGATCGCCAGACGCTGCGCGGAAGGCAGATCAATCTCACCGGTAGGGGTCATCGGCGTGACCATGGCGGCTGCGAGGGAACCGAAGCGGCGGGGAGGAATGTTGCTCATGCGTTCCATGATACGCACGGCCCCTCGCAATGGGCGCGCACCGCCCCAGACGTGGACGGGGCACCACGCACACACCCGCGTGGCGCCGCTCGCGCCGTGGGCCCTTAGTCGCGCTCCGCCCACCACATGTGCTGCGTGGGGCCATCGCCCAGCACTCGCACCGCACCCGAGGGCGCGAAGCCCGCCGACGTGTAAAAGCGCTGGCGCTCCTCATCATCCACGCCAACCCACACGCGCAACTGGCCACTCGTCAGGTCCGCGACCGCCGACAGCAGGCGCGACGCATGCCCCGACCGGCGGAAGTTCTTATCCACCGTCAGCTCATACACCTGCGTCGCAACCACCGCCGCCTCACCCGGTGAAGCGGAGTCGCCCGAGGTAGCCCCGGCCTCGTCGGGACCGGCGAGCGCGAAGCCCACGATTGTATTGCCGTGGAGGGCGACGAGGAGGGCGGTGCCGCCCGGCCGCGGGGAGGCCAGCGTTGCCTTCCACTGGGCGGCGAGCGCCTCCTCAGTGATGCCCTGGGCATCGAGAGCGTTCTGCCCCATGAGGGAGTTCCAGGCCTCGCGCTGCAGGCGAGCGATCGCGCGCGCGTCGCCGCTCTGAGCAGGGCGCACGGAGCGGTCTGGACCCACGGTCTGGCTCACAGGCCCATCACCTGGTCGAGGCCGATCGTCAGGCCCGTACGGCCGATCACGCGGCGCACGCCCAACAGGACACCGGGCATGAACGAGACACGGTCGAAGGAATCCGTGCGAATGACCAGCTGCTCGCCCGCATTGCCCAGGAGGATCTCCTCCGAGGCGGTCAGGCCACGCAGGCGCACGGCATGGACGGGGACACCATCGACACGGCCACCGCGGCTGCCGAGCTCATCGGTTTCGGTCGCGTCGGGCATCTCGCCCAGGCCGGCCTCGGCGCGCGCCTTCGCGATGCCGCGTGCGGTCGCCACGGCGGTGCCCGAGGGGGCGTCCACCTTGGCGGGGTGATGCATCTCGATGACCTCTGCTGACTCGAAGTAGGGGGCGGCCATGGCGGCGAACTTCATGGCGAGCACCGCACCCATCGCGAAGTTTGGGGCGATCAGGACGGCGCGCCCAGCGGCCTCGGCGTGCACGCGCACGCGCGCATAGGACTCTTCCGTCCAGCCGGTCGTGCCCACAACGACATCCACTCCCGCGTCGAGGAGCGCGTGCACGTTGGACTCGGTGACGCTGGGGATCGAGAAGTCGACGGCGACCTGCGCGCCATTCACGCTCTCGGTCGTGATCTTGTCGCCCGAGTCGAAGAGGGCAACGACCTCCATGTCCGGGGCGTCGGTGACCGCCGATACGACGGTCGAGCCCATGCGGCCCTTGGCTCCTGTCACTGCGACGCGAATCATTGCGCTCTCCTTCTTACGGTTATGTGGCTGTCTTCAGGGTATTCCCACGGGCGGCGCGACGAGCGCGGATGGACAGGGGGTTTCTCACTCCCCCGCTGTTCACTCGGTGGGCAGGACGAGGGCGCGGCAATCCAGCTTGGTGATGAGGGAGGCCGCCAGGGCGCGCACGTCGGTCGCTTCCACCGCGTCGAACTCGGCGAGGGACTCGTCGATGGGCCGGTAGCGACCGATGATCTCCGAGCGGCCCAGCCGCATCATGCGCGACCAGTTGTCTTCCAAGCCAAGGACGACACCTCCGCGCACCTGTCCGCGCACGCGCGTCATCTCTTCCTCGGTCGGGCCGTCAACGGCGAGGTCTTCCAGCTGAGCGCGCATGATGGACTCGACCTCACCGACCTTGTCGGGGCTACAACCCGCGTACATGCCGAAGGTTCCGGTATCGGAGTAGGCGACGTCAAAGGCGTAGGTCGTGTAGGCCAATCCGCGCTTTTCTCGCACTTCCTGGAAGAGGCGTGACGACATGGAGCCGCCCAGGACCGACAGCAGGACGCTCATGGTCGGGCCAGCCGGGTCCGTTGCTGGCAGGCCCTCGCAGCCGATGATGACGTGTGCCTGGGTCACGTCGCGTCGGCGGGTGATGTCCTTATCGTGGTCGGCAATCGGTGTCACGGTCGTGGATCGACGAGGCCGGGGCGAGGCAGCGCTGCTCTCGTCCCAGGGCGATCCCTCCAGCGCAGCCTGCACGCGTTCGCACACTGAATCGTGGTCGACGTTGCCGGCGGCGGCCACGATGAGGGATGAGGGGCCGTAGTGGGCCTGGTAGTGCTCCCACACATCCGCGCGCTCGACCTCACGGATGGCCTGTGGCGTGCCGCCGACGGGGCGTCCGATCGGGCGGTCGCCGTGGACGGCCAGCTGGAAGGTGTCGTGGACCGTGTCCGTGGGCGAGTCCTCCCCCATCGCCAGTTCGTCGAGGATCACGCCGCGCTCCATCGAGAAATCTTCCTCGTCCAGGCGCGAGTCGGTGACCATGTCGGTCAGCGTCTCGATCGCCATATCGAGGTCCGCGTCGCGCACGCGCGCCCAGTAGGCGGTGTGCTCACGAGCAGTCTCCGCGTTCGACTCGCCGCCCACGCTGTCGAAGGCGACGGCGATGTCGAGGGCGGAACGCTTGTTCGTGCCCTTGAACAGAAGGTGCTCGAGAAAGTGAGTCGATCCAGCCGTGCGCGGTCCCTCGTCGCGCGACCCCACGGGCACCCACAGGGACACGCCCGCGCTCTTCGTTGCGGGAATCTCCTGGGTCAGGACGCGCGTCCCGGCTCCCAGGATCGTGCGTTCAATGCGGGTGTCGCCATCCTCGATGGATAGGCGGGCCTCGTCGAGCGGCAGCGGCTTGGGCGTCATACTTCTCCTCTTGCGTCCCCCATGATCCGGGGGTTGGCACGAAACGTTCACAGTGTAGCCGCAAAAAGGCCGGTGGCCGGGCGGAGCACACGCTCCGTCCCGGCCACCGGTCCGATTCAACTAGCGGGAGCTACTCACTCCTCGGAAGCGCCATCCTCGCGCTCGTCGTCACGGCGGCGACGGGTGCGGGTACGGGGGCGACGCTCGCGACGCTCGGAGCGGTCGCGGCGCTCACGGCGCTGCTCGGTCTGCTCGCCCTCGGCGGCCTCGAGCTCGCCGGCCTCGCCGTCGATGACGGCATGCAGGCTCAGCTTGCCACGGTCGCCGATCTCGGCGATCTCGACCTCGACCTGCTGGCCGACCTGCAGGACATCGTCCACGGAGTCAATGCGCTTGCCACCCACGAGGCGACGGACCTGCGAGATGTGCAGGAGGCCGTCCTTGCCGGGGGTCAGCGACACGAAGGCACCGAACGAGGTGGTCTTGACGACCGTGCCGACGAAGCGCTCGCCGACCTCGGGCATCTGCGGATTCGCGATCTGGTTGACCATCGTGCGGGCGGCCTCGGCGGAGGCGCCGTCGGAGGAGGCGATGTAGACGGTGCCGTCGTCCTCGATGGTGACGTCAGCGCCGGTCTCGTCCTGGATCTGGTTGATCATCTTGCCCTTGGGGCCGATGACCTCGCCGATCTTGTCGACGGGGACCTTGACGGTGATGATGCGAGGAGCGTTGGGGCTCATCTCATCCGGGCCGTCGATCGCCTGGTTGATCAGGTCGAGGATCGCCAGTCGGGCGTCGCGGGCCTGGGCCAGCGCGGCGCGCAGCACCTGGGAGTCGATGCCGTCGAGCTTGGTGTCCAGCTGCAGGGCCGTGATGAAGTCACGGGTACCGGCAACCTTGAAGTCCATGTCGCCGAAGCCGTCCTCGGCGCCCAGGATGTCGGTCAGGGTGACGGCCTTGAACTGGCCATCGACCTCACCGGTCATGAGGCCCATCGCGATGCCCGCGACGGGGGCGCGCAGCGGCACGCCGGCCTGGAGGAGGGACAGGGTCGAGGCGCAGACGGAGCCCATCGACGAGGAGCCGTTGGAGCCCATGGTCTCGGAGACCTGACGGATCGCGTAGGGGAAGTCCTCACGCGAGGGCAGGACGGGGACCAGGGCGCGCTCGGCCAGGTCGCCGTGGCCGATCTCGCGGCGCTTCGGGGAGCCGACGCGGCCGACCTCACCCGTCGAGAACGGAGCGAAGTTGTACTGGTGCATGTAACGCTTGGCGTTGACGGGCGACAGGTTGTCGATCTGCTGCTCCATGCGCAGCATGGCCAGGGTGGTGACGCCCAGGATCTGGGTCTCGCCACGCTGGAACAGGGCGGAACCGTGCACGCGGGGCAGAACCTCGACCTCGGCGGAGAGGGAACGGATCTGGCGCGGGGTGCGACCGTCCATGCGGATCTCTTCACGCAGGGTACGGTTACGGATCGTGGCCTTCTCGAGCGAGCGGAAGGCAGCCTTGAGCGCCTTCTCCGACTCGGGGAAGCGCTCGGCCAGTGCCTCGAGCATCTCTTCCTTGACGGCGTCCACGGCCTCGTCGCGGGCGAGCTTGCCCTCGGTCAGCAGAGCCTGGGCGACCTTCTCAGCCGCGTATTCCTCGACCGCCGCGTACTCTTCGTCGGTGTAGTCCAGGAACAGCGGGAACTCGACGGTCTCCTTGGAGGCCTTCTCGGCCACCTTGAGCTGAGCCTCGCACAGGACCTTGATGAAGGGCTTGGCGGCCTCGAGGCCGTCGGCCACGATGTCTTCGGTGGGGGCGGTGGCGCCAGCCTGAATGAGCTCCCACTGGTTCTTGCCGCCGCCGGCCTCGACCATCATGATCGCGACATCTTCGGAGCCGTCTTCCTTGGTGACGATGCGGCCCGCGACAACGATGTTGAACACGGAACGCTCGAGCTCGCTCCAGCGCGGGAACGCGACCCACTGGTCGTCGATGAGCGCCAGGCGGGTGCCACCGATCGGGCCGGTGAAGGGCAGGCCGGCGATCTGGGTAGACATGGACGCGGCGTTGATCGCCAGAACGTCGTAGGCGTCGTCCGGATCAATCGTCAGGACGGTCTCGACGACCTGGACCTCGTTGCGCAGGCCCTTGACGAAGCCGGGGCGCAGCGGGCGGTCGATGAGGCGGGCGGCCAGGATGGCCTCGGTGCCCGCGCGGCCTTCGCGGCGGAAGAAGGAACCGGGGATGCGACCCGCGGCGTACTGACGCTCTTCAACGTCGACGGTCAGCGGGAAGAAGTCGAACTGGTCCTTGGGGTTCTTGCCCACCGTGGTGGCGGACAGAACGGTGGTGGAATCGTCCAGGTAGGCCAGGGCGGAGCCGGCGGCCTGCTTGGCGAGACGGCCGGTTTCGAAGCGCACGGTGCGCTTGCCGAAACGGCCGTTATCGATAATCGCCTCTGCGGCGATGATGTCGGAGCCTTCCATCATGGGGCGTTTCTCCTTGGTTTGTTGGTGTCGCGCTCCACTTCGGCCTTCGATCGAAGCCCACGGATAAACGCTCCGTAGGCCACTGTCGAAAACCGGCGGCTTTCGCGCGAGAAATAACGGTTTGCCCGAGGCGGGCGTGTGAAAACCGGCCCGTCTCCGCTACGGGAGGCGGGCCGGCCCAAAATCAGCGGCGCAGGCCGAGACGCTCGATGAGCGAACGGTAACGCTCGATGTCGATGTCAGCCAGGTAACCCAGCAGGCGGCGACGACGACCGACCAGCAGCAGCAGGCCACGACGGGAGTGGTGGTCGTGCGTGTGGGTCTTGAAGTGCTCGGTCAGATCCTTAATGCGGCGGGTCAGCAGCGCGATCTGCACCTCGGGGGAACCGGTGTCGCCCTCGTGGGTCGCGTACTCGGCGATGATCTGGTCCTTGACGTCCTTGCTCAGCGGCACAGGCTTCTCCTTTGTGTTCGTTGCGCGGGGCATCCGGGCTTTTCCCGGGTGCTGACAGTCCGCGGCCGGTGTACGGCCTTTCTACAGTAGCACGCCACCGGCATTATCCCCACAATGAGCGACCAAGCTAACGATTCTTCCTTCTCACGAGGAGTTTTCTCCTCCCCCGTTCTGCCGGCCTCGGCCTCGCGCCGAGTGGCCGCCTCCGTGACCGCGGGACGGGTACAGCGGAGGGTGCCCTATCGCGCGGTGACGGAGTCCGGGTCGACGCGGCCGGCGACGCCGATGCCGAGGACGGAGGCCGTCTGACGCAGGTCATCGTCCATCTGGGTGAGCAGTTCGTCGAGGGAGTCGAAGGAAAGCATGGGGCGGATACGCGACACGAAGGTGACCGCGATACGTTCGCCGTACAGGTTGAGGTCCGAGCGGCCCAGGACGTGTGCTTCGACGGTGCGTTCGACGCCGTTGAACTGGGGGTTGGTGCCCACGGAGATGGCGGCGGGGAGGAACTCGGCGGACTGGGTACCGGGCACGGCGCGCACGACCCACCCGGCGTAGACACCGTCGGCGGGGATGACGCCTTCGACGTCCTCGGACAGGTTTGCGGTCGGGAAGCCGAGGGTGCGGCCCCGCTTGAAGCCGTGGCACACGGTGCCACGAATGCGGTGGAGGTGGCCGAGAACCCGGGCGGCGCCGGACACATCGCCGGCGGCGAGGAGCTCGCGTACCCAGGAGGAGGACCAGCGGCGCCCCTCGGGTGCCTCGATATCGGTGACCGTAATGACGTTGAAGCCGTAGCGGCGCCCGAGCTCACGCAGCGTATCGATCGTGCCCGCGTTGCCGCGTCCGAAACGGAAGTCTTCACCGACGACGACCTCGCGTGCACCGCAGCGCTCGACCAGGTATTCGTACACGAACTCGTCGGCTTCGAGGCTGTAGACGCTTGCGTCGTAGTGGGCGACGAGCGTGGCATCCAGTCCGGCGGCGGCCATCGCGTCGAGGCGGTCGCGCAGCGGGGAGATCAGCTGGAGACCCACCTCGGGCTTGTGGACCTGGATGGGGTGTGGGTCGAACGTAATGGCCACCGCGTCGACGCCGAGCTTATGGGCGCGCTCGATGCAGGTGGAGATGACCTTCTTGTGTCCGTTGTGCATGCCATCGAAGTTGCCGATGGTGACAACACTGGCCTCGTTGCCGGGAATGTCAGAGAGGGAATACCAAACGTTCATGAGTCTCTTTCTAGAAAACCAGGACGGTGCGCAGGCGAGTCCCGTCAATGCGAAGCAGGCCCAGGACTGTGCCGTCAGGCGCGACGGCGGCAATCGGCGCGGCCTCCTCCTCGGGGGCGCTCTGCGGGCAGTAGCCAGCCTCGGACGCCCACTGGGCCAGCTCACCGCGCGAGCGCCTCGGGGCCTGGCCGTGCGCGAATGCCCCGGCCTCGGCCTCGGTCATGAGCAAGGAGGGGAACATGGTGCGCGCAGCCTCGCCCAGGGGGACGAGGGGCAGGACCGGCTCCGCGTCCGGTTCTCCTTCCGGGGTGGCTGACTCGACGGCGGCACTCAGTTCCTCGAGCGTCATCGCCGTCTCCAGGGGAACGTCGCCCACGCGCGTGCGGCGCAGCGCGGTCAGGTGAGCACCCACACCGAGCGCCTCGCCGGCGTCGCGCGCGAGGGCGCGCACGTAGGTACCCGAGGAGCACTCGACGACGACGTCAACGTCGACCACGCGAACGGGACCGGAGGGAGCCGATTCGTTGGGTGTGTTGTCAGCGCCCGTCCCCTCGAGCACGCACTCGACGGGGCGCGGGGGTTCGAGGACCTCCAGGCGAGAAATGCGCACCGGGCGCGCCGCCAGCTCGACGTCTTCGCCGGCGCGGGCGAGTGCGTAGGCGCGCTTACCGTTCACCTTGATCGCCGAGACAGTCGAGGGCACCTGCATGATGTCCCCGCGCAGCGGCGCGAGCGCAGCCTCGAGCTGCTCCTCACTCAGCGAAGCGCAGCCAACGGCCGCGATCGCGACGCCCTCGGCATCGTCCGTGTTGGTGGCGACGCCGAAGCGGATCGTCGCCCGATATTCCTTCGAGTGGCCGCTCACCCAGGTAAGCAGCTTCGTCGCCTTGCCGATGCCGATCACGAGGACTCCCGTGGCCATCGGGTCCAGGGTACCGCCGTGCCCCACCTTGCGGGTGTGGGCCAGGCGTCGCACGCGTGAGACCACATCGTGGCTGGTGAGCCCCTGTGGCTTGTCGATGACAAGCAGGCCCGGACGAGGATTATCGGGTCGACGAGCCATGAGGGTCAGGCCCAATCCTTCGCGTCGACCTCGTCCTCTTCGTCGTCGCGACGGTAGGGGTCGGCGTCACCGGCGTAGGTCGCTCCTGCGGACGCGGCGGCAATCGCCTCGTCCTTTGCCTTGGCCTTGGCCAGGGCGTCCTCGAGCGCGGCCGCGCTCTCGGGCAGCGCGTCGAGGATGAACTCCAGGGTCGGGGTCAGGCGCAGGCCCAAAGCCTTGCCCACGCGGGAGCGGAAAAGACCCTGCGCGGACGCGAACGCGCGCGCTGCCTTCTCGCGCTGCTCGTCGTCGCCGAGCACCGTGTAGAAGATGGATGCGTGCTGCAGGTCGCCCGTCACACGCACGTCCGTGATGGTCACGAGCTCCAGGCGAGGATCCTTCACCTGGCGTCCGATCATCGACGCGACGGTCTGCAGGATTCGCTCCTGCACCTTTCGAACGCGAGCTTCGTCAGCCATCGCGCCCTCCTTCCGGGCGGTATGCCCTGGTCAAAACACTTGGTGAGAGAAGATCGGGGTCCGAGCGTGCCCGGACCCCGATACTTCAAGCCATGCGATCAGTCACGAGCCTTCTCGCGCATCTCCCAGGTCTCAATGATGTCGCCTTCGGCGATGTCCTTGTGACCCAGCGTGATACCGCACTCGTAGCCCTCGCGGACCTCGGTGACGTCGTCCTTCTCGCGACGCAGGGACGCGATCTCGAGGTTCTCGGCGACAACCACGCCATCGCGCACCAGGCGAGCCTTGGTGCCGCGCTTGATCGTGCCAGAGCGGACGATCGAACCGGCGATGTTGCCGAACTTGCCGGAGCGGAAGACCTGACGGATTTCCGCGGTACCCAGCTGGACCTCCTCGTAGATAGGCTTGAGCATGCCCTTGAGGGCAGCCTCAATGTCGTCGATCGCGGAGTAGATGACGTTGTAGTACTTGATCTCGACGCCCTCGGCATCCGCCATCTCGGCCACGCGCTCGGCGGGACGGACGTTGAAGCCGATGATGACCGCGTTGTCGACGGTCGCCAGGTTGACATCGTTCTGCGTGATCGCACCGACGCCGCGGTGGATGATACGCAGCGCGACCTCGTCGCCCACGTCGATGCGCAGCAGCGAGTCTTCCAGGGCCTCGACGGCACCGGACACGTCGCCCTTGATGACCAGGTTGAGGGTGTCGACCTCGCCCTCGGCCAAGACCTTGTCGAAGTCCTCCAGGGAGACGCGCTTGCGGCGCTTGGCCAGCAGGGCCTGACGCTCGGCAGCCTCACGCTTGTCGGCGATCTGGCGGGCCGTGCGGTCATCCGAGGCGACCAGGAACGAGTCGCCGGCGCGCGGGACGGACGTGAGACCGAGGACCGCGACGGGGGTCGACGGACCGGCCTCGGAGACGTCGTTACCGGCGTCATCGAACATGGCGCGCACGCGGCCGTAGGACGAGCCGACCACGAGGGAGTCGCCCACGTGGAGCGTGCCGCGCTGGACGAGCATGGTCGCGACGGCGCCGCGGCCCTTGTCCAGGTTCGCTTCGATGGCGACGCCGCGCGCATCGGTGTTCGGGTTGGCCTCGAGGGTCAGCGCCGCGTCGGCGGTCAGCAGGACGGCCTCGAGCAGCTCGCGGATGCCCTGGCGCTGCTTGGCGGAGATGTTCACGAACATGACGTCGCCGCCGTACTCTTCCGCGACCAGGCCGTACTCGGTGAGCTGGGAGCGGATCTTCTCCGGGTTCGCCGTGTCCTTATCGACCTTGTTGACCGCGACGACGATCGGAACGCCGGCGGCCTGCGCGTGGTTGATGGCCTCAACCGTCTGGGGCATGACACCGTCATCGGCTGCGACCACGAGGATCGCGATGTCGGTGACCTGGGCACCACGAGCACGCATGGCTGTGAAGGCCTCGTGACCGGGGGTATCGATGAAGGTGATCGGGCGGGCGGTGCCGTCCTCAGCCTTGACCGTGACCTGGTAGGCGCCGATGTGCTGGGTGATGCCGCCGTGCTCGGTGTCGACGACGTCGGTGTGACGGATCGCGTCGAGCAGCTTGGTCTTACCGTGGTCGACGTGACCCATGACGGTGACGACCGGCGGACGGGGCACCATGTTCTCGGCGTCGTCGAGCTCTTCGGCCTCAAGGTCGATGTCGAAGGACTCAAGCAGCTCGCGGTCCTCGTCCTCGGGGGAGACGACCTTGACGTCGTAGCCGAGCTCAGCGCCCAGGGCCTCGAAGGTGTCCTGGTCGAGGGACTGCGTGGCGGTCGCCATCTCGCCCAGGGCGAAGAGGACCGTCACGAGCGCTGCGGGATTGACGTCGATCTTCTCGGCGAAGTCAGCAAGGGATGCGCCCTGACGGATGCGGATCTGCGCGCCGTTACCGCGCGGGATCGACACGCCGCCGATGACGGGTGCGTTCTGCTGCTCGTACTCTTGACGCTTCGCGCGCTTCGACTTGCGTCCGCGCTGCGAACGGCCGCCTCCGCGACCGAATGCGCCCGGCGTGGAGCCGCGACCGCCGCGGCCACCGCCGCGGGGACCGCCGAAGCCGCCGCCGTTGTTCTGGGGACCGCCTGCGCCTGCGCCTGCACCGCCGCCGGGACGTGCGCCGCCGCGACCGCGTCCACCGCGGCCGGTGCGCTCGCCACCACCGTTACCGGAGGCGGCGTTACGTGCGAAGTTCGCCTGGCCGGGCATCATGCCCGGGTTCGGACGGTTGCCGCCGGGGCGCGGAGCGCCGGGACGGGGGCCACCGTTGCCGGAGGCACCCTGACGCGAGGCGCCGGGGCGCGGGCCACCGTTGCCGGAGCCGCCCGGGCGCGGGGCGCCGGGACGCGGACCGCCGGAGCCGCCGGGGCGGGGCATGCCCTGGGAGGAGGCGTAGGGGTTGTTGCCCGGGCGCGGGCCGCCGGGGCGCGGGCCGCCGGGGTGAGCCGGGCGCGGGGCGTCAGTGCGACGAGGCGCGGGCTTGGGGGCGCCAGCATCCGCGCTCTTGCGGGTGGCGGGCTTGGGGGCGGCGTCCGCCTTCTTCGTACGAGGCTTGGGCGCGCCGGGCTTGGGCGCGTCACCCTTGGGCGCAGCGGCCTTGGGGGCAGCCTCGGCCGCGGGAGCCTCCGCCTTGGGGGCAGCGGGCTTCTTCGCGGCGGGCTTGGCCGCGCTGGGCTTGGGGGCCTTGGCGGCAGGCTTGGCGTCCGCCTTCTTGGTCTTGGGGGCCGTCGCGAACTTCTCGCGCATCTGCCGCACGACGGGCGGTTCGAGCGAGGACGACGACGACTTGACGAATTCACCTGCTTCCTTCAGGTGACCCATCAGTTCTTTGCTGGTGATTCCGAGCTCTTTGGCGAGCTCGTGGACACGCAACTTTGCCACATTTCTCCATTCCGGAAGCGTCTCCGGTCCGGAGACGCCTTACTGATATTGCTGGCAGCTCATCGCTGGGTACTCATCGGGTGCCCATCAGCTTCCAACCCGCTTCCATTTTCTCGGCGTTGATGGCCTGTGGCCATCACTGGTGGTTGATCAACTCCTCCACGTCGTCCCACACGCCGTCCGTCACGTTTCCCGTTCGGAACGAGCGCGCGAGGCCGCGCCTGGCTCGGGCTTTCTGGACGCACCCCACGTCGGGGTGAACCCAGGCCCCTCGGCCTGGAAGAGTGGCCGTTCGGTCGAGACGAATCGAACCGTCCGGCGAGCGAACAATCCGCACGAGAGCGGATCGTTGCGCCTGTGCGCCGCATCCAATGCAGGTGCGCTGGGGCCCACGGGTGGGCACTGGCGGCACAGAATACGACACAATCCCCTAGCTTAGTCCAGCTAAGGGATTGCTCGTCTCAGATTCTATGAGCGACTTGTCACGTCGTCGGGGGTCGAGACGCGCGAGGCGATCGCGTCGTCGCCGGTTTCCGTGTCGGCGTGGATGTCGATGTGGTAGTTCGTCAAGCGCGCAGCAAGGCGAGCATTCTGGCCTTCCTTGCCGATGGCGAGGGAGAGCTGGAAGTCGGGGACGATGGCCGTCGCCGTGCGGTTGTCCACGGAGTGGACGACGACGCGGGTGACGCGCGCGGGCGACAGCGAGTTGGCGACGAAGCGCGCCGGATCGTCAGAGTAGTCGACGATGTCGATCTTCTCCCCGCCCAGCTCGGCCATGACGGAGCGCACGCGCGCACCCATCGGGCCAATGCAGGCACCCTTGGCGTTGATGCCTTCGCGGGTGGCGGCCACGGCGATCTTCGTGCGGTGGCCGGCCTCTCGGGCGATGGCCTTGATCTTGACGAGGCCCTGCTGGATTTCGGGAACCTCACGCTGGAAGAGGCCGGCGACGAGGTTGGGGTGGGTGCGCGACAGGGTGATGCGCGGGCCGCGCTCAGTGCGCTCGACGCCCACGACATAGGCGCGGATGCGGTCGCCGTGGCGGTAGGACTCGCCGGGGACCTTTTCACCGTCGGGCAGGACGGCCTCGAAGTCGTCGGAGACCTGAACCATCGTGGGGCGGCCGGGGCGCGGGGCCTGGACGGTGCCCGTGATGATTTGGCCTTCACGGCCGGCGAAGTCACCGAAGACGCGCTGGTCGTCGGCGTCGCGCAGACGCTGCATGATGACGGAGCGCGCAGTCGACTGGGCGATGCGGCCAAAGTTCTTCGGGGTGTCGTCGAACTCGCCGATCGGGTTGCCGTCCTCGTCCTCGTCCATGGCCATGACGGTGACGCGTCCGGTCTTCTTGTCGATTTCGATGCGGGCCTGGGAGATAGCGCCGGGCAGGTTGTGGTACGCCTTGAGCAGCGCCTCTTCGATGGCGTCGACGAGGGTTTCGAGGCTGACGCCCTTCTCGTTTTCCACCATCCGCAGAGCGGTCATATCGATTTCCATGGTCTCCTACTTCCCCGTTCCAAAGTCGACGCGGGAACGCGCCTTCCTCATGTCAGAATAGTCAATGGTAGTCGTTTCGCCGTCAACATCGATCGTTGCACTGGTCTCGTTCGCGGCAACGACGCGTCCGGAGACGTAGCCACCGGCTCGCAGCTTGATGCGCACGAGGCGTCCGATCTGCCGCATCCAGTGTCCGACCTTCGTGAGCTCGCGTTCGGCTCCCGGCGTGGACACTTCGAGCAGGTATTCGCCGTCGATCGGGTCCGCAACGTCCAGGGCTTTCGAGACGGCGCGGGACACCTCAGCGAGGGTGTCCGAGTCAATTCCGTCGGCACCGATGGGCGCTTCGACGATGACCCGCAGGAGGGGCATCGCGTCGGAGCGTGAGCGGGTCACCGAGTCCAGTTCCAGTCCCGAGCGTGCGACCACGGGAGCCAGCAGCTCCTCGAGCGGTCCCTCTGACGTGGACGATGCCATATGCGCCTATCTTTCTCTCGCGTACGCGGGTCAGTTCCCTATCCTACCCGGGGGTGTGGGATGATGCGGGTGTGCGTTTCGCAAAACTGACTTTGACCACACACCGCATCCCCGGCCTCGTCGTGACGTCGGCTGCGGTTTTCGCGCTGTCCGCGTGCGGCGCGTCGTCGCTGCCCACCCTGTCTGGTTTCGCGGCGGTTCGCGACCAGGCCGCGCGCACGGAGGCTGCCGCTGCGGCTCGCGCGACCCAACTGGCGGACATCGCGACGGATTGCGCGTCCTGCTCGTCCGCTCTGCGCGACGTGGCTTCGTCCTCGCAGGCACGGCTCGAGGCGCTCGGCGGACTGTGGGATCCGTGGGGCGGGGCGACGCCCGAGGGTGAGTCCGCTCCGGCAGCCATATCCGAGGCGCCCACCGACGTCTCGGCGTACGTGTCATGGCTGGCGCGCACGGCCACGCGCGACCTCGAGATTGCCGCCACCCCGGACAAGACCTCCGCCGATGAGGCACGCACACTCGGCGCCTCCGCGCTCGGACGCTACGCGAGCGCGGTGACCCTCGCCCACGTCTACGGTATCGATCTCGAGGCCGGCGACGACGCGGCGCAACTCATCAACGACCGCGTGAACACGGCGTCGCGTCAGGGCGTTCAGACCTGGGCGATCGACCTGTTCAATGAGTCCTCCATCTCCCCCACGTTCGCCCCTTCCGGCAAGGATCTGTCTTCTTCGGCGGAACTCTCACAGGCTGTCGCCACATGGGATTGCACCGCATCATCCCTGCCGAAGGCCCAGGTGAGCACCGGTACGCTGAGCGACGCGTACAACGTATCCGGCGAGCTGCTCGTCCGCGTCGATACGGCTTTGCGCGCTGGCGCAGCGGACACCCGCACGTCGCGTTGCACGCTCGACGCCCTCGACGGCGCGTCCTTGGCCTCAAACCTGCTCGCGGCCGACGCCGCGATGCTCATCAGTGACTCCGCCGACGTGCGCGCGGCGGGGGCTAGCGCCGCCCTCGTCGACATCGAACAGTGGGCTTCACGCACGTCCCTGCCCGCTCTCATCGGCACACGCTAACACGCGGCGCGAGGCCGGCACTCCAGCAGATAGAACAACAGGGCCGCTCCCCGTCCGGGGAGCGGCCCTGTTGTATTGATGACTCAGACCCTGGCGGCGATGTCGTCGCCGATCTGAGAGGTGGAACGGACGAGCGGCGTTCCGGCTGCCGCAGCCTCGGCACGCGCCGCCATGTCGGCGTCGATCGCCGCGCGCACCCGCTCGGCTTCCTCGACGAATCCCATGAAGTCGAGCATGAGCGCGACCGAGGAGATGGTCGCGGTCGGGTCGGCCTTACCCTGCCCCGCAATGTCGGGGGCGGATCCGTGCACGGGCTCGAACATGGAGGGGTACTCACGCGAGGGATTCAGGTTGCCAGACGCGCTCAGGCCGATGCCGCCGGTGACGGCCCCGGCCTCGTCGGTGAGGATGTCGCCGAACAGGTTGTCGGTGACGATGACGTCGAAGCGGCCCGGGTCGGTGACCATGTAGATGGTGGCGGCATCGATGTGGCAGTAGTCAACGCTCACGTCGGGGTACTCCTCCCCCACCTCGTCGACGATGCGGCGCCACATGTGTCCGGCGTTGACCAGGACGTTGTGCTTGTGGACGAGGGTGAGGTGCTTCTTGCGCGAGGTGGCCGCCTCAAAGGCGTAGCGCACGACGCGCTCGACGCCGTAGGCGGTGTTGACGCTGACCTCGGTCGCGATCTCGTGCGGGGTGCCCACGCGCACGGCGCCACCGTTGCCGCAGTAGAGGCCCTCGGTGCCTTCGCGAACGACGACGAAGTCGATATCGCCGGGGTTGGCCAGGGGGCTGGGCACGCCCTCGTAGTACTTGGAGGGTCGCAGGTTCACGTAGTGGTCGAGGGCGAAGCGCAGCTTGAGGAGCAGCCCGCGCTCGAGGACGCCGGAGGGCACGGAGGGATCACCGACCGCACCCAGGAGGATGACGTCGTGACGCTTGATCGCCTCAAGGTCCTCGTCGGTCAGGGTGTCGCCGGTGGCGTGCCAGCGCTCGGCTCCCAGGTTGAAGTGGGTCGTGGAGTAGTCGATGCCCTTGTCTGCCAGGACGCGGTCCAGGACCTTCAGGCCTTCAGGGACGATTTCCTTGCCGATGCCGTCGCCGGGGATTACTGCGATGTTCAGTGTCATGACTCCATCTTCCCCCGCGTGTGCGCCGCGCGTCCGCACGGGTCCAACCCGTGGTCTCTTTGCGCCGTGACGTCCCCCATAGACGAGGCCGGGGCCGGGAGGGCATACACGCTCCCCCGGCCCCGACCGCGATAGATACGGGTCAGATCCACGCACCCGAAGATGCGAAGTAGTACCAGCGTCCGTCGATCATCTGCCAGCCGGTGACCATGTGACCATCAGCGGCGAAGTAGTACCAGGTAACGCCGACGTGCTGCCAGCCGGTGAGCATGGCGCCCGAGGGAGCCAGGTAGTACCAGCTACCGGCGCGCTGCCAGCCGGTGAGCATCGCGCCGGAGGCGGAGAAGAGGTACCAGGTGCCGTCGACCTGCACCCAGCCGGTCGCCATCACGCCGGTCGCGGGATCCAGGTAGTACCAGGAACCGTCCTTGACCCAGCCGCTCACGCGAGCGCCGTAGGCGTTGTAGTAGCTCCACTTGCCGTCCTGGAGGTCCCAGCCGGTGACCATCATGCCCGCTGCGTTGAAGCGGTAGGTGGCGTCACCAATCGTGATGGTCTGGTTGGTCGCGTAGCTGGAGTCCTCCAGCTGCCACTTCCATCCCGAGCCGGTGTTCACCCAGTGCGCGGGGGTGACCGCGGGGGCGGGCTCAGGGGTGGGCTGCGGGTCCGGGGTCGGGTCCGGGGTCGGCTGCGGTTCCGGGGTCGGGTCCGGGGTCGGCTGCGGCTCGGGAGCGGGCTCCTCACCAGGGTCGGTCAGGCCGAGGTAGGTGGCGTCCAGTCGCATGAACTCGATGTTCTTGTAGCCGCCGGACTCGTACAGCAGGCCCCACGTGCCGTCACCGAGGGGGTGCAGCGTCGAGTAGGCCATCTCGCCGCTCTCGAAGACCTTGCCGTCGTTCCAGGTGAAGCCATCGTCGTAGGAGACGCGGATGGTGCCGTTCGCGCGGGCGCTGGAGGAGTCGGCGTTCGAGAAGAGCAGGACGCGAGCGCGCGCGGAGCCCTCGGGGGCATCCGGGTAGGCGCGCACGATGGAGGCGTTGTTACGCGGATCCGTCAGGTCCCAGTTGTGTCGGAAGGGACCCCAGGTCTGCCCGCCATCGTAGGAGATGGTTTCGAGGCGCTGGCCGGCGGTGCCCTGCGTGCGCGAGTTGAGCAGCAGGCGACCGTCGGAGAGCTCGACGACCTTGTTTTCGTCGGCGCTGCCTTCGGTGGGCTCGCCAGGCTTCCAGGTCTGCCCGTGGTCGTCGGAGAAGACGGAGACGGCCATGAGCGAGGTCGTGCCGGCATTGGCGACAGCGTACTGCTGGATGAGGCGGCCAGCGTGGGCGCCGTAGCGCAGCTGGATGCCTTCACCGGAGGAAGCAAAGCGGGTGAACCACTTGCCCTCGTATCCGGCGGTCACCTGGTCGGTGATGGTGCGCGGGTTCACCCAGGTCTCACCGTTGTCGTGGGACTCGACGACGTGGGCGTGCAGGATGTTACGCGCCGCGGGATCGGTGCCCAGCTGGGACTGGAAGAGGCCGGCGTCGTAGGACTTGACTGAGAACAGGAAGATCGTTCCGGTGGTGCGGTCCACGACAAAGGACGGGTCGGAGTAGCCGATCTTCTGGGCGCCGGGGGTGCCGGCGAGGGCGGTCTTGATGGGCGTCCAGGACTTACCGCCGTCCTTGGAGATGCGGTAGACGATGGAGTTGGCCTGGGGCGCATCCTGGCAGGTGTTGGGGCGGCCGTCCCACGAGGCGATGATCCATCCATTGTTGGCGGTGGTCAGAGCGGGGATGCGGTGGCAGCTGAAACCGGCGAGGCCGGGGGACGCGAGGCGGACCTTGTCACCGATCGCGTAGTCCTGCGGGGTCTCCAGCGGGTCCGGGGCCGGGGGACGCTCGCCCTGGGCGACGGTCACTGGGTCAGCATTGGCGGTGATGCCACCGGCGATGACGTCGGTGCCGTTGCGGTCACGGGTGGCCGCCCACGTGGTCATCGGGGTGAAGGTGCCGGCCGCGACGTCGTCGGCGTTCACGGTGTGCGTGGCGGTCGTGCACTGCTTGGTGGTGTGCGCGGCGAGGTTATGCCAGCGGCAGTTCGGAGCGCCGGTGGTGAGGACACCGGACAGGTTCGAGTCCACCGGGAAGACGGTGAGAACACTGTCGGTGTTGTTGGTGTAGGTGACGGTGACGGTGATCAGGTCGCCTTCGTACACCTTGTCTCCGTGGGAGTCGGTGCGCGTGACGGTGACGGTGATGGGGGCCGAACCTTCGTCGGTTGCCGAGGCCGTCACCGGAGCAGCTGCACCGGTGTCACTGGTCGGGGTCGCGAACGCGGGAACCGAGAGAGTCGCGCACAGTAGCACGGCTCCCGAGGCAGCCGCGAGGGCGCGCCCGTAGTGGCGGAGGGTCATCATTGGTCCTTCCGATATGGGTTGTCAATCAGCGGTCAGTGAGTCGTGACTCACTATCCACGAGATTCATCATATAAATTTAGATGCTCGCTAACCAGTTATATGACAGACAACTTTTATCAACGTCTAGGACAATTACATTAGAACTATCGACATTCACACACGCCTGTCAACCCCTCATTCCACAACAGGCCTACACACTCAGACCCCCAATCCCCACACCGCCTAACAATGCCAACCCCTCCCCTGTCAAACCAAACGATCCAACAAACAATTCGCCTCACCAGGACATGCCGACCAACACTGGGCAGTAGAACAGGTCACTGCTAGTTGCTCAGCAAGCACTTACCTGTAAACTAGTCCTGTCAATCAGTCTTTCACAGCAAGGAATCACAGTGCGCCCCTCCCGTCGAACTCTGACACGCGTCGCGTCGGCCGCCGTCGCTTCCCTCGTGATCGTTGCACCGATCTCCACCGTCTCCAACGCGGATGCTCTCTCCCCCGCGCCCCTTCCGTGGACGAACGGCTCCGACGAAGCACCATCGAACTAACTCGCGCGCAAAACTGCCGAGCCCACCCGCGCCTGTCAGCACAAAAGAGCCCCGGCCTCGTCCCATGTTGGGAACGAGGCCTGGGCTTGAAGCTATCCGAAACGGACCGCGAGATCAGCGCGCGGCGCTGCCCTCGGTGTAGTCCTCGTCGGAGTCGGTCCAGCCGAAGGCCTTGCGCAGCTTCTGGCCGGTCTTCTCGATCGGGTGGGCCTCTTCCTCGGCGCGCAGCGCCTTGAACTCGAGGGCGCCGTTATCCTGATCGGCGATGAACTTGCGGGCGAAGGTGCCGTCCTGGATGTCGGCCAGAACAGCCTTCATGGCCTCCTTGGAGGACTCGTTGATGACACGCGGGCCGGAGACGTAGTCGCCGTACTCAGCGGTGTCGGAGCAGGACCAGCGCTGCTTGGTGATGCCACCCTCGTTGATGAGGTCGACGATCAGCTTCATCTCGTGGCAGACCTCGAAGTAGGCGATCTCGGGCTGGTAGCCAGCCTCGACCAGGGTCTCGAAGCCGGCCTGGATCAGGTGGGAGACGCCGCCACACAGGACAGCCTGCTCGCCGAACAGGTCGGTCTCGGTCTCTTCGGTGAAGGTCGTCTTGATGACGCCGGCGCGGGTGCCGCCGATGGCCTTCGCGTAGGACAGGACGAGATCCCAGGCCTGGCCGGAGGCGTCCACCTCAACGGCGACGACGTCCGGGGTGCCCTTGCCCTGGGTGTAGGTCTCACGGACCTTGTGGCCGGGGCCCTTGGGGGCGACCATGACGACGTCGTGGCCCTCGGGAACCTCGATGTAGCCGTAGCGGATGTTGAAGCCGTGCGCGAAGAGGAGGGCGGCGCCTTCCTTCAGGTTGGGGGCAACCTGCTCGGCGTACACGTAGCGCTGGACCTGGTCGGGCAGCAGCAGCGAGACGACATCGCCCTCGGCGACGGCCTCGGCCACGTCCTTGACCTCGAGGCCGGCGGCCTCAGCCTTGGCCCAGGAGGAGGAACCGGGGCGCAGGCCGACGACCACGTCAACTCCGGAATCCTTCAGGTTCAGCGCGTGCGCGTGACCCTGCGAACCGTAACCAATGATGGCAACCTTCTTGGACTGGATCAGCGACAGGTCTGCGCCGTCGTCGTAGATGATCTCTGCCATTTTCATTTCTCCTTCAGTTGATCCGTGATCGAGCGCGACCCGCGGCCGATAGCCACGGCGCCCGACTGGACGAGTTCTGTGACGCCGTAGGGCTCCAGGGCCCGCAGCAGCGCCTCCAGCTTGGGTAGGGAGCCGATCGATTCAATCACGACCGACTCGGGTTGCACGTCGACGACGTGTGCGCGGAACAGGTCCACGATCTGCAGGACCGAGGTGCGACGGGTCTCGTCAGCCTGGACCTTCATCATGAGCAGACGCCGTTCGACGGAGTCTTCGGGTTCAAGCTCCACGACCTTCAGGACGTTGATGAGCTTGTTGAGCTGCTTGACCACCTGCTCGATGGGCGCGGAGTCTGCGTCCACGATGATGGTCATGCGGGAGATTTCGGGATGTTCCGTCTCTCCCACGGTCAGCGACTTGATATTAAAGGCACGGCGGGCGAAAAGCGCGGCGACGCGAGTGAGCACGCCGGGCTTGTTTTCGACCAACACGGCCAGAGTGTGACGATTCGTCATCAGTCTTCCACCTCCCAGTCGGGCGCCATGCCCTTGGCGTAACGAATCTCATCGTTGGACACGCCCGCGGCGACCATCGGCCAGACCATCGAGTCTTTGGAGACGCGGAAGTCAATGAGAACGGGGCGATCGTTGATCGACATGGCCCATTCGATGGCCTCGTCGACCTCGTCGATAGAGCGAACGGTGCGCGCGGCCATGCCGTAGGCCTGCGCGAGCATCTCGAAGTTGGGGATCTGCTCGCCCTCGACGGGGTTGAGCGTCGTGTTCGAGTAGCGCTTGCCGAAGAACAGGGACTGCCACTGGCGCACCATGCCCAGCACCGAGTTGTTGATGAGGGCAACCTTGATTGGGATGTTGTTGATCGTGCAGGTGGCCAGTTCCTGGTTGGTCATCTGGAAGGAACCGTCGCCGTCGATCGCCCACACGACCTTGTCGGGGGCCGCGACCTGGGCACCCATGGCTGCGGGGATGCAGTAGCCCATGGTGCCGGAGCCGGAGGAGGAGATGAAGCTGCGCGGGTTGTCCAGCGTGATGAACTGCGCGGCCCACATCTGGTGCTGGCCCACGCCCGTCACGTAGATCGCCTCGGGGCCGACCTTGTCGGAGAGCTTCTTGAGGACTTCCTGGGGCGCCATCATGCCGTCTTCGGGCTCAGCCCATCCGATCGGGTACTTGGTGCGCAGGCGGTCGAGGTAGCGCCACCAGCCGGAGATGTCCGCCTTGTTTTCCGACGAGGCCTGGGCGATTTCCTCGGTGAGGATCGGCAGGGCGGTCGCCAGGTCTGCGACGATCGGGATGTCGGCGTGGCGGTTCTTCGAGATCTCCGCGGCGTCGATGTCGATGTGCACGACGGTGGCGCGGGGTGCGAAGGAGTCGAGGCGGCCCGTCACGCGGTCGTCGAAGCGGGCGCCGAGCGCGACAATCAGGTCGGCGCGCTGGAGGGCGCCGACGGCCGCCACGGTGCCGTGCATGCCGGGCATGCCGAGGTTGTGGCGATCGGAGTCAGGGAACGCGCCGCGGGCGGTCAGCGTGGTGACAACGGGGGCGTTCGTAATCTCGACGAGGTCGGCGAGGGCGTCGGTGGAACCGGAGCGCACGATGCCGCCACCCACGTACAGCACGGGTGCCTGAGCGTCAGCAATCGCGCGGGCAGCCGCGCGCACCTGCTTCATGTTCGGCTTGTCCGCGACGCGGTAGCCGGGCAGGTCGAGGGCGGGAGGCCAGGAGAAGTCCATCTCGGCGACCTGCGCGGACTTGGTGATGTCCACGAGGACCGGGCCGGGGCGGCCGGTGCCCGCGAGGTGGAAGGCCTCGGCCAGGCGCGCGGGGATCTCCGCGGGATCGGTGACGAGGAAGGAATGCTTGGTGATGGGCATCGATGCGCCCACGACGTCGGCTTCCTGGAAGGCATCGGTGCCGATCAGGGATGCGCCGACCTGGCCCGAGATCACGACGATCGGGACCGAGTCCATGCAGGCGTCGCCCAGGGCGGTGAGCACGTTGGTGGCGCCGGGGCCGGACGTCACGATCGCGCAGCCGACCTTACCGGTGGCCAGGGCGTAGCCTTCGGCGGCGTGGCCTGCACCCTGCTCGTGACGGACAAGAATGTGGCGGATGGACGTCGACGCCAGCAGCGGGTCGTAGGTCGGCAGAATTGCGCCGCCGGGCATACCGAACACGTCGGTGACGCCCAGGGCCTCGAGGCTGGCCACAATAGCCTCTGCTCCAGTCATGCGGGTGGTGTTGGCGGTGTCGCTCACCATTCGTCCTCTCAATCGTTGGGACCGTCTCAAAGAAAAAACCCCGTCAGGTCCGGCAGATGCGCGGATGCGGGGAATTCGGCGTGCGATCCATCCTCACGTTACACGGCAGGCATCGCACGCCCGGGTACGATGACCAGGGCGAGGATTCCAATTCCGCGAACGTTGAGCATGCCTTTACCGTATCTCGCCTGGGCGCTGCGCTCTTCTTCATCTCATTGTGCGGACCTTCGGGCTCTGATCGCCATCTAGGACGATGGACTGAGATGCACAGCACTTATTGCTGGTTTAATTGACTCATACCTCATATCACAATCCACAACACGGAGATTTCATCGTGCATCAGGTGTTCGAGATTCTGAGCGAACAGCCGGTTCTGTTCCTCTTCATTCTCATCGGTATAGGCATGGCGTTCGGCCATGTGAAAATCAGGGGCATTAGCCTCGGCGCCGCCGCCGTTCTGTTCTTTGCCATCGCGTTGGCTGCGTGGGCGCAGTCCTACGGCATCGAGCTGCGAGTCACCCCCCAGCTGGGAACTCTCGGCCTGACGCTCTTCACGTTCGCGATCGGCATCAACTCGGGCGCGTCGTTCTTCCACAATCTGAAGACCGCCGTCGGCCCGATCCTGACGATGGTTGCCCTCTACGGCATCACTGCCACCGTCGGTCTCTACCTCGGTAAGGCCATGGGTATGGACGTTCCGCTCATCGCCGGTACCTTCGCGGGTTCGGTGACGAACACGCCCGCTCTGGCCGCCGCCGGCGATGCCTCTGGCGATCCTGCACGCGCAACCGTCGGCTATTCGATCGCCTACCTCTTCGGCGTCATCGGTATGCTGGCAGCCTCGATGGCCGCACTGCACTACGGCCGCAACGACAAGGACGCCCCCTCTCCCCTGTCGAACCGTACGATCCGCGTCGAGCGCGACGACCACCCCTTCGTCGGCGACATCTACGAGAAGCTCGGCGAGAAGGTCTCCTTCTCCCGCCTGCGCCGCGGCGAGACCGGTCCGATCACCCGTCCCCAGATGTCCGACACACTCGATCCCGGCGACCTCGTGACGGTCGTCGGTCCCCGCGAGCTCGTCGCTCGCGCAGCCACCGAGCTGGGCCACGCCTCCTCGCACTCCCTCATGCAGGACCGCTCCTACCTGGACTTCCGCCGCGTGACGATTTCCAACCCGAAGGTATCGGGCCGCACGGTCGCCTCGCTCGGCCTCGCCAAGGAGTTCTCCGCGACGATCTCGCGCGTGCGCCGCGGTGACGTCGACATGGTCGCCGAGCCGGGTCTCGTCCTCCAGCAGGGTGACCGTGTGCGTGTCGTCGCCCCCACCTCGAAGATGGCTGAAATCACCAAGTTCTTCGGCGACTCGTCCCGAGGCCTCACGGACCTCAACCCGATCGCCCTGGGCATCGGCATGGCGCTGGGTATCGCGATCGGCGAGCTGCCGATCCTGACCCCCGACGGCCAGTACTTCTCGATCGGCTCCGCCGCCGGCACACTGATCGTCGGCCTCGTCTTCGGCCGCATCGGCCGCATCGGTCCCATCGCCACCGCCCTGCCCTTCACGACCTGCCAGGTGATAGCCGAGCTCGGCTTGCTGGTCTTCCTCGCGCAGGCCGGCGCCAAGGCTGGCGGCCAGATCCTCGAGGCCTTCACGTCGGGCGCCTGGATCCGCATCTTCGCACTGGGCCTCGTCATGACGTCGATTATGGCGGTCGGTCTGTACTGCACGATGCGCTGGGTCTTCAAGATGGGCGGCACGAAGCTCGCCGGCCTGCTCGGCGGCGCGCAGACGCAGCCTGCCGTCCTCGCTTTCGCGAACGGCCGTACCAACGCCGACCCGCGTGTCTCCCTCGGTTACGCGCTGGTCTACCCGGTCGCCATGGTCGGCAAGATCCTTGTCGCCACGATCCTGGGTGGCATGTAGCGGCAACGTCTCCCGCGGGTTCGATCCCGCGACAACAATGGGGCCGGCCCTTTCGGGTCGGCCCCATTCGTATGCCTTCTTGTCGTCCCCTCAAACCATCAAGGCCACCGCGAAGCTCTCAAGGGCACTCGGGCTGCGGTGCCCGTGGGCGACACCGGGGTCAGGTAATCAAAAGCCAACACGCGGCCTGCGAGGCCTGACTGCACCGCCCCGCCTGGTTGAAGGTAGACACGGCGCTTGTGAGGCCTGGCTGCGGTGCCCGTGGGTGGTGGCGGGGCCTGGTAGCCAGGAACGAGCGCCTGCTGCGACGCACTCACCTGATCAATCCTCGCGGCGTCGCCTTTGTTCCGGGCACCGCATGGCCTGCCCGCCCGCTCGTCGCCCGCGCCGCGAGCTGCGCTCGGCGCGTCGCCTCGAAGCCCGGCCAGGCCCCGCAGGCCCTGCGGCGCCCTCCACAAGGGCGACGCTTGCTCAGTACGGTGCCGTGGCCCTGCATGCCTGCCAACTCGGCCTACGCACAAACGAGGCCGCGACCGGTTTCCCGGCCACGGCCTCGTCAATGAATGAGCGTCAGCGTGAAATCAGCGCGACGAGCACTCGAGCGGTCACAGCCGCCACGCACACAATCGCGATGTTGCGGCCGACGGCGCGGATCTCGTCGCGGTCAATCTCGTACTCAAACTCAAACGACGGCGGCTTCAGGCCCGCTTCGATCTCGAATTTCATACGTTCTCCTCCTCGTACTCCCACAGGTTCGGTACTCGTTCTTGCTTTTCGACGAGCCAGTTCTTATCCGTCAGCATACGGGAGAGCGCGAGGCCCATGCCGATCGCGACGATCGTGAACATGACCGTGAAGAGCGCGCCGAGCGCATCGTCGATCTGCTGGTTGTTCAGGTAGGTCAGAGCACGATAGAGCGGCACACCGGGGATCATGATGACGACAGCAGGCACGGACAGGGTCACGCGCGAGAAGCGCGTCCTGCGGGCCACAAAGACGGCGAGAAGGCCAGCTGCGAGCGCGGCAAGACCGACGCAAGCCGGGGCAGGAACGCCGAGTTCCAGGTGCAGGGCGATACGAGCAGTGTTGATAACGGCACCGATGAGCGCGGCCGTCGCGCACACGCGTTGCGGTGAATTGAAGAGCATCGCAAACCCGTATGCAGCGACAAAGCTGGCGAGGAAGCGCAGAAGGTAGTGCAGCCATGGAACGAGCGATACACCGTACTCGGGCGTCACCGACCAGCCGAAGACAGCCGAAATAGCCCAGACAGCCACACCCGCTGACATGACGAGCATCGTCACGTACACGAGGCGACCGACTCCACCTTGGAAGTCTTGTCGCACCAAATCGATCAGGCCAGTCACCAGCGGGAAGCCAGGGACCAGGAAGAGCAGCGCGGAAATAAAGCCGGCCTGGTGCGTCGATTCGATACCGAGGAAATGCTGAGCCGGTGCGACCAACAAAATGTAGATCATCGCGGCGAGAGCGCCACAGGCCATCCACACGCCAAAGTGGTTCATGTGGCGGATCAGCATCTGGCGGCGCAGCGCTTGTCCGAAGAACGAGGCGACGGCGACGGCAGAGCACTCGACCCATCCCCCGCCGTTGAGGAATGCGAACGCCGCACAGGCGAGGCCGGAGGCAAGCGCGTTGGAGAACCAGTCGTAGAGGCCTGGAACCTTGGCGATCTTGTCGAGTTCATCGGACACATCCTCGACTCGCACGGACTTGCCGTGCAAAGACGCCACGTAGTTGTTGATGCGGTCGATCTTGTCTGCGTTCACGCCCATGAGGCGCTGCTCGGCGAGCTCCGTTCGGAATGTGCCGTTCGCGTACGCAGTCGCGATGATCTCCGTGTACGTAACCTGTGCTCGGTGCTCAGAAATACCGACGGCACGCGCAAGGTCAGCCATCGACTTCTTGACGCGATAGGCACTCGCGCCAAACGACAGAAGCATCTGGCCGAGTCGGAGAACTACCTGGGATTGATGGGCGAGGCGATCGTGCGCCGCCATACGTTGGGCGAGGACCTCATCTTTACCACCGTGGTGGCGAGGCTCAAGCGGGTGTGCAGAAGTGACCATAGGTATAGCATCGCATGCAAATCGGCCAAACGTGGGCGACGTTGGTCCGTGACGTGTGGCTTTTCATCTACTGGACGTCAGGCACGCAACCACGTGCCGGACCCGGGCGCACCGTCCATCCGATAAACGACCCGCGGAAAGAGACATCAGCAAAAAGAGCATTGCGCAAGCAAAGAAGCGGCCAGAGACTGAAAAGTCTCTGGCCGCTTCCGTAAGTGTGTTGTGGCGGTGTCCTACTCTCCCACAACCTGGCGGTTGCAGTACCATTGGCGCTGCCGGGCTTAGCTTCCAGGTTCGGAATGGAGGCTGGGC
>JAHACW010000044.1 GCA_018375675.1 Actinomyces sp. | reverse complement strand
GGGCGGGCCTCGAGATCGACCACTCCGAGCCGCAGGCTCGCGTGTGGCGATCTCGCGGGCGGGCCGCCGCCCACCGGCACACACAGCGGCCGGGCCCCAAAGCAGCACAACGGAGCGCCCGGAACATCAGCGGAGCCGCAAGCACCACCGGGGCCCGGGCAAACCGCCCTTACTCTCCGCCGCCGCCGGGCTCCGGGCGTCCCGTGTAGTTGACGAAGCGCGCCATGTCACCCTGGAAGAGGGCGGTGACGGTCGCGGTCGCGCCGGCTCGGTGCTTGGCGACGATGATGTCGGCCTCGCCGGGGCGGTCTTCCTTGTCGTAGTAGTCGGGGCGGTGCAGCAGGATGATGATGTCGGCGTCCTGCTCGAGCGAGCCGGATTCACGCAGGTCGCTCATCATGGGCTTGCGGTCGGTGCGGCCCTCGGAGTTACGGTTCAGCTGCGCGACGGCGATGACCGGGATGTCGAGGTCCTTGGCCAGGAGCTTGAGGTTTCGCGACATCGCGGAGACTTCCTGCTGACGCGACTCGACCTGGCGGCCGCTCGTCATGAGCTGGAGGTAGTCGATGACAACGAGGCCCAGGTTTTCCTGCTGCTTGAGGCGGCGGCACTTGGAGCGGATTTCGGAGATGGTGATGTTCGCGGAGTCGTCGACGTACAGGGGTGCCTCGCTCATGCGCGAGGTGGTTTCGGCGACCTTGCGCCAGTCGACGTCGCTCATTTTGCCGGCCTGCATCTTGGATAGGCGCACGCCGGACTCGGCGGAGAGCATACGCATCGCGATTTCCTGCGAGCTCATTTCGAGCGAGAAGATCAGCGAGGTGATGCCATGCTTCATGGACGCCGATCGGCAGAAATCCAGGGCGAGCGTGGACTTACCCATGGCGGGACGGGCGGCGACGATGATCATCTGGCCGCCGTGCAGGCCCTGGGTGAGTTCGTCGAGGTCGGTGAAGCCGGTGGGTACGCCGTTGAGCTTGCCCTGGTTCTTCTCGATGTCTTCGAGCGCGTTGAGGATGTCCGAGCTCATCTGCGTCATGGAGACGTAGTCGGTGGTTTCGCGCCCGTCGGAGACGGCGTAGACCTCGGCCTGGGCCTGGTCGACGATCTCGTCGACGTCGCCGCCGGCGTCCGCGTAGCCGAGCTGGACGACGCGCGTGCCCGCAGTGACGAGGCGGCGCATGATGGCGCGTTCGCGCACGATGCGCGCGTAGTAGGCGGCGTTCGCGGCGGTGGGCACGGAGGCGATGAGGGTGTGCAGGTAGGCTGCGCCGCCGACCTTCGATAGGACGCCCGCGCGCTTGAGTTCGCCGGCGACGGTGATCGCGTCGGCGGGTTCTGCGCGGCCGTTGAGTTCGACGATGGTGTCGAAGATCGTCTCGTGGCTGGGCTGATAGAAGTCCTGCCCGCGCAGCATCTCGGAGACAATGTTGGCGGCCTCGGTTGTCAGCATCATCGATCCGAGGACGCTCATCTCCGCGTCGATGTCCTGCGGCGGGACGCGGTCGAACTGGTCGTCGGACATCGTGATCCTCTCGGGTGCGCGGGCGTATAGGGACGAGGCCGGGGCCAGGCTGAGTACCGCGAGCGCGGCCTGAAGCCCTGTGGATAGAGAGCCTTCAGGCGAAGACTAACGCGTTGTAGGAGATTGCGCGACCGACGCTGTGCACGGGCATGTGCACATATTGTGGATAACCTGTGCACAACGCCGACGACGCCTGTGCACAACGCGAAATGACCGATCTGTCAGGGCAGATATCCTCATCACAGTCACATCATTGTCATTCATTGAGCCATCTAGAATTTCCCAATGCACGGCTTTCCACAGGCCTGTGCACACATTGTGGAAAAGAATCGGAGTGTCATGACGAGCACACAGGGACCCAGCGACCCGACCTCACCCGCGAAGCGTGAGGGGGACCCGGCCTCGTCGACCCCGACGATCACCACGCGGATGATCTTGGCACTCGCGCTGCCCTCCCTGGGGGCCCTGATCACGGAGCCGCTGTTCACCGTCATCGACTCCACGATGGTGGGCCATCTGGGCACCCCGCAGCTGGCGGGCCTGGGCATCGCGTCGACCGTGCTGAACACGGCGGTCGGGCTCTTCATCTTCCTCTCCTACTCGACGACCTCCCTGGCGGGCCGCCACCTGGGGGCCGGGCGACGGGACCTTGCGATCCGCTCGGGGGTCGAGGCCATGTGGCTGGCGGGAGGCCTCGGCGCCCTTGCAGCGATTCTTCTGGCCGTCTTCGCCTCTCCCCTGCTCACCTGGCTGGGGGCCGACGCTGCGACGATGCCGCACGCCCTGGCCTACCTGCGTGCCTCCGCGCCCGGCCTCGTCGGCATGTTCGTCGTCCTGGCGGCCACGGGCACCCTGCGCGGGTTGCAGGACACGCGCACCCCCCTGGTCGCGGCGTCCGTGGGCGCGGCCTTCAACGCGGTGGCCAACTGGGTGCTCATGTACCCCCTCGACCTGGGGGTGGCGGGTTCCGGCCTGGGCACCGCGATCACGCAGACGCTCATGGCGGCGTTCCTCGGGTGGATGATCGTGCGCGCGGCCCAACGCGAGGGCGTGAGCCTGCGCCCCTCCACGTATGGCCTGTTTGGCGCGGCACTCGAGGGAGCGCCGCTGCTCGTGCGCACCCTCGCGCTGCGCGTCGCCCTCCTCGCGACCCTGAGCGCGGTCACCGCGATCTCCACCCAGGCCCTGGCCGCCCACCAGATCGTGTGGACCCTGTGGACGTTCGCCGCTTACGTGCTCGACGCGCTCGCGATCGCCGCCCAGGCGCTCGCCGGGTTCACGACCGGCACGGGCGAGCGCGGTGCCATGCGCCCCCTTCTGCGCACCCTGGCGCGCTGGGGCATCGGCTTCGGCGTCGCAGTCGGCGTCGCTCTGGCGATCACCGCGCCCTGGATCACGCGCATCTTCACGACCGACCAGACCGTCATCGACTACGCAACCGTCGCCATCATCGTCGGCGCGCTCTTCCAGCCGGTCGCCGGCTACGTGTTCCTCCTCGACGGCGTCCTCATCGGCGCGGGCCGAGGCCGCTACCTGGCCGTCGCCGGCATCGTCAACCTGGTCGTCTACGCGCCCCTCCTGTGGGTCATCGCCCACTCGTCCACCCTCACCGCTCGCCCGTCCCTGGCGCTCGCAATGGTCTGGCTCGCCTACTCGGCCGTCTACACGGGCATGCGGGCCCTCACCAACGGGCTCGGCGCCCGCTCGCTGTAGCCGATCGACGAGGCCGGGGCCGGCCTCGTGCGCACCCCGGTTCCGCGCGGGGGTCGGCATCCCGGCGGGGTGGGCCCAGGCCTCGTCCCGAGGAGCCCAATCGTGACCGGAAACGCCCTAGCGAAGACGCTGCCACCCGTGTAAAGTGGGTAGCTGGACTATCCGCACCCGCGGCCGGTCCAGCAGGCCCTCACGGGCCATACGCAACGCCCTCCTGTCACGGACCGTCCGTGACCGTAAAGACCATAGGAGGTGGGAACCAACGTGCGTAACTACGAACTGATGGTGATCCTCGATCCTTCGATCGACGAGCGCACCGTCGCCCCCATGATGGAGAAGTACCTGGCACCCGTGGCTGCCAACGGCGGATCCGTCGAGAACGTTGACGTCTGGGGCAAGCGCCGCCTTGCTTACGACATCCTCAAGCGTTCTGAGGGCATCTACGTCGTCATCGACATGACCACGACCCCCGAGGTCGCTCTCGAGATCAACCGCCGCATGGGCATCGACGAGACCATTCTCCGTACGAAGCTCCTGCGCCCCGACGCTCACTGAGCCGACACCACACCCTCTAAGCCCGAGGAGCCGACATGGCCGGAGATACCGTCATCACTGTCATCGGTAACCTGACCGCCGACCCCGAACTGCGTTGGACGCAGTCCGGCGCCGCGGTCGCCGATTTCACGGTGGCCTCCACCCCCCGAACCTACGACCGTAACGCCGGTGAGTGGCGCGACGGCGACACCCTCTTCATGCGCTGCTCCGTGTGGCGCGAGACCGCTGAGAACGTCGCCGAGTCGCTGCGTAAGGGCATGCGCGTCATCGTTCAGGGTCGCCTCACCCAGCGCTCGTACGACACCCAGCAGGGTGAACGTCGCACGGTCGTTGAGCTGCAGGTCGACGAGGTCGGCCCCTCCCTGCGCCGCGCACGCGCGCAGGTCACCCGCACCGCCCCCTCCGGTGGCGGCGGCTACCAGTCCGACAACCGCGGCCAGCAGGGCGCGCCCCAGCAGGGCGGCGGTTACGGCGGCGGCCAGGGTGGATATGGCCAGGGTGGCGCCAACTACGGCGCACCGACCGGCGGCTCCCCCGAGGACCCGTGGCGCTCCGCCCCCGCTGGCGGCGCCACCTCCTTCGGCGACGAGCCCCCGTTCTAAAGTCGCGCGCCCCGGCACCTACGCCGGAAAGCGCCACGTCGAAGACAACACGCTTGGGGCGGCACAGTCCGCCCGGATTCACTAGGAGACCATCATGGCGAAGCCCCAACTTCGCAACAAGCCCATCAAGAAGAAGGCCAACCCGCTGAAGTCGGCCAAGATCGAAAAGATCGACTACAAGGACACCGCTCTGCTGCGTAAGTTCATCTCGGACCGCGGCAAGATCCGCGCCCGCCGCGTGACCGGTGTTTCCACCCAGGAGCAGCGCAAGATCGCTCGCGCCGTCAAGAACGCGCGTGAGATGGCTCTGCTGCCCTACTCCACGACCGGCCGCTGATAAGGGAAGGACACAGCTGATATGGCTACCACGAAACTGATCCTCACCCACGACGTCCCCAACCTCGGCCACGCCGGCGAGGTCGTCGAGGTCAAGGCTGGCTACGCCCGCAACTACCTGGTCCCCCGCGGCTTCGCCGCCAAGTGGACCGCCGGCGCGCAGAAGCAGATCGACCAGATCGCCGCTGCTCGTCGCCGCCACGAGATCGCCACGATCGACGACGCTCGCGCCGTGCGCGACGCCCTCCAGGGTGCCGTTGTCGAGATCTCCGGCAAGGTTGGCAACTCCGGCCGCCTGTTCGGCGCCGTCTCCGCTGCTGCGATCGCTGACGCGGTCAAGGAGCAGCTGGGCCAGACCATCGATCGTCGTCGCGTCATCATCGCCTCGCCCATCAAGGCCGTTGGCGACTACACGGTGACCGTCGGCCTGCACCCCGAGGTGTCCGCGAACCTCAAGGTCCGCGTTTCCGCCGCGAAGTGAAGGCTTCACGCATCGGTTGAATGCTGAAGGGTTGGCCCCCGCTCATACGAGCGGGGGCCAACCCTTTTGCTATGCCCGCGATTCCTGTCCACCGTGCGTAGCAAGCTGTTGCGGGCCCGGACCCATAAGGCGCGCGGGAACAGAGAAGATGTGGCAGGAGCTCATGCACTCACATGCGGATAGGTTATTCAGTTGCGGATAGGTTATTAAGCTATCCGGATGTTCATAACCTATCCGCATCGTCGTTTCCTATCCGCATACGCATACTCCCGCGGTGAACGCACTGCGGGCCCCGAGGATACTCCTCGGGGCCCGCAGCATCGGCGCTAGGACGCGCGGCTAATTTCTTCGGCCGCCATTGTTGTTGCCGTTGTTATTGCCGCCGTTATTGTTCCCGCCGTTGCCGTTATTCCCGTTGCCGCCGTTGTTATTCCCGCCGTTGCCATTGTTGGAACCGTTGCCATTGTTGGAACCGTTGCCGTTATTCCCGTTGCCGCCGTTCTCCGAATTCTCGGTGGGCTCGGCGGAGGGCGTCTCGGTGGGGGTAGGCGTCTCGGTGGGCTCGGCAGCGGACTGCGGGGCGTCGGTCGTCGCGCTCGGCGCGGGCGTGGGCGCGTTGTTGTGCACCTTGCGGTTGGACTCGACCTTCCAGGGGAAGTCGTCGCCCGGCAGGTTCGCGGTCGCCGGCTTCATGTAGTCGATCCACACGTCGACCGGCCAGTCGCCGCCGTGGAACTGATCGAGGCCGCCCACGTCATCCAGGGGCACCGAGTTACCGGCATCGTCGGACTGGTACATCGACACGGCGGTCACCATGCCGGGCACGAAGCCCACGAACTGGGCGGAGAGCTGCTCCGAGGAGGTACCGGTCTTGCCGGCCGTCGTCAGTCGCGCGATCGCGGAATCAACGTTAGCGGCGGTTCCCTCGCCCTTCGTGACGGCCTCGAGGGCCGGCATGATCGAGGAGACCTCCTCGACGTCAAAGACGCGCTTGGGGGCCACGTCGCCGCTGTAGAGCAGCTTGCCGTTCGAGTCCTCGACCTTCTTGACGATGTGAGCGGTGACGCGCTCGCCACCGTTCGCGATCGTCGAGTAGGCGGTCGTCAGGTCAATGTTGTGCGGCGAGGAGGGGCCCAGGACGTTGAGGAGCTCGTCGTTCAGGCCGACCGTGTCCTCGGGGATACCCGCGTCGATGGCGGCCTTGAGCGTATTCTCCGGCTCAACATCGTCGTTCAGGCCCACGAACACCGTGTTCATCGAGTACGCGGTCGCCTTCACGAGGGTGACGTTACCAAACGAGTAGCCGCCGTCGTTCGAGACGGGGGTGCCCATGCCTCGGAAGTACTGCGGAGACTTGCCCGAGTAGGTGTCATAGACCGTGCCACCCAGGCGAGCGTTCGCAAGGAGAGCGAAAGGCTTAAAGGACGAGCCGGCCATCGCGATGTCCTGCGTGACGGCGTTCTGCTGGCGCTTCTCGTAATCCGCACCCGCATACTCGGCGAGGATCTCGCCCGTGGCCGGATCCATGGAGGACAGGGCCACGTGCTGGTGCGTCGGATCCCAGCCCTCGACCTCGTTCATACCCTCGGCGGCCGCGACGGCCTGCTCCTGGTGCTCCTTGACGATCGTAGAGGTGATGCGCAGACCACCCTGGCTGATCTTGTCCTCGTCGAACTGGTCGGAGGCGAGGAGCTCCTGCTTGACCTGGGCCATCAGGTAGCCGTTCGTGCCGGTCATCGACGCGCTATTGAGCGTGTCGGGGTCGATCGTCTCGGGGAACACCGCGGCGTCCTTGTCGGCCTGCGTGATCCAGCCGTCCTCAACCATGAGGTTCAGGTCGCGCTCCCAGCGCTCCTTCGCCTTGTCGGGGTTGACGGCGGGGTCCCACGCGGAGGGCGCGGGGATGACGGCCGCGAGGAGCGCCGACTCGGACAGGGTCAGCTGAGAGGCGCCGTGACCGAAGTACGCCTGGGCGGCCGCGTCGATGCCGTACGCGCCACGACCGAAGTAGATCGTGTTCATGTAGGCGCCGATGACCTCGTCCTTGGACTTCTCACGGTTGATCTTGATGGCCAAGACGGCTTCCTTGAGCTTGCCCGTGTAGGACGTGGTCTCGCCGATGTAGTAGCGCTCCACGTACTGCTGGGTGAGTGTCGAACCACCCTGGCGGGCGCCGCCGCGCAGGTTGTTGATGAGGGCGCGGAAGATGCCCTTCAGGTCAACACCCGAGTTCGTGTAGAACGTGCGGTCCTCAGAGGCCACGATCGTCTTCGACACGTAGTCGGGCAGCGTCGTCGTATCGATGATCTGACGGTTGATGTCACCCAGGGTGCCCATCTCGGTTGTGCCGTCGGCGTAGTAGACCGTGGTCTTCTGCGCGAGCGCCAGGTCATCCGGCGCGGGCACGGTCAGCGTGTTGTAGAGGTACAGGAACATCGCCATGCCCGCGATGAACACGCCCAGGAAGACGGTCAGAATTGAGAAGCCGATGCGCTTGGCCCACCGGAACCTCTTCTTCGCGGGGCCCTTCTTTCCAGCCGACGAGGCCTTGGCAGCCTTCCGGGATGCATGCGATCCGGCCGCGGCGCGCACCGCGCGTCGCGAGGGCAGCGAGTCCCGCCCTGACGTACCGGAGCCGCCAGGCTCGATGATGTCGTTCCAGTCAGACTGTCCGTTAGTACTAGCCACGTATTCGCCCTTTCAGCGGATTGGTGTACCTCTAGATTAACCGGGTTTCCTGAAAGAACCCCAAAGTATGGGCTGCAACACAAAGGGGTGGGTGCCGCGCACCCACCCCTTTGTGCGGCTTCCGCCGCAATCTCAGATCAGGACCACTGTTCCTCGGGACGACCATCGACAGCCCACAGGGTGTGGAAGACACCCTCCCTGTCTACCCGGTGGTAGGTGTGGGAGCCGAAGAAGTCACGCTGACCCTGGATGAGGGCCGCCGGCAGGCGCGTCGCGCGGATCTGGTCGAAGTAGGCCAGGGACGAGGCGAACACCGGAATCGGAACGCCGGCGAGGGCCGCCTGGGAGACGACGCGACGCAGCGCGGGCGTGCACTCCTGGAAGCGCGTCGCGAACGGCTCGGCGGCCAGCAGCAGCGGCAGGTCGGGGTCGGCCTCGTAGGCGCGAGTGATGTCGTCGAGGAAGGCCGCACGGATGATGCAGCCCGCGCGCCAGATGCGAGCCAGGGCGCCCTTGTCGATGCCCCACTCGTATTCCTTCGCGCCGGCCTCGATCTCGTCGAAGCCCTGCGAGTAGGCGACGATCTTGGAGGCGAACAGCGCCTGGCGCACGTCCTCGATGAACGCGGCCCGGGCCTCGTCCGACTCGATGACGAGGGCGCTAGCGTTGCCCGCGAGCGCCTGGCCGGCCGCGCGCTGGGCGGGCTCGGAGGACGCGCCGCGCGCGAAGGTCGCCTCGCCGATCGCGGTGACGGGGACGGCCAGGTCGAGGGCGGTCTGGACCGTCCACTTGCCGGTGCCCTTCTGCGAGGCGGCGTCCACGATGAGGTCGACGAGGGGCTTGCCGGTCTCGGCGTCCACCTGGCGCAGGACCTCCACGGTGATCTCCATGAGGTAGGAGTTGAGCTCGCCCTCGTTCCAGGCGGCGAAGATGTCGGCGATTTCGGCCGGGGTGGCACCCAGCCCCTCACGCAGGAGGGTGTAGGCCTCGGCGATGACCTGCATGTCGGCGTACTCGATGCCGTTGTGCACCATCTTCACGAAGTGGCCGGCGCCGTTCGCGCCAATGTACGTGCTGCAGGGCACGCCTTCGTAGGTGCCGGCGATGGCCTCGAACATGGGACCGATGCGATCGTACGAGGCCGGGGTACCGCCGGGCATGATGGAGGGACCCCACAGGGCGCCCTCCTCGCCGCCGGAGACGCCCGCGCCCACGAAGTGCAGGCCGCGCTCGGCGGCCCACTTCTCGCGGCGGATCGTGTCGGTGAACAGGGAGTTACCGCAGTCGACGATGATGTCGCCCTCGTCCATCAGGTCGGCGAGCTGCTCCATGACGGCGTCCGTCGAGGGGCCGGCCTGGACCATCATGATGGCGACGCGGGGCGCGCGCAGGGACGCGACGAAGTCTTCCAGCGTGGACGCGGGAACGAAGGTCGCTTCGTCGCCGTGCTCCGCCATGAGCTTCTCGGTGCGAGCCGGGGTCCTGTTGAAGACGGCGGTCGCGTAGCCGTTGCGGGCCAGGTTGCGGGCGAGGTTTGCGCCCATGACTCCCAGGCCGTACACGCCGATGTCGGCCGATGCCTTCTCGGGGGTGAACGTGCTCATGCGATAACTCTCCTAACAAAAAGTTGAATTATTCCCAGAGTACGGCGGCATGACCGGGATCGCACCGTGCGCGGGCGTGACGATTGTCGCCCGCGGGCACTCGCGCCTACTCCTGGGCTTCGCGGGCGGCCTTCGCAGCGGCCTTGCGGGCCTTCTTTTCCGCGACCTTCGCCTCCCAGTGGGCCTGCTGGGCCTGGTACTCCTCGGCGAGGGCTCGAACGTCGTCCGATGCCCACCAGTCGAGAAGCGCCTGACGGGCGGCCTCCTCGCCCAGCGGCCCGCGCTCCATGCGCAGCTCGAGCAGGTAGTCGCGGGCGATCTTCACGGCGCGCGAGGGGCGCAGCCCGAGGATCTCCATGATCTGGTCACCGTCGAGGTCGGGGCGGATCGCGTCGAGCTCCTCCTGCTCACGCAGGGCGGCGATGCGCGCCTCGAGGTCGTCATAGGCGGCGGACAGGTAGTTGGCCTTGCGGCGGTTGCGGGTCGTGCAGTCCGCGCGCGTGAGGCGGTGGAGGCGTTCGAGGAGGTCGCCCGCGTCGGCCACGTAGCGGCGTACCGCCGAGTCGGACCAAGCGGCCTCGCCGTAGCCGTGGAAGCGCAGGTGCAGCGCGACCAGGGTGGTGACGGCCTCGATCGTCGCCTTGTCGAAGTGGAGGGCCTTCATGCGCTTGCGCGTCATCTTCGCGCCCACGATCTCGTGGTGGTGGAAGGACACGGTGCCGTTGGGCTCGAAGCGGCGGGTCGCCGGCTTGCCGACGTCGTGCATGAGGGCGGCGAAACGCAGGATGAAGTCGGGGGCGGGCACGGCACCGTCCGGGCCGGTCTCCAGGTCCATCGCCTGCTCGACGACGGTGAGGGTGTGCTCGTAGACGTCCTTGTGGCGCTTGTGCTCGTCCACCGTGGAGACGAGGCCGGCAACCTCGGGCAGGACGATATCGGCGACGCCCGTGTGCACCATCAGCTCGATGCCGCGGCGCGGGTAGGGCGAAATGATGAGTCGCTCGAGCTCGGCGCGGATGCGCTCGGCGGAGACGATCTCCAGGCGCGAGGCCATGGTCTCCATCGCGTTCATGACGTCCATGTCGACGTCGAGGCCCAGCTGGGCGGAGAAACGCGCGGCGCGCATGATGCGCAGCGGGTCGTCGTCGAAGGACTGCTCGGCGGACACGGGGGTGCGCAGGTTGCCGTCCGCGAGGTCGGCCAGGCCGCCGCACGGGTCGACGAGGGCCATCTGCGGCAAGCGCATCGCCATCGCGTTGACCGTGAAGTCCCGTCGCGTCAGGTCACCTTCGAGGGTGTCGCCGAAGGTCACCTCGGGCTTGCGCGAGCCGATCTCGTACTCGTCGGTGCGGTAGGTCGTCACCTCGACGACCAAGTCGCCGCGGCGACCGCCGATCGTGCCGAACTCCTTGCCGATGTCCCAGGTCGCGTTACCCCACGTCGCCAGGAGCTCCTCGGTGCGCTCGGGGCGCGCGGAGGTCGTCATATCGAAGTCGTGCGGAGTCACTCCCAGGAAGGCGTCGCGCACGGGCCCGCCGACGAGCGCGAGCTCCTCCCCGGCCTCGTGAAAAATCGTGCCGAGTTCCATAATCGCGGGCGGGAGCGCCGCAAAGGTCCTCGTGGCGTTCGCCATGAGGGTAGGAATGTCCGTCGTTCCGGCGTTTTGCGCGGTCACGGGGCCGTTATTCGGGGAAGTTGACTGGGTACTCATCGCCCTTAAGCATGCCAGGAAAGCGCCCTGGCCGACTACCGGGGGCCGCGTACCGGCTAAAGTGGAGTCATGCCTGCACGTCCAGTTGACCGCCGAGGCGGGGTGCCCCGACCCCCGCGTCGGTCCGCTTCTGTGCGCGCTGGCCGCTCTCACCTGCCGATTTCCGCGGAAACTAGCGCGGGCGGCATCGTCGTGGACGTGCGTGACGGAATTCCCTATGCGGCGTTGATCGCGCGACGCAATCGAGCGGGTCGCATCGAGTGGTGCCTGCCCAAGGGCCACCTCGAGGGTTCCGAGACCCCCCAGCAGGCCGCGCTGCGCGAGGTCGCCGAGGAAACCGGCATCCACGGGCGCATCATCCGCCACCTCGCGTCGATCGACTACTGGTTCTCCGGCAACGACCGCCGCGTTCACAAGGTCGTCCACCACTATCTGATGGGGTATGAGTCCGGCACGATCTCCGTCGATGGGGATCCGGATCACGAGGCCGAGGAGGCCGCGTGGGTACCGCTGCGCGATGTGTCGCGCCAGCTGGCCTACCCCAACGAGCGCCGCATCGTGCGCATCGCCCTTGACCTGCTGTATCGGGATGGCCGTGACTAGGCGCGCGCTCACGGCTGGCGTCCTGTGCGCGGCGATGGTTCTTCCCTTCGGCCTCGGTCTGAACGAGGCCGGGGCCGCCCCGCTGCCCACCGTGACCTCTCAGTCAGACGAGTCGCGTCCCGCCGTCATGGGCACGGTCTCAGAGGATTCTGGCCTGTCCGTTTCCATTAACTCGCTGTCGCCCCGAATCATTACAGACGAAAACGAAATCGTCATCTCTGGAACGGTCCGTAATGATTCACCGACGACGCTCGCGAAAATCTCCCTCGAGGTATTCGTCGCCAACGAGACACCGATCTCTGTCCCCGCACTGACGACCGCCCTCTCCGATGACGAGCCGGACGCCACCCACGCGGCCTCCTCCTCGCTCACGGACGTCGCCCGAGGAGCCACGACTTCCTTCGAGATCCGTGTTCCCACGTCCTCGCTGCCTCTCGCCGACGCCGACGAGTGGGGCCCGCGCGTCACGACCGTGACTGCGACCTCCGGCGAATACTCGGGCAAGGATCGATCGATCATCGTGTGGGATTCGGGCGCGCAGGTCTCCGCCTCGCGCGTGAGCGCCGTGATCCCCTGGACCTCGACAAGCGCTACCCAGGACCAGAGTGAACGCTCGGCTGTCCTCAGCCTCGCCTCCGCCAACGGCGTCACCCTGGCCGTCGACCCGCTGCTGATCCCTCGCGGCCCGCAGCCCACGGCCACACCGAGCCCCTCGGCTTCCCCCTCGGCTTCCCCCTCGCCCGACGCGGGCCAATCCGGAGCCGACCCTGCCCAGTCCGGACAGTCCGACGCGGAATCGGGTCAGTCCGGGGCGCCGACGGCCTCGCCGAGCGCGTCCCCCACCCCGATGCCCGCGCCAACGGCCACGGACCCGGCGCAGCGCGCGCGTGACCTCCAGTCCGAGGCCTTCGTCTCCGCTCTCCTGTCCAACGCGACCGAGATCATCGCCCTGCCCGAGGGAGACGCCGACCTCGGCGCCCTGTCACTGTCGGGCAACTCCGGTTTCTGGGACCGCGCCTCGCGCTCGATGGCCGACTTCCCCGACACGCTGCGCAAGGCCGGGTGGGTCGCACCCGCCAACTCTCCGGCCTCCCCCAGCCCGTCGACCTCGGCCTCGCCCTCCCCCTCCCCCTCCGGGACACCCGATGCCACGCCCGCGCCCAGCGCATCCGCGAGCACCCCCGGCCAGTCCGCCACGACGACCTCCTCGCCCGACTCCGGGCCCTCGATCCTGCGTAACGTCGCCTGGCCTGCGGATACAACCTTCGGCACGTCGTTCCTCTCCGGATTCTCCTCCTCGAATCAGATCACGATCGCCCCGCTCGGCGCCCTGACTCCTGCCGAGGACGTTCCCTTCACCTCCTACGCGCGCGTCAACGTCAACACCGACACCGGCGAGACCTCGACGGACGGAACGGGCGCGCGCACCCTCGCCCAGCAGAGCGACATCGCCGCAATCCTGTCGTGGAACGCATCCGGCGGCGACGAGCTCGACGCCGAACAGGCCCTCACCGCCATCACCGCGATCATCACCCGCGAGCGCCCCGCCTCCTCGCGCACTCTCTTCGCGGCAGCCGCGCGCGGAACCGCCGTCAACGAGCGGCTCACCAACCGCACGAAGGCGCTGTTCTCGCCACGCTGGGTGAGCGCCATATCCTTCAGCGAGATGGCCGCCAGCGAACCCACCGACGTCGACCGTGAGACCGTCGGATCGGGCGTCCTCGAGGCCGACACGGAGACCGCGATCTCGGCCATGGCCTCGTCCCTGACCATGCTCACACCGCTTGCGAACGCGACGGACGACGCCGACGCGGTGTACGCCTCGGTCACCCCCCAGATTCTCCCGGCACTGTCCGCGCAGCTCACGGCCTCCGAACAGCTCGACGCGGCGACTGCCGTCACCTCGCAAGTCACGACGATGCTCTCCGCCGTGACCGTCGAGCCTTCCTCGGCCGTCAACCTCATTAATAAGTCCGCGAACTTCCCCGTCCTCGTGCGCAATAACCTGCCCTGGCCGGTACGCGTCGACGTGACCCTCGTGCCCGACGATCCGCGTCTGCGCGCCACCCCGGCCCAATCCCAGACGCTCGCCGCGCAGGGCGCGACGACGGTCGAGGTGCCCGTGGGTGCGATCGGCAGTGGCGACATCGAGGTCACCTACAAGGTGACCACCCCCGACGGCGTCGTTCTCGACGACTCCCAGACTGTGACCGTGCGCATGCGCGCCGGGTGGGAGGACGCGATCACCGCCGTCATCGCCTCGCTCTTCGGCCTGCTCTTCCTGGCCGGCATCACGCGGTCGCTGCGCAAGAGGGCCGCCCGCAAGGCGCAGGCCGCATCCGGCGACGCCGACACGACAGACACCACCACTGAATCCGAGACAGCAACGACGAAGGAGACCCCATGAGCTCGAACACGCCTCGCCGATCGATCCTGAGGGCATCGGCGCTCATGGCGTCGGGCACCATGGTGTCGCGCATCCTCGGTTTCGTACGCAACGCGATGCTCATCGCCGCGGTCGGCGCGACCGCCGGCGGTGTCGGCGCGGCCTTCCAGACCGCGAACACGCTGCCCAACACGGTGTTCAACCTGCTGGCCTCCGGCATCTTCGACGCCGTCCTGGTCCCGCAAATCGTCGGTGCCATCAAGCGCCGCCACGACGGTGACACCTACGTCAACCGCCTGCTGACCCTCGCGGGAACCCTGCTCTTCCTCGTCACCTTCGCGACGATGGTGCTGGCCCCCGTCCTGGTGATGATCACGGCCGCGGGCTACACCGAGGACATTCGCAACCTCGCGATTCTCTTTGCCCTCCTGTGCCTGCCACAGCTCTTCTTCTACGGCCTGTATAACCTGCTCGGCGAGCTACTCAACGCGCGCGAGATCTTCGGGCCCTACATGTGGGCGCCCGTCGTCAACAACGTCGTAGGCATCGCGGGCCTCGGCGCTTTCCTCGCCATCTGGGGCGGCGCACCGGACGGCGGCATTCCCGCGGGCGACCTGACGGGCGCACAGTTCTGGGTCCTCGCCGGATCCGCAACCCTCGGCGTCATCTGCCAGGCCCTGTGCCTGCTGTGGCCGATGCGTCGGGCGGGAGTCTCCTTCAAGCCGGACTTCCACTTCCGCGGAACCTCTTTCGGGTCGATGCCGCGCGTGGCCGGATGGACGTTCGCGACCCTGGGCGTGTCCCAGGTCGGCGTCCTGTCAACGAACAACCTGGCTGCCATGGCCGACGGTTTCATCGGCCGCAACGGCGCTCAGGGCGGCGTCGTCGGCATCCTCGCCTACTCGACGGCGTTCATGATCTTCATGGTTCCCCAGTCGCTCATCACGGTGTCGCTGACGACTGCGATCTTCACCCGCATGGCCGGTGCCGTTGCTGACGGCGACGACCGCGCGGTGGCCGACAACTACCACCTGGGCGTGCGCACTATTACGTCGCTGACCCTCGTCGCCGCGGCCATGCTGATGGCCGGTTCCGTCCCCATGATGGAGATCGCGATGGCGGCTAAGGGCGGGGATCCCGAGGCCGTGACCGGCTACGCCCTCGTCCTCGCCTCGCTCATGCCCGGCGTGGCCTCGACCGGCATGGTCCTCATGAGTCAGCGCGTCTTCTTCGCCTACGAGGACGTCAAGCCCGTGTTCCTCATGGGCATCGGCCCCACAATCATCCAGGTGATCGTCGGCTGGTCGATGTACGCCCTGACCGGCGCCCGCTGGTGGGTCGTCGCGGCTGCCCTCGGCGAGACCGTGTGCCGCCTGACCCAGGGCATTATCGCGGTCGTGTGGGTATCGCGCGAGAACCGCTACGTCGACCGCGCGGGCCTGCTGCGTTCCTACGCGTCCTACCTGGGGGCGGCGATCGTCGCGGGCCTCGTGGGCTTTGGCCTCCTGTGGCTCATGGGCATCCACACCGAGATTTCGTCGACGCTGGGCCGCATGGCCCTGGCCGGCGTGAAGCTCTCGCTCGTATCCGCGCTGACCGGACTCGTGTACCTCCTGGTCCTGCGCTTCGCCGCGCCCGGCGAATCCGCCGTCATGATGCGCCCGCTGCTCACCCACCTGCGCGTTCCGGGCGCTGTGGTGAACATCCTGGCAGCGTCTTCCACGCCCACCCCCGCACCAGCTGAGATAATGACGGGACACACACCCGACGAGACGGAGGAACCGATGGCTCCCACGCCCGAACGCACCGGCGACGACGACAAGCTGCCGTCGTTTGACGAGGTGCTCTCCGCCTCGCCGATCCCCGCGCCTCCCGCGGCCCCCGCGGACGATGCGACCAATGCGGCCGAGGAGCTCGTCGACATGCCGCCGGCCCCCGCGCCCGCCGAGGTCCCGACCCTCGGCCCCGCGACGCAGGCACCCGTCGAGAACCCTCTGCTCGCCGAGGCCGTGGCCGCTCCTATCGTCGATGACATCGCCGATGCCACGGAAGCCGCGGAAGCTTCGCAGGCGATCCCCGAGTCTCTCGCGGAGTACGGCATCGAGCCTGTGACGGACGAGACGGACGCCGCACAGGTCGAGGCCCCCGCATTCCCCCTCGCTCCCCCGCCGCCGGCCCCCGTCGCCAGCGGATACGAGCGCGACGTTGAGGTCAATCCTGAGGACTACCCCCATCCCGCTCCCCTGACGGACGGCCCCTCGACGCATCAGATCCCGCGCGTGCAGGCGCCCGAGGCGGTGCCCGCTCCCCCGGTTGAGGACGCCACCGAGGTCATGGACCCCATCCCCCCGATACCTGCCGCTCCCGTGCAGGACGCCCCGGCCTCGTCGAACGAGGAGGGCTCCTCCAAGCGCTCCGGCACGCTCATCGACCCGACGAAGCCGGCGCTGATCTTCGGCGTCGTCCTGGTGCTCTTCGGCGCGATTTGGGGTCCGTGGATGGCCACCCGACCGGTCACCGACCTGGATCTGACCCAGTCCCTGCGCGCCGGCGTCTCCCAGCAGCAGTCTGACGAGGAGCCCAGCCCCGCGCTCACCACGACGCCCCCGCCGGCGCCGACCACGACCCCCGTGATCTCCTCCGTGCAGGTCCTGTCGTGGAACAACGACGACGGCGACCACCCGGACCGTGCGATCAACATGATCGACTCGAACCCGGCGACGTCCTGGTCCTCGCGCTGGTTCGACAACAACCAGTTCCGCGACGAGACGTCCGTGACGATCGTCGTCAAGCTCCAGCAGAAGGCCACCGTGTCCTCGGTGACGCTCAACATGGACCCGGCGACGTCCGGCGGCGAGGTCGTCGTGCGTAACGTCACGGACCCGGCGAACCCGCGCGGCGGAACAGAACTGGCCATGTCGGCGTTGTCTCCGACGACGACGATTCAGCTGCCCACGGCCGTCGAAACCGACTCGATCGCGCTGCAGTTCCGCTCCATGCCCAAGGGCCAGGACGGACGCAACTGGGCGTGGATCTCCGAACTTACAGTTCAGTAACCCTGAAGGAGGGTACGCATGTCTTTCGTGACGATTCCGGGCCTGGTGACGGCCGAATCCACCGATATCAACGCTGAGACCGCCGAGGTGCAGATCCCGTCGGCCGAGGTGCCCGAGGGCGCCACCGTCCACGACGTTGTCATCGTCGGCTCGGGTCCGGCCGGTTACACGGCTGCGGTCTACACGGCCCGCGCCGGCCTCGCCCCCATCGTGCTGGCCGGCCAGCTGGCCGCGGGTGGCGCGCTCATGAACACGACCGAGGTCGAGAACTTCCCCGGTTTCCCGGAGGGCATTCAGGGCCCCGAGCTCATGGACAACATGCGCGAGCAGGCCGAGAAGTTCGGCGCGGACATTCGCTACGAGGATGTCGTCGCCGTCAACCTTGAGGGCGACGTGAAGGCCGTGGCGACCGAGGACGAGGTCTTCTACGCGCGCGCCGTCATCCTGGCCACCGGCTCGGAGTACCGCCACATGAACGTGCCCGGCGAGGACGAGTTCTCCGGCCGCGGCGTCTCCTACTGCGCGACCTGCGACGGCTTCTTCTTCAAGGATCGTCGCCTGGCCGTCATCGGCGGCGGCGACTCCGCGATGGAGGAGGCGACCTTCCTGACGAACTTCGCGTCCGAGGTCGTCGTCGTGCACCGCCGCGACGCCCTGCGCGCCTCGCGCGTCATGGCCGAGCGTGCCCTGAACAACCCGAAGATCTCCTTCGAGTGGAACGCGACCGTCGAGGAGGTCCTGGGCGACGAGGCCGTGACCGGCCTGCGCCTGGCCTCCACGGTGGATGGTTCCACGCGTGAGATCGCCGTGGACGGCGTGTTCGTCGCGATCGGACACCTGCCCCGCACGGGCTTCCTGCGCGGCCAGGTCGCCCTCGACGAGGCCGGCTACATCACGGTCGACGAGCCCTCGACGCGCACGTCCGTTGCGGGCGTGTTCGCGTGCGGCGACGCCGTGGACCACACGTACCGCCAGGCCATCACGGCGGCCGGCTCGGGCTGCCGCGCGGCCCTGGATGCGGAGCGCTGGCTGGCCTCCCTGGGCGACCAGGCGTGACCTCCTCCCCCACTGCCCCCGGCGCTGCGAGCGCTGGCGCGCCCCGGCCTCGTACCTGCCCGTGCGGGTCGGGGGCGATGCTCGCACAGTGCTGCGGGCGCTACCTGGACGGCGAGGCGGCTCCGACCGCTGAGGCGCTCATGCGGTCGCGCTACACGGCGTTCGCGCTGCGCGACGAGGACTACCTGTTCCGCACGTGGCACCCGCGCACGCGCCCCGCTCCCCCGTACTGGGTGGAGGGGACGCAGTGGACGGGTCTGCAGATCCTAGGGGCCGAGGCCGGGGGTCCTTCCGACGAGGAGGGCACCGTGACGTTCGTGGCCTCGTGGCGGGACGCATCGACCGGTGAAACCGGGCAGATGCGGGAGCATTCGCGCTTCTCGCGTCGGGCCGGGCGCTGGGTCTACGAGTACGGCGCAAACGACTGACACTACGGTAGGATTTCACTATGATTGCTCGTCGCCTCCTGTCTCCCCCCGTGATCATCGGGGTTCTCCTCGTCGCGGCTGTCGCCGTCGCGGGCGGATTCATCACGAGTCCCCTGTCGATCGACACCACGGTGTGGTCTGACTTCGTCGCGTCGCGTACGCCGGCGATGAACACGTTCATGACGGGTGCGTCGTGGCTCTTCGACCCCAAGCGCGCGGTCGTCGTGGCGGTGGCCGTGGCGGGCGCCGTGTGGTGGTTCATCAAGAAGGTCATGAACGCCCTGTACATCCTGTGTTCCGTGGTGTTCTCGGCCGCAAACAGCTTCATCATCAAGCACCTGTACGAGCGTCCCCGTCCCGAGGAGGCGCTACGCCTGATCACCGAGGACGGCTACTCGTTCCCGTCGGGTCACGCGACGGCCGTGACTGCGCTGTTCGTGTCCCTGGTGCTGGTCCTGACGACAACGCGCGTCGGTCGCCGTCTGCGCTACCTGCTGTGGGCCGCAGCGCTGACGCTCATCGTCTTCATCTGCGTCACGCGCCTGTACCTGGGCGTCCACTGGGTCACCGACGT
>JAHACW010000043.1 GCA_018375675.1 Actinomyces sp. | reverse complement strand
TGGCTTGCCCGCGTCGCCGGACGCAAGCTTCATGCCCTCAAAGCGAAGGCTGACGCTAAGGGAACACCGGATCTCAACATCCTCTTCGTCCTCAACATGCCTTTCCGTGCCATCGCGAAGATGAGCAACGGCGCGGCAAGTCCCGACATGGTGGACGCGCTCCTCCTGGCCGTCAACGGGCACCCCCTGCGAGGACTCACCCGCGCCGCCCTCGGCTTTATCTCGAACGCCCGCGCCAACAAGGCCACCCAGCGCGAACTCGACCAGACCCGATGACGCGGCCCCGGCCTTGTTCAACACACTGACGTAAAGGACAACTCATGCAGGCTCTCAAGCGCTGGTGGACTGCCTTCGAAGACAAGCACACCACGGCCGCCCAGTTCATCATCTTCTTCATCCTCTCCAACGGCATTACGGTGCTGCAGCTGGTTCTCATGCCGGCGTTCAAGGCGATGTTCGCGCACACGAGCCTCGTCGACACGGCCTTCCAGTTCCTGCCCGTCGGCGTCTCCCACGGGCACACCGTCTATCTCTTCGATTACTCGGCCGGTTCGATGTCGGTGGGCGGGGGCGGTGGCCTTGCGTACTTCCTCGCCGTCGAGATCACGCTGCTGATCGCTCAGGTCATCAACTTCTTCGCTCAGCGCAACGTCACCTTCAAATCCAACTCGTCGGTGGGCAAGGCAGCCTTCTGGTACGCGGTCGCCTACGTCGTCATCACGATTGCGGCGGCGGCCCTCCAGGTCCTCTACAAGGATCCGATTTACGCGTGGGCGATTTCGACGATGGGTGCGGGCGGCGAAACCTTCGCCGACGTCATCACGATGATCATTAACGCAGCTATCTCCTTCTGGGTGTTCTTCCCCATCTTTAAAGTGATCTTCAAGCAGGAACCCACGCAGGAGGACGCGCAGGTCAGCGCAGCACAGTAGACTACTGGCAGACTTCACGAGAGGAGACTCCATGAGCGCGCCGCTACTGACGGTGATCGTGCCCGCCTACAACTCCGAGGATTATCTCGACCGGGCGCTGACCACGCTCGTCGGATACGGCGACGAACTCGAGGCGATTATCGTCAACGACGGTTCGAAGGACCGTACCGCCGAGATCGCCGATGAGTGGGCCGCTCGCTATCCCTCCGTGACAGTCATCCACCAGGAGAACAAGGGGCACGGCGGCGCCGTCAACGCCGGCCTCGCCGCTGCCACCGGCACGCACGTGCGCGTCGTCGACTCCGATGACTGGCTGGACCGACGCGCGACAAACGCCGTTCTCGACGTCCTGCGCGAGGAACGCGAGGCCGGGCGTGACCTGGACCTGCTCGTCACCAACTACGTCTACGACAAGCAGGGAAAGTCGGTCAAGGCCGTCATCCGCTACCGCAACGTTCTGCCTCGCGGACGCACCTTCGGTTGGGCCGACCTACGCCGATGCCGCTACGACCAGTACCTCATGATGCACGCCCTGACGATGCGCACCGAGGTCGTGCGGGCCTCCGGGCTGGTCATGCCGGAGCACACGTTCTACGTGGACTACCTCTACTCGTTCGTGCCGCTGCCCTACGTCTCCACGATCCGCTACCTGGACGTGGACCTGTACCACTATTTCATCGGCCGCGACGACCAGTCCGTCAACGAGAAGGTCATGATCACGCGCCTGGATCAGCTCGCCCGGGTGAACGAGGCGATGACCCGTGCGCTGCCTCCGCGCGCCGAGGTCGAGGAAAAACTGTGGCGCTACATGGTCCACTACCTGCGTATCAACGCCGTCGTCTGCTCCGTCATGGCTCAGCTGTCGGGCACCCCCGAGCACCTGGCCCTCAAGGAACAGATCTGGGAGACCATGGACCAGATCAATCCCGAGGCCACGGATCGACTGCGCCAGGACCTGCTCGCCGGCCTTGTGCGCCACGCGTCGCCGACGCTCGTGCGCGGAGGCTACAAGGTCGCCGCGGCGATCCTCGGCTTCAACTAAGGGACGGCCGTTAGCGCCCGGCGAGCACCAGCTCCGTCCAATGGACGGTCAGGCGCTTACCGATGTGCGGGTATTCCACGTCCTCCTCGCGCTCGCGCCATGCAAAGCCGAGCTTTTCTGAGACCCGGCGCGAGGCGTCGTTTCCGTCGAAGTATTTCAAGATGATCGTCTCGACGCCCAGCTCACGCGCACGCTCGATGATGGCGTGCCCCGCCTCCGTCGCGTATCCGTTGCCCCAGTAGGGTGCGCCGATCCAGTATCCGATGTCAGCGACGGTTGCCTCGGGGGAGTCTGTGTCAATGCGCAGCGCGATCGAGCCCACGATGTCGCCGGTCGATCCGAGCGTCACCGCGTAGCTGTCGGGTGCCGCTAGGAAGGTCGACAGCGCCTCGTGGGCATCGTCGATGCACTCGTAGGGTTTCCATCCGCACAGCATCCCGATGCGGGGATCGCGGGCCAGCTCGTAGAGTTCCGGTGCGTCCATATCGTTCCAGGGCCGTAAGCGTAGGCGGGGGGTGTCTAGGATCGTCATTCGTCCTCCTGGGCATTCGTGGACGGGAGAAGCACCGTCAGCGTGAACCAGTGGTCTGCCACGTCCGTCACCGCCTGGCCGCCGTACTTGCGGGCCGTCCACTGGATGGATTTAACCCCCCAGCCGTGTCGGACGGTGTCAGGCTTAATTGTCGTGAGGCGTCCACCGGCGTCCGTGTTGAGGCGACCGTCGAACCAGTTGTCGACACGGATGACCACCATCTGCCCCTGACGGAATAGCGCCAGTTTGATGAGGCGCTTGGCAGGGTCGTCGACGCGCCGCGAGGCCTCGATCGCGTTGTCGAGGGCGTTGCCGAAGAGGGTGGCGATGTCCATCGATGACATGGATCCCAGCAGAGCGCCGTCGGCGACCGCCGTGAAGTTGATACCCGCTGCAGTGCACGCACGGCCCTTCGTCGTCAGGATGACGTCGAGGACCGCATTGCCGCTGTGGTACTGCTGGCCGATCTGCTCGATCGAAGACTCGAGCTCGGCAAACGATGCGGCGGCGCGTCCCGGGTCTAGCTCCGCGCGGATCGCCTCCACCTGGTGCTTGAGGTCGTGGTGAGCGCGCGCCACCTGCTCCATGTCCTCCTTGGCTGCCAGATACTGGTGGTGCTGGGCATCCAGGGAGGCCTGGATGGATGCGAGTTCGCGCTCGGTTGCGCTCTGCTGGATGCGCTCGAACTGCGCGAACAGGATCGCGTAGCCGGCCAGGTCCACGAGGGTGCGGATGTAGAAGACCTCCAACCCGGCGCGCCCGGAAAATGGGGTGGCCGTCGAGATAAAACTCAGGTTGGACAGGGAAAAGATCGCGATGCCGATAAAAACGCCAGAGGCGAGGTCTGCGAAACGGAGAATGGGCAGCGCTCCCTGGCGGTAGATGCGCCGTTCGAAGAAGTAGACGACGGCCAGACACGTCGCCGCAATCGCGGCAAAACCTCCGAACGACAACGGGTGCCAGTAGGGCTTGTCGGAGTGGGAGTACACGACGACCTGCCAGGCGAGGGATGCTGCGAGCTCAGCCACGATGAACGCGCGTGCGCTCATGTGCGTCACCCAGCGCCAGTCCAGCGCGGTTCCCACGCGGATCACGCACCACATGAGTGCGTACGCCATCATCATGCCCGGCACCCACAGGGACAGGGGAGCGCGGCCGAGCAGTTCCTGGGCGCCGACGAGCACTACGAGGCCACCGACGGCCGCAACGGCGAGCCTCCATCGGGGGATAGCAGCGTTCGGGTTTAGGGCGTTCGACGACGCCGAGCGCGCGACGACGAACACATACACGAGGGCGGCGCCCCATTCGGCCAGGGCGGTGAACAGGCGCGGGATGTCCGGCAGGGACTCGAACACGTCAGTGGATCCCGCCCGCGAAGCTCGCCAGAGCTGTCATGAACGCCTTCTTACGAGGCCGGGAAATGCGCAGGCTGTCCCCACCCGTCATGAGGCACTCCTGGTCGGCGACGCCGCGCACGTGCGCGAGGTTCACGAGGTAGCACGAATTTGAACGGAAAAAGTTGTGGCCGGAGAGCTGTTCCTCCATGGCCTTCAACGTGGAGGTGATTGAGTAGGTGTCGGAGACCGTGTGCACGTCCAGGCGGTGTTTAATCGACTCGACGTAGACGATGTCCGCGACGTCGATGCGGTGGGTCGACGTGCCCGACTGCAGGAGGACCGAGGCGCCGCGCCGCTTGGCAACGGCCTCGAGGCAGCGTGAGAGTTCCTGGGAGAACGCGAACCAGGGCAGCGGCTTCATGAGGTAGGAGAGAGCGCCGACCTGGTAGCCGTGGATCGCGAACTGTGCGGCTGACGTGATGAACACGAGGACGACCTCCTGATCGACCTCGCGGATCGCGCGCGCCGCGGTCATGCCGTCGACGTGGGTCATCTGGATGTCCATGAGGATGATGTCGTACACCGGCTTGTAGTCGCCGATGATGGCTCCGCCGTCCTCGAAATAGGTGACCTCGAATGGCACGTTGTTTTCTTCGCTGTAGCGCGCGAGGTAGTCGGCGAGGAGCTGGCGTGAGACGGCCTCGTCCTCGACGACGGCGATGCGCACCATGCCCCGAACCTCCCTCGCGTATCAGCTGATAGGAACAAGGATAAGTGACCACCAGCGTGCCGCCCGCACGAGTCCACGCTCCGGCCTCGTCGATCACATGTCGGCGCACCCGCGGGTGGGGGCCGGTACGATTGTCCTTACTACCGTGAAAGGGGAGTGGCGTGGATCTGCTCGTTGTTGGATCGGGCTTTTTTGGCCTGACGTTCGCCCGCGAGGCCGCGGAGCGATTCGGTATGGACGTGACCGTCATCGAGCGTCGCGACCACATCGGAGGCAATGCCTACTCGTCGATCGACGAGGCCACCGGCGTCGAAGTGCACCGCTACGGCACCCACCTCTTCCACACGTCGAACGAGCGTGTGTGGTCCTACGTCAACCGATTCACGGCCTTCAACGACTATCGCCACCGCGTCTACGCCAACTACCGGGGCGTCGTCTACCCGCTGCCCATCAACCTGGGCACCATCAACCAGTTCTTCGGAGCCGCCTACTCGCCTGCGGAAGCGCGCGCGCTCATCGAGCGCCAGGCCGCCGAGATCACGGGCGAACCCGGCAACCTCGAGGAGAAGGCCATCAGCCTGATCGGCCGCCCCCTCTACGATGCCTTCATCGCGGGGTACACGGCCAAGCAGTGGCAGACGGATCCGCGTGAGCTGGCTGCCTCTATCATCACGCGACTGCCCGTGCGCTTCACCTACGAGAACCGCTACTTCCAGGACCGCTACGAGGGCCTGCCGCTCAACGGCTACGGCGCATGGATCGCGAACATGGTTGATCACCCGCGCATCACCGTGCACACGGGCGTGGACTTCTTCGATACCTCGTCGCCGTTCTCGAAGGCCGCGACCGTCGGCCAGGTACCCGTCGTCTACACGGGGGCGATCGACCGCTACTTCGACTACGAGGCCGGCGAGCTCGGCTGGCGCACCCTCGACTTCGAGACCGAGGTCGTTGACGTGCCCGACTACCAGGGCTGCTCCGTCATGAACTACTCGGATCGCGACGTGCCCTTCACGCGTATCCACGAGTTCGCGCACCTGCACCCCGAACGTGATCGCGCCGGCGCGACCAACACGATCATCCAGCGCGAATACTCGCGCTTCGCCCGCCCCGGCGACGAGCCCTACTATCCGATCGCCTCGCCGTCGGACCGCTCGACCCTCGGCGCCTACCGTGACATGGCGGCGGGGGAGGAGAACGTGCTCTTCGGCGGGCGATTGGGCTCCTACCAGTACCTGGACATGCACATGGCGATCGCCTCGGCCCTCACCAAGGTCGACGAGGCCGTGGCCTCCTGGCGCTGACGGGTCTCCTCTTCGCATGGCGTCGATTCTTTGGTCGGTCCTCTCGATCGCCCTCATCATCGGCGTCGGTTGGATCGCTCGTCGCGCGGGTGCGCTCGGTCCCGAGGCGGCGGGTTCTCTCGCGTCGGTGACGTACTGGGTGGCGTCCCCGGCCATGCTCTTCCACGCGATCGTCTCAACGGGGACGTCTGGCGTATTCGGGGCTCCGCTCGCCGTGGCAGCCGCGTCGGGTGTGGGCACAGCGCTCCTCTTCGTGGCCGTCGCCCGCCTCGTCTTGCACCTCACGCGGGGCGAAACCACGTTGGGGGCCATGGCCTCGTCCCTCAATAACGGCGCGTATATCGGCATCCCGATCGCCGTCTATGTGCTGGGGGACGCTTCTGCGGTCGTGCCCATCCTGGTGTTTCAGCTCGGTTTTTTCACGCCGATGTTCTTCGTGTTGGCGGATCTGGCCGGATCTGGCCAGCGCCCGTCTGCGCGCGGTATCGTGACGGTCATCGCGCGCAACCCTATGGTCATTGCGGCGGCGTGCGGTTTCCTCTTTTCCGCGGCCGGGTGGTCGATGCCGACGCTCCTCGAGGTGTCCACGTCCATGCTGGGGGCAGCGGCGCCCCCGATGATCCTGCTGTCCTTCGGTGCCGCCCTTGTGGACCGCCGCACGGCGTCCGGCGATGCGGGGGTGCCAGCTATCGCGTGCGCCGTCGTTGCTAAGCTCGCCGTGCAGCCCGCCATCGCGTGCGGTGTCGGGATGCTACTCGGGTTGACCGGTCCGGCACTCATGTCGGTGACCATCATGGCGGCGCTGCCCTCAGCGCAAAACGCGTATATCGCGGCGACGCGTGCAGGAGCGGGGGAGCGCATCGCGCAGGGAACGGTCCTCGTGACGACCTTTGCATCGCTGCCCGTCGTCGTTGGAATTGCAGCGATTTTCCATGCGTGTGGGGTTGTTTCCTAACTCGGGTTTGTCGGCATGAGCTCTGCTCTCGGGGTGTCTGAGCAGACCCCGGTCAGCAAAGAACCCGTCAAAAAGAGGCCAAAAACACGTTCTGTATCGTGGACTCTGGGAGACTTCCAGGTGTAACAGCCCTAGTCTGGCTGGGAATTATCCCGTATAGACACGAATGCAAGGAACTCACTTCATGTCATCCTCCGCACCCAAATCCGCGCCCCGCGCGCGCGACTCGTGGAGCGGCCAGACAGGCTTCCTCCTGGCAGCCATCGGCTCGGCCATCGGCCTGGGCAACATCTGGCGTTTCCCCGGCGTCTCCTACTCCAACGGCGGCGGCGCCTTCCTGGTCCCGTACCTGGTTGCCCTGATTTTCGTCGGCATCCCCATGCTGTGGCTCGACTACGCGGTCGGCCACAAGTTCCGCGGTTCACCGCCGTGGGCGCTGCGCAAGATCATCGGCGGCGGCGAGTTCGTCGGCTGGTTCCAGACCTTCGTCTGCTTCGTCATCATGGTCTACTACGGTGCGGTCCTCGCGTGGGGCGTGCAGTACACGATCTACTCCGTGAACGAGGCCTGGGGTGCCGATCCGACGACGTTCTTCCTGGAGTCCTTCCTTGAGAAGGTTCCCGGCGACACCTTCTCGTGGGCCCCTGCATGGGCCGTCATGATCCCGCTTGCTCTCGTGTGGGTGCTCGTGCTCTTCGTCATCGGTCGCGGCCTGTCCAAGGGCGTCGAGGCTGCGAACAAGGTCTTCCTGCCGCTCCTCGTTATCCTCTTCCTCGCGCTCGTCGTTCGAGCGCTGTTCCTGCCGGGTGCCGTCGAAGGCCTCAACGCCTTCTTCACGCCGAACTGGAGCGCGCTTGCTGATCCCAAGGTGTGGCTGGCCGCATTTGCGCAGATCTTCTACTCGCTGTCCGTGGGCTTCGGTATCATGCTCACCTACGCCTCGTACCTCAAGCCCAAGTCGAACCTGACCGGCACCGCACTCGTCGCAGGCTTCGCGAACTCGTCCTTCGAAATCCTCGCGGGCATCGGCGTCTTCAGCGCCATCGGTTTCATGGCGCACCAGGGCGGCGTGAGCGTCTCCGAGGTTGAGGGCCTGACCGGACCGATCCTCTCCTTCGTGACCTTCCCGAAGATTATCTCGATGATGCCCGGTGGGCCCCTCTTCGGCGTGCTCTTCTTCTCGTCCCTGGTCCTGGCTGGCGTCACCTCCCTGCTGTCCCTGCTCCAGGTCGTCTCCGGCGGCCTGCAGGACAAGTTCGGCTGGTCGCCCGCCCGCTCGGCTCTCGTTCTTGGCGTTCCCGCCACCGTTATTTCGCTGGTCCTCTTCGGCACCCGCTCGGGCCTGAACAACCTCGACATCGTCGACAACTTCATCAACTCGGTCGGCGTCGTGTCCTCGGCGATCATGTTCGCCGTCCTGTGCGCAGTCGCAGGCCCGCGCCTGGGTGTCCTACGTGCCCACATCAACTCGGTGTCCAGCGTGAAGGTCCCCAAGCTCTGGGAGCCCCTCGTCGGAATCGTCATCCCGGTCGTCCTCTTCGTCATGATGGCGATGTCCATCGTGGACCTGCTGACAAAGGGCTACGAAGGCTACCCCAGCAGCTACGTGCTGATCTTCGGCTGGGGTTCCGTGGCGGTCGCGGTCATTGCGTCCCTGATTTTCACGTTCATCCCGTGGAAGCACCGTCCGCTGGACACCCACGCGGCGGTCGCTCAGATCCTCGCTGACGACGCCGAAGATACCGCTTCGATTGAAGGAGGCGCCAAGTGACCGCTCCCGCTATCGCTCTGATGATCCTGACGATCCTGCTCGTGTGGGGTGGCCTCGTCGCGTCCGTCGTGCTGCTGCAGGTCCTCTCGGTCCCCACCGATGAAGAGACCGAGGCCGCGCAGCGCGCTATCGAAGCCGCGGCAGCCGCGAAGCAGTAGGGTGGCACCGTGAAGCTCGTTGCCTTTGATCTCGATGACACCCTGGCGCCCTCGAAGTCGCCGCTGCCCGCCCGCATGGACGTCGCTCTGCGGTCCCTGCTGGACCACGTGGAGGTGTGCATCATCTCCGGCGGTCAGATGGGCCAGTTCCGCACCCAGGTGCTGGACAACCTGCACGCCACGGATGAGGAACTCTCTCGCCTGCACTTGATGCCCACCTGCGGCACGCGCTACTACCGCTACGAGGGTGGCGCGTGGGTCGAGCGTTACGCGCACGACCTGGATCCCGAGGTCGCCGCCCGCGCGATCGCCTCGCTTGAGCGTCACGCGCGTAAGCTCGGCCTGTGGGAGTCCAACCCGTGGGGCAACATCATCGAAGACCGCGGCTCGCAGATCACGTTCTCTGCCCTGGGCCAGGAGGCTCCGCTCGACGCGAAGCGCGCCTGGGACCCGGACGGCACCAAGAAGGCGGCCCTGCGTGACGCCGTGCAGCCCGACGTGCCCGAGCTCGATGTTCGCGGTGGTGGCTCGACCTCGGTCGACATCACCACCCGTGGCATCGACAAGGCGTTCGGCATGGGCAAGCTCGTCGAAGAGACGGACATCCCCGCCTCCGAGATGCTCTTCATTGGCGACCGCCTGGATCCGGAAGGCAATGACTACCCCGTCAAAGCCGCCGGTTATGCGACGCGCGCAGTGTCCGGATGGGAAGAATGCGTGGACGTCATCGACGAGATCGTGGCATCCATGAGCTGACCCGTCGCAGTCAACGACGACGAGGCCGGGGCTGGGTATCCAGCTCCGGCCTCGTTGTGTGCGGCTGCGGCGCTTGCGGTAATCGCGCGGCCGCTGTGTCTTGCGCGGGCGAGTTACTGCGCGCCAATGCCCCTGGTCGCCCAGAAGACGACGGCGGACGCGGCTGCGACGTTCAGCGAGTCGACCCCGTGGTCCATGGGAATCTTGACGGTGTAGTCGGAGGCGGCGATGGTGCGCCGCCCCAGGCCATCGCCTTCGGTGCCCATCACCATTGCGAGGCGAGCGTCCGGCCCCTGGAGGGCGGGCAGTGAAGCGAAGTCGTCGAGGGATACCGAATCGTCCGACAGAGCCAGCGATGCGACCGTGAAGCCCGCCTCCTGGAGGGCTGCGATGTCGCTCGGCCAGGACTCGAGGCGAGTCCACGGAACCTGGAAGACGGTTCCCATGGAAACGCGCACGGATCGACGGTAGAGGGGATCAGCGCACTGCGGCGTCACGAGAACAGCGTCGACGCCGAGCGCGGCGGCGCTGCGGAATGCGGCGCCGACGTTCGTATGGTCGACGAGGTTTTCCAAGACGACGACGCGACGCGCCGGGGTGCCGCCGTGAGCGGTTGCGAGTAGCTCGTTGAGGCTCGGCAGGACCGGGCGCTGCATGGCAGCGAGAGCGCCGCGGTGCAGGTGGAAGCCCGTCATCTGCTCCAAGACGTCCTCGTCGGCGACGAAGACCGGGACGTCCGCGCCGTCGGGGCCACCTGTTGCCGCCTCGATGAGGTCGGTGAGGGTCGGTAGCCACCGCCTCGACATGAGGAAGGAACGCGGGTGATGCCCCGCGCGGATCGCGCGTTCAATGACGTTCGCGGACTCGGCCATGTACAGGCCTCGTTCCGGTTCGATCTTCGAACGAAGTTTGACGTCTTTGAGGCGCGTGTAGTCCTCCAGGCGCGAATCTGCTGCCAGATCCGCGCTGGTGAGTTCGATAATCACGGCGGTCCCTTACGCGCGCTGGAGGGCGCGCGAGACCTCGCCCGGCCAGGACGGGCCTTCAAAGATGAAGGCGGAGAATGCCTCGACCAGGTCGGCACCCGCGCTGATCATGCGTAGCGCGTCCTCGGGCGACGAGATGCCACCCGTGCCGATGAGAATCTGGTCATCGTCAAGATGACGTGCCACCAGGGAGACGACCTCCAGCGCACGGGGCAGAAGCGGCGCACCCGAGACGCCGCCCTCACCCAGGTCGTGGTTGATCGTCGTGTTCGTGGCGACGACGCCCGCTAGACCGAGCTCCTTCGTCAGCTCGACGACGGCGACGATGTCCTCGTCGGCCAAATCGGGAGCGATCTTGACGAAGAGCGGCATGACGCGATCGGGAGCACCCGCCTCGCAGCCGCGGCGGGCTGCCTGCAGGATCGGGCGCAGGTGATCGACGGACTGCAGGTCGCGCAGGCCGGGCGTGTTGGGAGAGGACACGTTGACGACGACAAAGTCGACCCAGTGGGCGAGCGTCTTCGCGCAGTACTCGTAGTCCGCGGGGGCGTCCGCCTCAGACGTCACTTTGTTCTTGCCGATGTTGGCACCGACGATCGCGGCGCGGCCCGCAGGAGTCGAGCGCAGCTCGCGCAACTTCTCGGCGGCGGCATCTGCTCCGGCGTTGTTGAAACCCATGCGGTTACGCAGGCCGCGTTCCTCCATGAGGCGCCACAGGCGCGGCGCGTCGTTGCCGGGCTGGGGACGGGGAGTCACGGTGCCAATCTCGACGAAGGCGTAGCCGAGGGCGCACATGCCGAGCACGGCCTCGGCGTCCTTGTCCATGCCAGCGGCCAGACCGAGACGGGAGGGCAGGCGGCGCTGCCCCAGCATCAGGGGGACCTCGACGCCACCGACGACGCGCGTAGGGGAGTGAGTCGGGTCGAGGTGGCCCAGCGTAGCGCGCATGAGTCCGCGCGTCGGGGCGAATCGTCCGGCCAAGGAAATCGCTCCCAGACCCCAGTGGTGTGCAACCTCCGGGTCTGAATACGAGATGAAGTGTGTGAAAGCCCAGTTGTATGCGCGTCGGATCATGGTTCCTAGGATAGTTGATCAGTCCCACCATGCCCACCACCATCGCTTGGATGATCCGTCTCGAATGAGTACGCGCATCTCATCAGGAGGGATCGCCTCATCGCCGAGGCCAAGGACCGAGGCGAGTGTCAGCCAGTGCTGGTAGCTCGGATACCGCTCCTCGTCGATGGGAGATCCGGTGTGAGCGATGATCGCAGATTCTGGAACGAGTACGGTGTCGATGCTGACGCGTTCGTCTCGCCGCGGCGCGCGAATGACGTATCCCTCGAGGGTGAGCCCGTCGATGCGGGAGGCGGCACGTAGGAGGTCGATGATCCGTGGTGCGTTGTTCTGTCGATCGTCGCGCGCTTTTTTCGGCAGCAGCGAGGCGAGCCGACGGGCATCTGCCCCCGACAGCTCCGCGAAGCGCGCGTAGTCACCCAGGTCCCACCCATCGCACAGGTAGGGAGCCAACAGAGCAGAGACGCCCCGATCGTCGAGCCATCGAGGTGGGCCGTACATGCCCTCGGGGCAGGGTTCCTCCTCGTCGAGCAACATATCGCAGGCGGTGGGCAGTGTGATCGTTGTGTGCATGATGCTTCCTTGTCGTTCGCGACGGAGCATCGTTGCTCCGACACGGACAGAATCGTGCACGCGAGGACGTGATGGCCAGCGCCACGGCATGCCCTGTGAATACAGGTGCCGCTTCGAGATGCCCTGTGGATACAACACGTCGGCCCCGCACCCATGTGGATGGGGCGGGGCCGACGACACAGACGACTACTTCGGGAACTGCCCGCGGTCGACCTGCGGGCGCGGAGAGCGCCAACGGCGAGGCATGATCATGCGGGAGAAGGTGTAGTAGGCGGTACCGGAGGGAATATCCTCGCGGGGGTGGGCCTCGGTGAAGGTGCGCTTGACCTTGCGCCACACGAGGATGGCTTCAATGGCGGTGATAATGAAAGAGCCGTACATAAGGATGGACGATCCGTAGAGCATGTACGCCTGGTACTGCAGCGGGATCTTGTTGCCCAGCATCGACAGCACCATGATCAGGATGATGGACACCATCATGACGGCGAGAATCCACTCAGAGAAGGAGTGGCGCGCGTCGACGTAGTCACGCACGAAACGGCGTGCACGTCCCTTGTCACGGGCTGGCAGGTACTTTTCTTCGCCGGTGACCATCGCGCGCTGTTCGGCCTCGAAACGCGCGTTGCGGGCGGCTCGGGCGGCACGTTTGGCTTCCTTGCGGTCCTTGGGCACCAGAGGGTGGATGCGGGCGGCCTCGGCTGCCTTACGCTTCGGCGTGGGGCGGCCTTTCTTGCCGTCGGGCGTCGTGGAGACGGGCTCGATGTGCATCGAGGTCTCGTCGTTGTTGTTCTTGCTTCGTCCAAACACGCTTCAAGGCTAGCGGATAGCCCACCCGCCTCGCACTCCCATGGTCTACCCTGGTCGTATGGCTGATACTTCACATGCACTGTCCACGTCCGTTTTGAAGGAGCGCCTGGAGGCTGCTTTCCCGTCCCTGCTGGAGGAGCTCACGCAGCTCGTCGCGATTCCGTCGGTGTCGTCGGATCCCGCGCACGCGGCCGACGTGGAGCGCAGCGCTGAGCATATCCGCGAGCGTTTCGCCGCCCTGGGCCTGGAAGCCAAGGTTCTCCGCGAGACCGCCGCTGATGGCACCGAGGGTAAGCCCGCCCTCGTCGCGCACACGCCTCATATTGAGGGCGCGCCGACCGTCCTGCTGTACGCGCACCACGATGTGCAGCCGGTGGGCGAGCTGAGCCGCTGGAGCATGGACCCCTACAAGGCCGAGGTTCGCGGCGATCGCATCTACGGCCGTGGTTCCTCCGACGATGGCGCCGGCATCACGGTCCACCTCGGTTCGCTGTCGATCCTCGGCGAGGACCTGCCGGTTAACGTCGTCGTGTTCATCGAGGGCGAGGAAGAGATCGGTTCTCCGTCGTTCACCGCGTTCCTCGACGCCCACAAGGATGAGCTCGCTGCCGACGTCATCGTCGTGACGGACTCGTCGAACTGGAAGGTCGGCGAGCCCGCCGTTACCTCGACCCTGCGCGGCAACGCGATTGTGACCGTCGACGTGACCGTTGCCGACCACGCGGTGCACTCCGGCGCGTTCGGTGGCCCGCTCCTTGATTCCGTCGCCATTTCTTCGATGCTCATCGCCTCGCTGTTCGACGAGAATGGTGACGTCGCGGTGCCGGGCCTGGGCGGCTCGGATCACGCGGACGTGGATTGGCCGGAGGAGGAGCTGCGCGCGGCCGCCGGCATGGTCGACGGGCTGCAGCTTGCAGGCTCCGGTGATATCGCTGCCCGTATGTGGACCAAGCCGTCGATCTCGGTGATCGGTTTTGATGCTCGCCCGGTCTCCAACGCCTCGAACACGATCGCCCCGCACACGCGCTTCCGCCTGTCGATGCGCACGGTGCCGGGCGTGGATCCCACCGAGGCTCAGGCCAAGCTTGTCGACTACCTGCTCTCACACGCCCCCTTCGGCGCGCGCGTCGAGGTCACTGCTGAGGACGCGGGTGCCGGCTACCAGGCCGACATGGATTCCCCCGTGACCAAGGCTCTGCACGAGTCCCTCACCGAGGCCTGGGGCGTTCCCTCGGTCAACATCGGCGTGGGCGGTTCGATCCCGTTCATCTCGGACTTCCAGCGCATCTTCCCCAGCGCCCAGGTCGTCGTCACCGGCGTCGAGGATCCGCTGACGAACGCCCACTCCGAGGACGAGTCGCAGTCGATCTCTGACCTGAAGGCCGCGATCCTCGCTGAGGCGCTTCTGCTGACGCGCGTGGCGTCCCTGTGAAACGTGTCGTTGTCGCCGGTCGGTGGGATGGGGGAGTTCCCGTCCTGCCGACCGGCGAAGCACTCGACGTCATCCGGAGGGGCGTCGTAGCCGGCGCTTCGGAGCCAACGGTGCTCACGGTTCCCTTCGGAACCGGACCCACCTTCGACGAGGCCGTGGCTGCGCTGAATTCCCAGGCCTCTTTCGTGCGCGTACCCACCCGGGCCTCGTCGTCGCGAGAGGCAGGCGAGCGCGTAGCGGATTCACTCCGCCACGGCGGCACCGTGATCGTCGAAGGTGGGCATAATTCCTCGCCCGATTGCGGCGTCGGGTTTCTTGAAGGCCTCCTGGATGTCCCGGGCCTCGATCCGAGGCGCCCTGATGCACTCGCCGATGCCCTGACGCGCGCGCAGAGCCTTGTGAGCGACGCGGGCGTGGACCTCGTGTGCGCGGCATCGACCGCGCGCCCGCTGCTTGGTCTCGACTCGGTCCTCGCTGTCGCTCCCGATCTTCAGCCGATCGAAGCCCAGGACACCGCTCTCACCGCCGCTCTTACGCAGGCGTTCGCCCACCGTCCGCTCGGGCGCCACCAGCTGCTCGACGGAACGGACGTGCACCCGGCTCGCCAGCGCGGTTCCGGTGCAGGCAGCGGAGTCGGAGCGGTCATTGCAGCCATCGGTGGGCGCATCGCACCGACGGGTGATCTGCTGTCTTCGCTTCTGGGTCTGGAAGCGATCGTCGATGGCGCGGACCTCGTGATCGTCGCCGAGCCCGAACTGGCCTCCCCGGTGCTCGCCGAGTCGACCCTCGACTGCGTGACTCGTGCGGCTGCGACGCACGCGCTGCCGGTCGTCGCCATCACCCACAGGTCCAGCCTGTCGCACTTCGAGAAGGCCGAATGGGGGCTCCATGGCGTCTTCGAGACGGAGGGATCCGTCACGCTCAACGACGCTGGACGCCGCGTTGCCCGCACCTGGTTACGCTGAGCGCGCATTCCACCCGTGGCGCGGGGCGCCTGCGGGGGAGTAGTGTGTCAAAGGAATACGTCTATCCGCCACGAAAAGGAGCATCATGTCCGAGTCCGCAACTCAGGCTCCCACCCACGAGGTCATCCTCACCGACGTCGCTGCCGCGAAGGTGAAGAGCCTCCTCGAGCAGGAGGGTCGCGACGACCTCCGCCTGCGTATCGCCGTTCAGCCCGGCGGCTGCTCCGGCCTGATCTACCAGCTGTACTTCGACGATCGCGCGCTTGACGGCGACGCGATTCGTTCCTTCGACGGCGTTGAGGTCGTCGTCGACCGCATGAGCGTGCCCTACCTGAGCGGCGCCACGATCGACTTCGCTGACACGATTGAGCGTCAGGGCTTCACGATCGATAACCCGAACGCCCAGAACACCTGCGCCTGCGGCGAGTCCTTCCACTGAGCCGAAAGAACACCATCTCATGATGTCCTCTCTGCGCCGCCTCGGCGCCCTCGCCGGCGCAGCCGCGCTCGTCCTCGGACTCGCGGCATGCACCGACGCGACCTCGTCGTCTTCGTCTTCCGCCCCCGCGGACATCGATTACTCCGCCTGCTCGACGGACGACTCTGCCGAGCAGAACACGAACGTCGACCGTAGCGGCAAGGGAAACTTCCCGTCAGTGTCGGGCGATGACACCCCAGTTATCGCAGCTGGCTCCGGAAGCGAGCCGACCGACAAGGTCCTCGTGAAGACGCTCAAGCAGGGCGACGGCGCGGTTGTGTGCCCGGGCGCGACCATCAAGGCGAACTACGTGGGCGCCCTGTGGGACGGCACCGTTTTTGATTCGTCGTACAAGCGCGGTGAACCGAGCGAGTTTTCACTCAACCAGGTGGTGAAGGGCTGGACCTACGGCCTCGCGCACACCCACGTCGGCGACCGTGTCGAGCTCGTGATTCCGGCCTCGCTCGGCTACGGCGGCCAGGCTCGCGGCAACATTCCCGCTAACTCAACCCTCGTGTTCGTCGTCGACATCGTCGGTGTCGCCACCGACAACCTGGCCGACGAGTCGGTTCTCAGTGGCGCAACGGCGACCGGCGAGGAGCTGCCTGCGGGCATCACCGTCACCGGTGAGCCGGGCACTGAGCCGACCCTGACGATCGACGAGAGCGTTGGTGCCCCGACCGAGCGGAAGATGTACACCATCTACAAGGGCACGGGCGAAGCTCTGACTGCTGACCAGACCTTCCTGTATAAGCAGGTCGTTGGCGGTTTTGGCGCGAACGGACAGACGCAGTCGTCGTGGAGTCAGGATGCCCTTCAGGCGCCTGTCGCGCAGGCTGATGTCGCAGGCGTGACCGTGGGATCGCGCATCCTCATCGTGGTTCCGATTCCGCCTCAGGAAGCGCAGTCCGGCCAGGAGGCGACCCCCGCGCAGGCGACGGTATTCGTCGTCGACATCGTGGGTACTTCTGCGATGCAGTGACTGCGTCACGACCTCGGTTGACGGTAGCGGGCGGCTCCCAGTGTGGGAGCCGCCCGCTACCCGTTAGAATGGACCCATCGCGTCGATTTGGCCGACATATGCAAGGAGAGCTTCCATGAGTGAAGAAACAGTCACTATCCTGGTTTTCAGCGACGACAAGGATCGCCGTCACGCCGTCGTCAACGGCATCGGGCTGCGTGCTTCGAAGGACACGCCCCGCATCGAGTGGGTCGAGGCCGCAACCGGTTTCGGCGTCCGCGATGCCTTCGATCAGCAGGATTTTGCGATGCTGATCCTCGACGCTGAGGCCAAGAAGGAAGGCGGCATGTCCATCGCTCAGGACCTGCGTGAGACCCGTGACGGCGTGCCCCCGATCGTTTTCCTGACCGCCCGCCCCCAGGACGAGTGGCTGGCCACGTGGGCCGGAGCTGCCGCTGTCGTGGCCGATCCGATCGACCCGATTATTCTTCAGGAGACCGTCGCCGACGTGCTGCGTGGGGCCAAGTGATGGCCACGCAGGAGTGGACGCCGATTATCGCCGCGCTGACCGCCGGAGAGAACCTCGACTACGGCCAGTCGTACTGGCTGATGGACCAGGTCATGAGCGGCGAACTCGGCGAGGCGCGTCTCGCGTCCTTCCTGACTGCGATGGCCATCAAGGGCGCCACGGTCGATGAGATCCACGGCCTGGCCGATGGCATGCAGGATCACGCGGCACACGTCGAGCTGCCCAGCCGTGCTCTCGACATCGTCGGTACGGGTGGAGACGGATACAAGACCGTCAACATTTCGACGATGTCCGCCATCGTGCTCGCCGCGATGGGGATCCCGCTCGTTAAGCACGGTAACCGTGCATCGACGTCGAAGTCAGGTTCTGCGGACGTTATCGAGGCGCTCGGTGTCAACCTTGACCTCGATGCTGATGCCCTGCGCCGGGTCTTCGACGAGGTTGGCATCGCCTTCCTTTTCGCGAACAAAATGCACCCGTCGATGCGTTTTGCGGCACCCGTGCGCCGTTCTCTCGGCTTCCCGACGGCGTTTAACGTCCTGGGCCCGCTCACGAACCCGGCACGTGTCCAGGCGTGTGCGATTGGCGCCTCGCGCGAGGAGAATGCGCGCCTGATGGCGGGCGTGTACGCGTCGCGCGGGCTCAGTGCACTCGTGTTCCGTGGCGCGAACACCGGCCTCGACGAGCTGACGACGACCGACGCGAATCAGGTGTGGCTGGTGTCGGACGGAGCGGTTGTGGAAACGGCGTTCGATGCGCGTGAATCCCTGGGCATGGCCTCCGCCTCGATCGAGGACCTCGCCGGTGGCGAGGCGTCCGAGAACGCGGCCGTCGCCCGCGAGGTGTTGTCGGGTGGCGGCGAGGACGCTGTTCGCGACGCCGTCGCCCTCAACGTCGGTGCGGGCATCCTGGCCTGGGAGGGCCTGGAGAACCCGGTGACGCGCTCCGATTTCGAGCAGCGCATGCGCGGCGCCGTCGAGCGCGCCCTGGCGGCGTTGGCCGAGGGCTCGGGCGCCCGACTTGTTGAGCGTTGGGTGGCTGCTTCGAACGCGTAAGAAAAACGCCTGCGTCAGGTGCGTGGGGTGAGATGCTGCTGGGCGGTTGCGTGGGCCAAAAGCTCGCGCAACCGCCCGTCGCGTAGCGGGCTGTCGATGGGCTGCGCCCAGGGGAGGGGGCCGTTCCAATCGACGAGGCGCGTCCCTTCGCGGCACAGCTCGGCGCACAGGAGCGATGTCTCCGCCCACGAGGCGACGGATGCGGCCATCCCGCCGGTGTCGATCGGCTCCGTTGAGGTGAGGACATCGATCCACGGGGATGGGTCGGAGCGCGGGGGCACAACGACCGAACTGAGGTGGCGGCCGTACGAGGCGACATGCAGAATCCAGCCGGGTTCTCCACCATCGCGACGCGCTCCCCAGACGATACGCGGGGCCGCCAGGATGGGGCGCATGGTGGAGCGCTCGACGCCCGCGATGTAGGCGCTCAGCTCGTCGCGCGCTCCGGCCGCCGCCTCGAATAACCCCTGCGCGGACAGGCGTTCCATGAGGGAGGTGAGCGCGTGGGGCACCGCAGGCGAGGAGGCGGCCACTGCCTCGTCGAGGATGGCGCGCGAGGAGTCGTTATCGGCCTGGGCGAGGACGCGCTCGATCGCTCCCGCAGCACGCTGAGCGTGCGCGCGTGTCCCGAAGGGACCGAGGGCGCGTGACAGGTCGTCGAGCGCCACGGACGACACGACACGGGGGCGGCCGGCCTCGGCGATGACCCAGTGCTGGGATCCCTGACGCCTCGACGCGGAGTTATAGGGCGGCGCGAGGGCCTTAATGTCGCGCAGCTCCCGGATGCGTGCCTCGAGAATCGAGGCAGTCGGATAGGGACGCACACCCGCGGCCAGGGACACCATGCGCTGAACCTTCGCGCGCTTCTCACCCTTGGTGTAGTAGCTGCCCACGCGCGACTTCAGCGACGAGGCCGACCCCACGTAGAGGGTGTCTCCCGCGGTGTC
>JAHACW010000042.1 GCA_018375675.1 Actinomyces sp. | reverse complement strand
CCGGCACCCGGCCTGGGTGCTCTCGCGGTGGCGCGCGGCGGACGCGACTCGGTCATCGCCCGCAACCTCGGCGAGCTCGGCGTGGGCATCGACGACGTGGCCTTCGTGTCCAAGCACGACACGTCCACGAACGCCAATGACCCCAACGAGTCGGATCTGCACACCCGCGTCGGCATGGCACTGGGTCGCACCCCCGGTAACCCGCTGCTCGTCATCTCGCAGAAGACCCTCACGGGTCACGCGAAGGGCGGCGCCTGCGTGTTCCAGGTCGGCGGCATCATCGACGTGTTCCGCACGGGTCTGATCCCCGCGAACATCGCGCTGGACTGCGTCGACGACGCGATGGAAAAGTACAGCCCGCTCGTGTGGCTGCGTTCCCCGCTCAACCTGTCCTCGCGTGGACCGGTGCGCGCGGCGTTCGCGACCTCGCTCGGCTTCGGTCACGTCTCCGGCTTCCTGGCGCTGGTCAACCCGGCCGCCTTCGAGGCCATCGTGGAGCGCGAAGCCGGACGCGAGCGGCTCGAGGCATGGCGCGCGGCGTCGGATCGTCGCCTGCGCAACGGCCAGCGTCACATCGAGATGGGCATGCTGGGCCACGCCCCGCTGTTCACCTCGGTCGAGGGCCGTCGCCTGCCCGACGACCCGGCTGCTGGCGTTGCCGGTGACGCGCACGAGGTCGAGGCCGCGATCCTGCTGGATCCGAACGCCCGCCTCGGCGAGGACGGCTTCTACCACCTGCCGGAAGGCAAGTGAGCGATGCGCGGACTCGGCGTTGACCTGGTCTCCCTCCCTGAGTTTGCCGCTCAGGTGAGGGAGCCGGGCTCGGCCTTCTTGAACGGCGTTCTCACGCCCAGGGAGGCCCGCCGGGTCCGCGCCCGCGCCGCCGCTACCTCAGGTACGCAGCCCGGTTCCGCCCGCTATGACGAGGCCGTTGCCCGTCACGCGGGCGGCCTGTGGGCCGCGAAGGAGGCCTTCATCAAGGCCTGGTCGTGCGCCCTCTTCGGTCGTCCTCCCCGCATCGGAGCCGACGACGTGGACTGGCGCGAGATTGAAGTGATCCACGACGAGTGGAACCGTCCCGCTCTCGCTCTGCACGGAGACGTCGCGGCTGCCTGCGAGGAGTCGCTGGGAACATCGTCCACGTGGCGAGCACTCGTCTCCATCAGCCACGACGGGGAGTACGCCATCGCGCAGGTCGCGATCGTGGACGCATCCGCCTAGGCTGCATCGGGCGGCTCATCCGCGTCGCCATCAATAGACTCGAACGCATCGTTTTTCGTCGCATCGGTGCATCCGTGTTCCAGCACTGAATAGTCGAAGCATGACGACGAGTTCCTGCCCAGGTCCGAGGAATCTTCCTCGGACCTTTCGTGTTTGTCGAGCGTGGCGAGCGGGGAGAGTTCTCCGCCCACTGCACCAGTCGGAGCGTGGGGCGTCGGCTCACTCTGGGAGGGTGCCACATCATCGGGCAGGAGGTCCGTTCCATCATTCGGCATGACCGCATGAGCGTGCACATCGGCGCCCAGGTCACCCTGGTGTTCCCCGCCCTGAGCCATGACCGCCGATCCCGGCCCCTGCCTCGTCGAATAGGGATCCCCCTGCGTCCCACCCGCCGGCTCATCGGTCAGGTGCGCGCCATTCTTCGTGAACTGGGAGGTTCCGCGGGCCAGGTCGTGACCGACCGAGGAGGCGCGGTAAACGATCGACGACCTGATCTGCCCATTACCGTCGATCCAACCGTTAGGGACGGGTCGAGCAACCACGACAACGGGATCGCCCTTGCGGCAGCTGCGGAACACGTTGGAGGCCAGCGTGTCCCAAGTTTCCACCGTGTACCAGTAGGCGCCGTCCTCCACATAGGAAGCGTTGCCCGTGCGAACGTCGCTCGTAAAGCGCCATCTCGTAATCGCAAGTCGGAAGGTCGTCACGCAGACGTCGCCTTTGACGTGCTTCATCATCGGTTCTGATCCGATACGGCCCTTGAGGGTCGTCGATATGTCCTGCATTGTTGCATCCTTTGTCCGTTCTGGCCGGCATTGGCCGGATGCATCCAGGAAAGCCCCACACGCCGCACCACTTCAAGCGCCACAGCGCACCCTGTGGATGACGCGCGTTCGCCTCGTCCCCCTGTGGATAACGAGCGCCTCGCACGCACCCCTGTGAACGACACGCTGCGCCCACCCAGCGCTCTCTCAACAGCGAAGCGGCGACACCCCTGGAGGGATGCCGCCGCTTGGCGTCACGAATGAATATCAGGCCTCGGCGGCCTCACCCATAGCGGGAATGCCCAGGGCGACGACCTCACGAGCCACCTCACGCGCGCGCTCGGTGGTCACCGGTTCGGCCGGAAAGAGCACGCGGCGGTAGTACTCGAGCTCCTGGATGGATTCCAGGATGTCCGCCAGCGCACGGTGACCGCCGTGCTTGTCGGGCGACTCGGCGAAGGCAGCGCGGTACCAGCGCTTGGCCAGTTCCTTGATGGAAGACACGTCCACCAGGCGGTAGTGCAGGTGATCGATGACGGAAGGCATGTTCGCCTCGAGGAACATCTTGTCGGTGCCCACCGAGTTGCCCGCCAGGAGCGCCTTGCCCTGCTGGGGCACGAAGCGCTTGATGTAGGACAGGACCTGCTCGGTTGCCTCTTCCATGGAGACAGCCGACGTCTGCAGGTCATCAAGCAGACCGGAGGAAGTGTGCATGTTACGCACGAAGTCATTCATGTTGTCGAGGGCTTCGGCCGGCGGCGTGATCAGCACGTCCATGCCGGGGTCGACAATCGTGAGGTCGCCGTCGGTCACGACCACGGCCACCTCGATGAGGGCGTCGCGTGAGACGTCCAGGCCGGTCATTTCGCAGTCAATCCAGACCAGGGGGTCTTTCAAAGTTTTCACGCCTTCTATGTTAGTGCGCTCTGGGTCATACGGTTGGGTGGGACTTGGGGGCGGTGGCCACTACTACACTAGAAGGGTATTGGAAGGAGTTCCCATGACCGCTAGTTCTCACGTGACCACGCCGAAGGACATCCGTCAGGCAGCCACCGCCCTGGAGGGGGTCGCCGTTCGCACGAACCTGGATCGTTCCGAGCGTCTGTCCACCGAGGCCGGCGTGGATATTCTGCTCAAGCGTGAGGATCAGCAGAAGTGCCGCTCCTTCAAGGTGCGCGGCGCCTACGCGCGCATGTCGCTCCTATCCCCCGCCGAGCGCGAACGCGGGGTCGTGTGTGCCTCGGCAGGTAACCACGCACAGGGCCTGGCGTACGCGTGTGCCCACCTGGGCGTGCGCGGCACGATTTACCTGCCCTCGAACACGCCTCGCCAGAAGCGCCGCCGTATCGCGACGATTGGTGGGCAGTGGGTCGAGCAGGTCATCGTGGATGGCACGTTCGACCGCGCGAACGCGCTGGCACAGGAGGCCGCGCGCGCGACGGGCCGCACCTACGTTCACCCCTACGATGATCCCTTCACGATCGCCGGTCAGGGCACGATCGGTGTCGAACTCGAGGAGCAGATGCCCGCGGACACGGCTGCGATCCTGGTCCCCGTGGGCGGCGGCGGCCTCATCGCGGGCATCGCGACGTGGCTGCGCGCAAACCGTCCAGAGGTGAAGATCATCGGTGTGGAGCCCGCGGGCGCGGCGTCGATGCACGCTGCTCTCGAGGCGGGGCAGCCAATGTCCCTGGCGAAGGTCGATCCTTTCGTGGATGGCACGGCAGTGGGCCGCGCAGGTTCGCTCCCCTTCCACATTGCCTCGCAGTTCGTTGACTCCGTGCTGGTCGTGCCCGAGGGCGCGGTGTGCACGGAGATGCTGGAGCTCTACCAGTCCGACGGCGTCATCGCCGAGCCTGCTGGCGCTCTCGCGTCCACGGCCGCGCACGTGTATTTGACCGATCCGGCTGATCGCAAGGCACTGCTGGGCCGCTCCGACGGCGCGATCGTGTGCGTCGTGTCGGGTGGTAACAACGACCTGACGCGCTACGCCGAGGTCATGGAGCGTTCGCTGCGCCACGAGGGCCTGCGTCATTACTTCCTCGTGACGTTCCCGCAGCAGCCGGGCATGCTGCGCGTCTTCCTCTCGGATGTGCTGGGGCCTGCAGACGATATCGTGCACTTCGAGTACACGAAGAAGAACAACCGCGAGCTCGGACCCGCTCTGGTGGGCATCGATTTGTCGAACCCGGATGACATCGACGGGCTTCGACACCGCATGGAGGCTTCACCCCTGCACGTGGAGGAGCTGCCGCTGGATTCGGAGATCACGCGACTCGTGATCTAAGGGAGTCGGTACATACGCCTGAGAGGGGCGCGGTTTCGGGGACGAGGCCGTGGCCCCTCTCCCCTTTTATGTGGCCCGTGCGGGTGGCTGGGCTGGGAGCCGCCCGGGGCGACCGGCGTGCGAATGCGCGCGGTGGCGCGGCGGGGTGTGGCGGCGGGGTCCGCCGCGAGGGGTGTCAGGCGGCGAGGGTGACGGGGCGGGTGACACGCACGCGCACGGAGGGGGTGGAGTTGAAGCGGTAGCCTTCGCCGCGGACCGTGGAGATGAGGTCGGGCAGGATGGAGAGCTTCTTGCGCAGGCGGCGGATGTGGGCATCCACTGTGCGGGAGTCGGAGCCGAGTTCAGAGTCGGCCCACACGGAGGCGAAGAGCTCGTCGCGGGTGACGGAGCGGTCGGCGTTGGCGGCGAGGTGGGCCAGGAGGTCGTGTTCCTTAGCGGAGAGGCCGGCGTCGCGTCCGTCGAGGGTGACCTGGCCGCGGTCGATGTCAATGTCGATGCGGGAGGAGCTCAGTCGCAGGCCGGCGAGAACGTCGAGGAATTCCTCGTAGGAGGTGGGGGTGTCGTTGGCGGCACGGACGGAGGCGGCAGGGGTGTTGACGAGGGTCATGGGTGTATCCGATTCTTCGGGGCCGCACTCCCACTATCGGCGTGGGTATATCACTGCGGCGGTGATTGACAGGGGTATCTGGGGCGTCAATCACATACACATTCGCGACATCATGCCACCGCAGGGGCAGCACATGGGGTTCGCGAAGGTCGTCATGCCCTTAAGTCTGTCGGACGGTTTCCGTCCGGGCAACACGGCGTCCGCACAATGAGACTGTGTAACAGGTTGTGATCGCGGAGCGGACAGCCCTTATTCGCAGCCGACCACCCTGATGACAGCCATTAATCATTGCAATAACGCCGATAACGCGACGGTTTGGACAGCGCGAGCCCGCTGCCCAATCCACCGTCACATTCTGTCGCTGTTACATTCGCGGGTACAAGTGCCCGCTCTCCCCCACGCATTCGCACGTCCGCAGAGACACAAACGGTGAGGGGCGGGACCCATCGGGCCCGCCCCTCACCTATCGCCTAGAAGAACGCTCAGCTCTCCAGGCCGCGCTGGTCACGCACTTGTCGAGTAGCAGAGACAAGGTTGTCCAGCGACGCCTTCGTTTCCTCGTAGCCGCGGGTCTTAAGGCCGCAGTCCGGGTTCACCCACAGGCGCGAGACCGGCACGGCGTCGGCGGCCAGGCCGATGAGCTCGGCGAGCTCCTCGGTGCTGGGGACTCGGGGTGCGTGGATGTCCCACACGCCGGGGCCGATGCCGTGGTCGAAGCCGGCCTCGGCGAGCTCGGGGACAACCTCCATCTTGGAGCGCGCTGCCTCGATGGACGTCACGTCAGCATCCAGGCCCTTGATGGCGTCGATGATCTGGCCGAACTCGGAGTAGCACAGGTGGGTGTGGATCTGGGTGTCGGGGCGCACGCAGGAGGTGGCCAGGCGGAAGGATCCCACGGACCAGTTGAGGTAGTCGGCGTGGCGGTCGGCGTCCAGGGGCAGGAGCTCACGCAGGGCGGGCTCGTCGACCTGAATCGCGGCGATGCCGGCGGCCTCGAGGTCGGTGACCTCGTCGCGCAGGGCCAGGCCGATCTGGTCGGCGATTTCGCCGAGGGGCAGGTCGTTGCGCGGGAAGGACCACGCAATGATCGTGACGGGGCCGGTGAGCATGCCCTTGACGGGCTTATCGGTCAGCGACTGGGCGTAGCTGGTCCAGCCGACGGTCATGGGCGCGGGGCGCGAGACGTCGCCCCACAGGACGGAGGGACGCGTGCAGCGCGAGCCGTAGGACTGCACCCAACCGTTGCGGGTGGCCGCGAAGCCGTCGAGCAGCTCGGCGAAGTACTGGACCATGTCGTTACGCTCGGCCTCGCCGTGGACGAGCATGTCGAGTCCCAGCTCCTCCTGGAGAGTGATGACCGAGGCGATCTCCTCGCGCATGCGGGCCTCGTAGTCCGCGTCGGAGAGTTCGCCGCGCGCGTTGGCGGCGCGAGCCTTGCGGATCTCGGTGGTCTGCGGGAACGAGCCGATGGTCGTCGTGGGTAGCGGGGGCAGGTGGAGGCGATCGGTCTGGGCGACCTCGCGCTCGAGGTAGGGCTCGCGGGCGCGGTCAGCGTCGGTGAGGGCAGCGGTGCGGCTGCGGACCTCGGGGCGCACGACGCCGGGGGCGGCGGCGCGCTGTTCGAGAACGCGGGTGGCCTCAGCGACCTCGGAGTCGATGGCTTCCCAGCCCTCATCCAGGCCGCGGGCGAGGGTGACGACCTCGAGAACCTTCTGGTCGGCGAAGGCGAGCCAGGCGTGCAGGTTCTCGTTGAGGGTCGCGTCGTCCCAGGTCTCCAGCGCGGTGTCGTGGGGCACGTGCTGGAGGGAGTTGGAGGTGGCGACGGTGACGCGGGCTGCGCCCAGGGCCTGAGCGGCCTTCAGGGTGTCGCGCAGCTGCGCCAGGTCGGCGCGCCAGATGTAGCGACCGTCGACCGCACCGACGACGAGGGTGACGCCGGACAGGTCGGCGCCCTGCGGCAGCGAGCCGCGCAGCGTGTCGACGTGGAGGGCCTCGACGCCCGTCTTGGCCAGGGCGCCCACCGCGTGGGAGGCGTCGCCGTAGGGGGTCGTGAGCAGGATCTGGGGACGGTTCTGGGAGGCGGCCAGGCGCTCGTAGACGCGGGCTGCCAGCTCGCCCAGCTCGACGCGGGTGCGCGAGAGGTTGTCGGAGGTGAGGGCCGGCTCGTCGAGCTGGACCCACGGGGCGCCCGCGGCGTGCAGGGAGGCCAGCGCCTCCTCGTACGCGGCCACGGCCTCGTCGATGCGGGTGAGCGGGTCGAAGTCCGGGGTGGACGGGTCGGCCTTGGCCAGGGCCAGGTAGGTGACGGGGCCGACCAGGACGGGACGGGTCACATAGCCCCACTCGCGGGCGTCAGTGAAGCGGCGGGTGATCGTATCGTCGGCGAAGCGCAGCGGCGTGTCGGGGCCGATCTCGGGGACAAGGTAGTGGTAGTTCGTGTCGAACCACTTCGTCATCTCTTCGGGGCCGACCTTGTCATCACCGCGGGCGAGCGCGAAGTAGAGGTCGAGGCCCTCGCGGCCGGCGAAGCGCGGCGGGATGGCACCCAGGAGGATCGTGGCGTCCAGGACGTGGTCGTACAGAGAGGGAGCGTCGGCCAGGGAAGCGTCGGAGGGGTTCAGACCAAGCTCGACGAGACGCGCAAGGTTCTCCTTGCGCAGATCGTTGGCAGCCTGGATCAGCTCGGCCTCGGTGATGCGGCCGGCCCAGCGGGCCTCGAGGGCGCGCTTGAGCTCACGATTACGTCCAATACGGGGATAGGCCAGGATCGTGGCGGTGGGGAACTGCGTGGTCGCAGCGGACATGGTTTTCTCCTTGGGTGTGCTACTCGTTCGGCGTGCGCGGGAGACCCGCACCCTGCCGCAGGGTGGATGGTGGTGCGCTCAGGCGCGGGTATCGGGGGCCGAGGCCTGGGACCGCAGCGGGTCAGGCTTGACTCCCATGAGGGCCAGGATGTCCAAGACGGGCTTGGAGCGGTTGAAGGTGTAGAGGTGGACGCCGGGAGCGCCCGCCTCCAGGACGGAGTGGATGAGGCGCGAGCCGAAGACGGCGCCGAACTCGTCGCGCGCATCCTGGTGGGGGTAGTCGGCGAGCGTGGTCAGCAGGTATTCGGGGACCTCGATGCCGGTGAGGTCCTGGACGCGGCGCAGACGGGCCGGGTCGGTGGCCGGCAGCAGGCCGGGCACGATCGGGATGGTGACGCCGGCGCGGCGGGCGCGCTCGACGAAGGAGGCGTAGACGTCGGCGTCCCAGAAAAGCTGTGTGATAGCGAAGGAGGCGCCTGCTGCCTGCTTGACGAGCAGGCGCTCGACCTCCTGCGCGGGCGTGGTTCCGGCGGCCGGGTTACCCGCGGGGAAGGCGGCGACGGCAATCGTCAGGGGCTTGAAGGCGGAGCGCAGTGCCTCGCCCGGGTGAGCGTCGCAGCGGCGCTTTTCGACGGTGCGGATGAGGTGGATGAGCTCGGTGGCGCTTCCGACGCCGCCCGGGCCGGGCTCCCAGTCTTCCTGTCCCACCGGCGGGTCTCCGCGCAACGCCAGGAAGGTGCGCACGCCAGAGTCCAGATAGTCGTAGACGGTCGAGACGACCTCTTCGGTCGAGTTACCTACACAGGTCAGGTGCGCGATCGGCTGGATCGGGGTGTCACGCACGAGGCGGCGGACCGTCGAGCGTGCGTTAGAGCGGTCCTTGCCGCCCGCACCGTAGGTGACAGACATGAAGTCGGGGCGCACGCGCAGCAGCTGATCGACCGTGTTCCAGAAGGGTTCTTCCAGGGAGGGCTTGCGCGGGGGCATGACCTCGAAGGACAGGAGCGTGGGCTCGTGGTCGTGGGTGCAGGGACAGGCGTAGGCGTCGTCTGAGAAGGGCACTGTGTAACTCTCGGGTGGCGGCTGGCTTCCACGTGGGTGCGCGTTGGCGCGGGTGGTGTGGTGGTGGAGCGCGAGCCTAAGGAATAGCGGACGTCGGCGTCAGCTGCACATTCGGGCACGAATAGACCCGCACATGCGACGGGTGGTGTTCGTTCGTGCGTTCATGACCCCAGTATGTCCGCCTTCATGCAGGTGGCGCAGGAGGGGTCCACGTAACGGGAGTTTGTGACAGCGCCCGTCTCAGAACCGAGCCAGAAATGACTGTGCACAGTGGGACGATGGGGATGCCTCCACGGCGCCACCCCGGGACACCTGTATTCCTGCCGGGGAGCTGTTCCGTTGAGAGGAGGTGACTGGGCAATGGCGAAAGACCATCGTCCGCCTCGACGGCGGCGGGGCCTTGACAGGAAGCAGAAAGCCCAGATCGCTGTAGCAGTGATGACGACACTGCCGCAGCTGATCTGGGCGATTGCATTCCTGCTAAGCACCCTGATGGGTAGCTAAGACTATCCCGGAAGCCGGGGAGTCGAACAGCGGCAACTGTTCGGCTCCCCCCATTATGCCACGCTTCACCGGTTCGGTCGGCCACATAACGACCGACGACGATGCTTCGTTGCAGCACCCGCATCACAAGCTGGCGCCTCCGACAGGACTCGAACCTGCAACCTCGGGATTAGAAGGCCCTTGCTCTATCCATTGAGCTACGGAGGCGTGGCGCGGTGCGCCGCCTGTAAGACTAGCGGAGGTTAGCGTGCCTTTCCACCAGCGCGCCCCAGCAGGAAGGCGAGCAGCGGGAACAGCAGCACGGACATCGCGCCAGCGACGACAAGCAGGGAGGCGAGCCACGAGGGCAGGACACCCGTCGCGACACCCAGCTCGGTGACGGCGACGATGATCGGTAGGCCGGTCGCACCGTACAGGCCGATGCGCGTCGCGTCCGTCCAGCCGACGCGCTCAATCGATCCGTGGAAGCGTTCCAGAAGGACGATGGGCACGCCGCGCACGACGAGGATTGCACCGACGAAGGCGACGAGCAGGAAGGGGTAGCTCGCGACTGCGCTCAGCGAGATGTTCATGCCCGAAGTGACGAAGAACAGCGGGATCAGGAAGGAGAAGCCGAGGGTGCGCAGCTCGCCTTCGACCATCGTGAAGTTGCCGGGTGCCAGCGCGCGCACGATGATGCCGGCCGCGAACGCGCCGAGCACCATGTCCAGTTCCATGACAGCGGACAGCGCCATGAGGCCGGTGAGAACCAGCATGACGACGCGCATGAGTGTCTTTTGCGAGGTCTGCGCCCCGTGCAGGATCGTCCGCCCGATCGCGGGGTGCTCAAGGATGAAGCGCGTCGGGATGGCGACCGCAAGGACCGTGGCAAGCGCGAAAAGCAGGAGGACGATCGCGGCGGCCCACGGGCTACGCGCCGACAGCAGCAGCGACATGGCGATGATCGGCGCGAGTTCACCGACAGCTCCGTGGACGAGGACCGCCTTGCCGATCGTCGTCCCCATGACGCCGGCTTCCATGAGGATGGGCAGCAGGGTGCCCATCGCCGTCGAGGTCAGCGCGATCGCCAGCGCGATGTACGTCGCGGTGGCGACCCCCGTCGTACCCGACGCTGCAACCGCCACCCACGAGACGGCCAAGCCAATGCCAAAGCACGCCAGCCACGTCAGTAGCGAGCGCCTGCCCGCCCGTCCGTGCACCTCTTCCACGTCGATCTCGGTGCCCGCGATGAGGAAGAGCATGCCCATGCCGACCTCGCGGAACACGGAGATCGGCTCGGTAAGGGATGCGAGTCCCAGAACGTTCGGCCCGATGATGGCGCCAAAGATGAGCAGCCAGACGACGTCGGGCACGCGCTTTCGTGTGAGCGAGGACAGCAGGGGTGCGATGGCCGCAGCGGCGGCGATCAGGAAGAGGGAGACGATGGCTCCCTCGGTGCCACTCGTGCTCGACGCGGCGACGAGGCCGTGGCCCACTCCCCCGCTCGCGGCGGGCAGAGACATCGGCAGGCTCATGTGCGTTCCTTTTCGGGTACTGGAATCGGGCGCGCGCCGACGACCGCTGGGGTCAAGGGCGCGTATTCAGGAATTATGGGCATGACAAAGGCCCGGGACGACAAGTCCCGGGCCCGTGCGTGGATGCGAGGTCAGCCCTCGACGTCCAGGAGGCCGTTCTTGTAGGCCTTGGCCAGGCGGCGGGGCACGCGGATCTCACGGCCGGCAACCTTGACGGTGTTCAGCTCGGTAAGATCAGCCTTCCAGGTAGACCGGCGGGTGCGGGTGTTCGCACGGGACATCTTGCGCTTGGGAACTGCCATGTCTTACCGCTCCTCTTCTTTCTCGACGACTATTCTGATCGGTGCGCCACGCGGGCGCACGGCGACAACCCGACAAGACTACCACGGACCAGACTCTGAAGCACATCGCGAGAGGCTACGCGCCTGCGATCCTGGTTACAGACTGAGGGCGGGTTCTCTCCCTTAGACTGAGCGCATGTCCGCTCTTCGCACGCTCGCCTCCGGCACGCTCCTCACCCACGAGATTGAGATCAAGCGTTCCCGATTTATCACGACGCTCGCCAGGACGGACACTCCCGAGGAGGCACGCGACCTCATCGACGCCGTCAAAGCCGAGCACCCGCAGGCCCGCCATAACTGCTCGGCGTACCTCATCGACCCGCCGGATGCCGCTCCTTTGCAGCATTCATCGGACGACGGCGAGCCCTCGGGCACGGCCGGGACCCCGATGCTGGAGGCCCTGCGCGCCTCCGACACGTGGAACGCGACGGCGGTCGTCACCCGCTACTTCGGCGGAATCCTCCTGGGCGGGGGTGGCCTCGTGCGGGCCTACTCCACCTCCGTGTCCGAGGCCGTCGCCCGCGGCCCCATTGCCTACCTCGTCGGGCGCGACGTCCTCGAAACCCAGCTGAACCCCGGGGACGCGGGTCGCATTGAAGCCGAGCTTCGCGCGCGAGGAGCCGCGGTCATCGACACGATCTGGGGCGCGGACGTCACGCTGCGCATTGCCATCGATCCGAGCGACCGAGATTCCATTGATGCATGCCTGGCGCAGGCCTCATCCGGTGTTGCAAAGTTTCGCTACGTGGAAACACGACGAATTGAACTGGACGCGGCTCCGAGCGCGGGATGACAATTCAGGGGTACACCTGCCTATGGAAGGACCCCTCATGGCTCGCATCGCCTCCACCGTCGCCGATCTGATCGGCGGCACCCCCCTCGTCCGTATTAACCACGTTGCCGGCGACGGCGTCGACGTGGTCGCCAAGGTCGAGGCCTTCAACCCCGCCTCCTCCGTGAAGGATCGCATCGCCCGTTCGATCATCGACGCGGCCGAGGCCTCGGGCGCTCTTGCCCCCGGCGGAACGATCGTCGAGGCCACCTCCGGTAACACGGGTATCGCCCTGTCGATGGTGGGTGCGGCACGCGGCTACAAGGTCGTCATCGTCATGCCCGCCTCGATGTCCGTCGAGCGCCGCGCGATCGTGCGCGCCTTCGGCGCCGAGCTGGTCCTCACCGACCCGAAGGGCGGCGTCTCCGCGGCCGTCGCCGAGGCCGAGCGCATCGCCTCCGAGCGTCCCGGCGCCATCATCGCCTCCCAGTTCACCAACCCCGCCAACCCGGCCGCCCACGTCGCGCACACCGGTGAGGAAATCTGGGCGGACACCGACGGCCAGGTTGACGTCTTCGTCGCCGGCGTTGGCACGGGTGGCACCATCTCGGGCGTCGCGAAGGTTCTCAAGGAGAAGAACCCGAACGTGCGCATCATCGCCATTCAGCCCACCGAGTCTCCCCTGCTGACCGGCGGCACCCCCGGCCCGCACGGCATCCAGGGCCTCATGCCCAACTTCGTGCCCGAGACCTTCGACGCGGGCATCGTGGACGAGGTCATCTCCGTCGAGACCGCTCAGGCACTCGAGTTCGCTCGCCGCGCGGCCGCCGAAGAGGGCCTGCTCGTGGGCATCTCCTCGGGCGCCGCCCTGGCGGGTACGGCCGCCGTCGCCGCTCGCCCCGAGCTGGCCGGCAAGAAGATCGTCACGCTCCTTCCCGACACGGGTGAGCGTTACCTCTCGACCGCGCTGTTCGCGGGCCTCGAGGACTGATCTTTCCCGCTTGACGCGCTAAGGTGGCCCCGGATGGAATATCCGGGGCCACCTGTGCGTTTCCGTCTGAGTCAACCATCCAGGAGGAACCGTGAAGCTCACCGTACGCACCCTGTCGAAGACCCTGTCGCGCGCCCTGCCCACCAAGACGCTCGGACTCTTCCACGAGGACCTCGTGACGGCGCGGCGCCGCGACCCCGCGGCCACCTCCGCCCTGGAGATCGCACTGACGTACCCGGGCGTGCACGCCCTGTGGACGCACCGAGTGTCACACGCTCTGTGGTCCCACGGCGCCCGCACTCCCGCGCGTGTCCTATCCTCCATGGCCCGAGCCGTTACCGGCGTGGACATTCACCCCGAGGCCACAATCGGCCGCCGCGTCTTCATCGACCACGCGACGGGCGTCGTCATCGGCCAGACGGCCGAGGTCGGCAACGACGTCGTCATCTTCCACGGCGTCACCCTCGGCGGCGTCGCCATGATTCCCGGCAAGCGCCACCCCACCGTCGGCGATCACGTCATGATTGGCGCGGGCGCAAAGGTCCTGGGCCCCATCACCGTGGGCGCGGGCGTCAAGATCGGCGCGAACGCCGTCGTCGTCAAGGACGTGCCCTGCGGCAACGTGGCTATCGGCGTACCCGCACGCCTGCTCCCCAAGCCCGAGAAGGACACGCGCGACCGCGACCTCATCGTCGATCCCAACTGCTTCTTCGAGGAGCCGGCCCTCTACATCTGAGGGCATTCACCCTCGTCAGATGCGGTCTGTGAGAATCCGTTCAAGATCCGTGACAAAGTGAGCATCCTCACCTATAGTTGGTTTATGGAAGCTCAAACTCTACATGCCCCCCTGGACGCGTTGTCAGCGGCGAATCGGCCTCAGGGTATTGAGATCGCCACGCTCACAACATTCGATATCCCCGCACTCGCGGTGCTCACCCTCGAGGCGTACGACGACGACGTCACGCCCGAGGCGCTCTTGGAAACCTCCGAAGAACTACGCCTGACGTTTGAGGGCGCTTTCGGGGCGACCACCGAAGACTCGTTCATTGGCGCGTGGGACGGGGGAACGCTCGTCGGAGCGATCCTCGTCGTCCGCGAATCCCCCTGGGATGACGCGCCGGACGGCCCCTTCGTGGTGGACCTGATCGTCGCCCCCGACTACCGCAGGCGCGGCATCGCGACGGCCCTCGTCTCCGAGGTCGCCGCGCGCTGCTCGCAGTGGGGATTCGACTCCCTCGCTCTGCGCCTGGATACGCGCCACGGCGGGGCCCGCGAACTCTACTCGGTCCTTGGATTCGAAGAGATCGCCTAACAAAGGGCGAGGAGTGCGAGCCTGGCGGCCCGCACTCCCCTGACGGCCTTTCGCGCACTCAGCGCTGGCAGGACGGACACCAGAAGAGGCGTCGGTTCTGCATGAGCGCCTCGCGGATCGGCGTCGAGCAGCGCAGGCACGGGCGGTCCGTGCGGTGGTATACGTACCAGCGCGAGGCCTCCTCGTCGCCTTCGATCGGCGGGTTGGGGGCCTCCTCCGGGTCCATCGTGTCCAGGCGACCAGCGGCCAGGCCGCGGTTCATCAGGTCGCAGATGAGGACCCACAGCTCGCGCAGGCGCTTGATGGAGATGTTGGCACCCTTACGGTGAGGCGAGATGCCCGCGAGGAACAGGGCGTCAGCGCGGTAGATGTTGCCCACGCCCGCGATGATCGACTGGTCCATGACGATCTCACCGATCGCGCGCTTCTTGGAGTGAGCGACCTGAGCGAAACGCTCCATGGCCTCGGCGTCGGATCGGGCCCCGGCGTCCAGGGGATCCGGGCCCAGCTTCGACTCTGCCTTGATGCGTTCCTCATCCGTGATGAGGTCGCAGCGGTTGGGACCCACCAGATCAGCGACGGCGTGATCGTTGAACATGCGCAGGCGCACGGCACCGACCGGCTCCGGCGGCTCCCACTCTCCAGCCTTGACCTCGCCAAAGCCCTCGCCCCAGCGGGTCTCGGAGTGGCCGTTCCACTCCCCCCTCGGGACGTTGGGGATGCGGTGAGCGACGCCGTGCCCCTCGTCGACGACGGTCTCGTCGCCATTGAAGCGCCACCAGCCGTACAGGCCCAGGTGGATATGCACCCACCGGTCCGGCCAGGGAGCATCCTCACCGAGGATTGGCTCTCCGCTGCCGGCAGCCGCGCCTTCCAGGAGGGTAACCCCGGCCTCGTACGTCTCACCTTCGATGGGCGGGACGAAACCGATGAACATGTGTTTGCCGTGCACGCGCACCCGCTGCATGACCCACCCATCCAGGAGGGCGGAGGAGGACGCGAAGCGCCCCTGCGGGGACGACGCCGAGACGATACCCCCGACGAAAAGCTCGTCGAGGGTACCGGCTAGGCGACGGACTGCATCGCCTTCAGGCATGCGACCTCACTTCTTAACGACGACGTTGACCAGCTTCGGCGCGCGAGCGATCACCTTGAGGGGATCTGCCCCGCCGAGGGCCTTGACGATAGGAGCCTCGGCCAGGGCGGCCGCGATGAGGTCCTCCTCGGAGATGGAGGGAGCAACCTCGATGCGGGCCTTGACCTTGCCGTTGACCTGGATGACGGCCGTGACCGTGTCCTCGACCAGCAGCGAGGAATCCTCGACGACCGGGAAGGGCTCGCGGGCCAGGGAGGCCTCGTGACCCAGGCGGCTCCACAGCTCCTCGCACAGGTGCGGGGCGACCGGGGCGAGCATGAGGATCAGGGGCTCGATGGCGTCGCGCGGGACAGCGTCCAGGCTGGTCAGGTGGTTGTTAAGGACGATGAGCTTGGAGATCGCGGTGTTGATGCGCAGGTTCTCGTACTCTTCGGTGACCTCGGCGATCGTGCGGGCCACGAGGCGACGCGTCTTGTCGTCCGCGGGCTCATCGGTGACCGTGAGCTCGCCGGTCTCTTCGTCGACGGCGTTGCGCCACAGGCGCTGTAGGAATCGCTGGGAACCAACGACGGCGCGGGTCTCCCACGGGCGCGACAGGTCGAGGGGGCCCATGCTCATCTCGTACACGCGGAAGACGTCGGCACCGTAGGCGTCGTACATCTCGTCGGGCGTGACGATGTTCTTCAGGGACTTGCCCATCTTGCCGTACTCGCGATTGACGGGCTCACCCTTGTAGGTGAAGCCGGTCGTCTCGTCACCCTCAACCTCGTCGGCGGGCACGTACTGGCCGCGCGCGTCGGTGTAGGCGTAGGCCTGGACGTAGCCCTGGTTGAAGAGCGTGTGGTAGGGCTCGGAGTCCGGCACGTGGCCCAGGTCGAAGAGAACCTTCTGCCAGAAGCGGGCGTAGAGCAGGTGCAGGACCGCGTGCTCGACGCCGCCGACATACATGTCGGTGCCGCCGCTAACCTTGCCCTCGCGCGGGCCCATCCAGTAGGCAAGGTTCTCCTCGCCGGCGAAACGCTCGGAGTTCGTCGGGTCGGTGTAGCGCATCTCGTACCAGCACGAGCCCGCCCACTGGGGCATCGTGTTGGTCTCGCGGCGGTAGGTCTTGGGGCCATCGCCCAGGTCGAGCGTGACGTTCACCCATTCCTCAGCGCGACCCAGCGGGGCCTCGGGCGAGGAGTCGGCGTCGTCCGCGTCGAAGGTGCGCGGGCTGTAGTCGCTGACCTCGGGCAGCTCGACTGGAAGCATGTCCTCGGGCAGGGCGTGCGCGACGCCATCCTCGTCCCACACGATCGGGAAGGGCTCGCCCCAGTAGCGCTGGCGACTGAAGAGCCAGTCGCGCAGGCGGTAGGTGACGGTGCCGTGGCCCAGTCCCTTGGCGACCAGCCACTCGATCATGGCGGCCTTGGCCTCGTCCTTGGCCAGGCCGTTCAGGTCGATTTCATCGTTCGCAGAGTCGACGGCCACGCCATCGCCCGTGTACGCGCCGGCCTCGAGGTCGGGGCCGTAGGGGTCGTCGGCCGGGCCGATCGTGCGCACGATGTCGAGGTCGTAGGCGCGGGCGAACGCCCAGTCGCGGTCGTCGTGCGCGGGAACGGCCATGATGGCGCCGGTGCCGTAGCCCCACAGGACGTAGTCGGCAACGAAGATCGGAACGGGGCGGCCGTTGACCGGATCGATGCCGAACAGGCCGGTGAACACACCAGTCTTGGTGCGTTCTTCGTCAGCACGCTCGGCCTCGGACTTCGCGGCGGCCTGGGCGCGGTAAGCGCTCACGGCTTCCTTCGGGGAGGCGGCGCCACCCGTCCACGCGTCCTTCGTGCCCTCGGGCCAGGAGGCGGGCAGGGTGAGGGAAGCCTCGTCGCCGGCGTCGCCACCGACGGTTCCACCAAGGATCGGGTGCTCGGGGGCCACGACCATGAAGGTCGCGCCGAATAGCGTGTCGGGGCGCGTCGTGTAGACGTCCAGGGAGTCGAGGGAAGCGCCGGCCTCGCGCGCGCCGGGCACATCAAAGCGGACGGTCGCGCCCTCGGAGCGGCCGATCCAGTTGCGCTGCATCGTGCGCACCTTTTCGGGCCAGTTGATTGTGTCGAGGTCGTCGGACAGGCGCTTACCGTATGCGGTGATACGCATCATCCACTGACGCAGGTTGCGCTTGAAGACCGGGTAGTTGCCACGCTCGGAGCGGCCGTCGGCGGTGACCTCTTCGTTGGCCAGGACCGTGCCCAGGCCCGGGCACCAGTTGACGGGGGCCTCGGAGACGTAGGCGAGGCGGAAGGAGTCAACGATCTTCGCCTGGGCGGCGCGGTCCAGGGAGTTGTAATCGGAGCCGTCCTCGGGGCGAATCTCGCCGGACTCGAGCTTGGCGATCAGCTCGGTGATCGGGCGGGCCGCGCCCTGGGAGCCGTCGGGGGCCGTGGCCTCGGGATCGAACCAGGAGTTGAAGACCTGCAGGAAGATCCACTGCGTCCAGTGCACGTACTCGATGTCGGTCGTGGCGAAGGAACGGCGCGAGTCATGGGACAGGCCCATGCGGCGCAGCTGGCGGCGCATGTTCGCGATGTTCTGGTTCGTGGTGATGGCCGGGTGCTGGCCGGTCTGGACAGCGTACTGCTCGGCGGGCAGGCCGAAGGCGTCGTAGCCCATCGTGTACAGGACGTTGTCGCCCTTCATGCGGCGGTAGCGTGCCAGCGTGTCGGTCGCGATGTAGCCCAGCGGGTGCCCCACGTGCAGGCCCTTACCCGAGGGGTAGGGGAACATGTCGAGAATGAAGAAGGGGTTGTGGGAGGCCAGCGGGCCAGCCAGGTCGCCCGTGGGGTTGTCCGCGTAGAACGTGCCCAGCTCCTCCCAGCGGTCCTGCCACTTCGTCTCGATCTGACCTGCGAGCTCAGCGGTGTAGCGCTGGGCCGGGGCACTCTGCGGATTTTCGCTCATCTGTGCGTTCCTCGCTTAACGATGGGTCGCGTAACAATACTCCCCACCAGGGTAGTTCACGCCCGCGCGCCCCGCCGGACGCGCCCACCTACCGAAGTGAGCGCGAATAGGTGACAATAGTCGCATGAGCACTATCTTCGACAACATCATCACGGGGGTGTGGCCCGGCCGCTTCGTGTGGGCCGACGACCTGTGCGTTGCCTTCGCAACGATCGAGCCGACCTCGCCGGGCCACGTCCTGGTGGTTCCGCGCACCGCATACGACGCATGGACGGACGCTCCCTCGGACGTCGCCGCCCACCTCATGACCGTGGCCCGCACGATCGGACTGGCGCAGAAGGCCGCGTTCGGCGTGCCTCGCGCCGGCCTGGCAATCGCGGGATTCGAGGTGCCCCACACCCACCTGCACGTGATCCCCCTGCGCGACGAGACCGACATTCTCCTGTCCAAGGCAGCCCCCGCCAGCGACGAGGAACTCGATAGCGCGATCACCGCCCTGCGCGAGGCGCTCCTGTCCGCCGGACACGGCCGCCACGTGCCCCCGTCAATGGGATCAGCGGCCCTCGCCTGAGGACTGTGCTCCCCCATCTGCGCGCCCCAAGAGTGCGCTCCCAGCCCGCCCGGCCGCCTCGGTCAGGTGGGCTGGATCGTTTCCGGGCCTCGTCAATGGGAAGCCGGCGTGCCGGTGCGGCTTAGTCCCGGACGACGATGTCCGAGGCCTGGGCGGGGTCAAGGAGGAGCATCTGCCCATCCTCGAGCAGGACGGTCACTCCCCCAGCATCGGACGCAACGACGGTGATGTGGGCGCCGGGCACGAGGCCGGCTTCCTCCCACGCACGCAACGCTTCGGGGTCACGGTCGGGCAGCCGGTCGACAACTCCCCCAGCGGTGACGTCGAGCGTGTCCAGGGGGCTGCCGGCGATATCATCGCTCGAGCCGTCGGCTCGCGGGATCGGGTCACCGTGCGGGTCACGACTCGGGTAGCCGAGGACTCGGTCGAGACGGTCGAGAAGCCGATCAGAGACCGCATGTTCCAGAATCTCGGCCTCCTCATGCACCTCGTCCCAGGAAAAACCGAGGGCCTCGTGCAGGTACGTTTCGAGCAGGCGGTGGCGGCGCACCATACCCAGGGCGATCGCGCGCCCCTGCGGGGTCAGCCGCACGCGGCCGTAACGCTCGTGCGTGACGAGGCCCTGGCGAGCCAGGCGCTGAATGTTCTCCGTTGCCGTTGAAGGGACAACGCCCATGTGTTCGGAGACATCCTTGGGCTTGACGCCGTCACGGCCAGCCTCCTCAGCGCTCCACACAAGCTTGAGGATGTCCTCCACGACCGCGGAATAGGTGCTCGACGCGTCCGACATGGCATTCCCCTTTCGTCTGAGGCCCCATTGTATGTGCCCACATCACTCGCGCCCATCGAGCGTGCGACATAG
>JAHACW010000041.1 GCA_018375675.1 Actinomyces sp. | reverse complement strand
CAGGGCCAGGGCGGGCCTCGAGATCGACCACTCCGAGCCGCAGGCTCGCGTGTGGCGATCTCGCGGGCGGGCCGCCGCCCACCGGCACACACAGCGGCCAGGCCCAGCAAGGCAGGTCATGCGGCAGGCCGGAGATCTGTCGAGGCAACGAGCAACGCGAAGCCGCCCGGCCCCATTGGGACCAGGCGGCACACGCGTCAGGCGACAGCTGTCAGAAGCCGCAGATCAGCCGACACTCCACGTCGCGCCGTCGCGGCCGTCCGCGACGGTGACGCCGGCGGCGGCCAGGCGGTCGCGCAGCTCGTCGGCGCGCGCCCAGTCCTTGGCGGCGCGGGCAGCCGCCCGCTCCTCCAACACAGCCTGGACCAGCGCGTCCAGCGCCGAGTGCTCGGCCGCAGCCGCGCCGGAAGCACCCGCGCCGATGCCGGCCTGTCCGCGCCACTGCTCGGAGGCCGGATCAAGGCCCAGCACGTCCAGCATGGAGCGAACCAGGACCTGCTCGCGGTACACACCGGACACGTCCCCGGAAGCAAGCGCGGCGTTGCCAGCCTTGAGGTGCTCGTGCAGGACGGCGAGCGCGCCGGCGACGTTGAGGTCGTCATCCATGGCGGCAACGAAAGCCTCGGGCAGGTCGGCGGGGCTCAGAGCAATCTCGGAGGCAGGCGCCTCACCGGCGGCCTCGATGGCGCGGGCCACGAAGGTGGAGAACTTCTCCCAGGCGGCGTGCGCGGCGGGCAGCGTCTCGGCGCCCCATTCGATGGCGGAGCGGTGGTGGACCGTCGACAGGGCCCAGCGCACGGCGACGGCCGGGTACTCCTCGGTGAGCGCGCCGATCGACAGGACGTTGCCGAGCGACTTGGACATCTTCTCGCCCTTGGTGGTCACCCACGCGTTGTGGACCCACAGGCGCGCGAACTCCCAGCCGGCGCCGTGGGACTGGGCCTGCTCGTTCTCGTGGTGCGGGAAGCGCAGGTCGATACCGCCGCCGTGGATGTCGAATTCGTCGCCGAGGTAGCGCCGAGACATGGCGGAGCACTCGAGGTGCCAGCCGGGTCGGCCGCGTCCCCAGGGGCTGTCCCACGAGGCGGTCTCGGGCTCGCCGGGCTTGGTGGCCTTCCAGAGGGCGAAGTCGCGGGGGTCGCGCTTGCCGGCCTCGACGGCCTCGTCGATTTGAGCGTCGTCCTCGGTGGTGCGCATGTCGGCCAGGCGCTGGCGGGTGAGCGAGCCATAGTCGGCCTGGGAATGGACGTCAAAGTAGACGTTGCCGCGCCCATCCGAATAGGCGTGACCCGCGTCGATGAGGCGCTGGACGAGGTCGAGCTGCTCGGGAATGTGGCCGGTGGCGCGCGGCTCATACGTGGGAGCCTGCACGCCGAGGGTCTCGTACGCCTCGGTGAATTCGCGCTCGAAGCGGTAGGCCCAGGCCCACCAATCCCAGCCGGCCTCGGCCGACTTGTTCAGGATCTTGTCGTCGATGTCGGTGACGTTGCGGACGTAGGTGACCTCGTAGCCGCTGCGGCGCAGCCAGCGGATCAGCGTGTCGAAGGAGACGGCGGCGCGCAGGTGGCCGACGTGCGGGGATCCCTGCACGGTGGCGCCACACAGGTAGATGCCGACCTTGCCGGGGGTGACCGGGTTCAGGGGCTGGATGCGGGCGCTCTTGGAGTCGTACAGGTGCAGCATGGCATCAATCCTACCTGGCAGGGAGGGGAGGCGAGGGAAACGGGCGCTCCCCGGGAGTATGTAACGAGGCCCGGGCCCCACCCACGCAACAGCGCGGGTTCGCAGGTGGGGACTCGGGCCTCGTCGAGTGAAAGAAAACTCAGGCGCCGGGGCGCACGCGTTCGCGAATGAGCGCCTTAAGATCCTCGACGGAGTTGGCGAGGGGCGTGACGCGCTCTTCGCGGCCTTCAATGCCTTCGAAGCGCTCGGGCACGGGCGGGAGGTGGCCGGTGGCCTCGAGGATCGTGTCGGCGAACTTGACGGGCAGCGCGGTCTCCATGACGACGAGCGGGCCCTCGATCTGCGGGCGCACCGCGCGGGCGACGTGCACGCCATCGGCCGTGTGCGGGTCGAGGAGGTAGCCGCTTTCCTTTTCCGTGCGCGCGATCTCGGCGAGGCGGTCGGCATGCGAGGAGGTGCCGGAGATGAAGCCGTAGGTGTCGCGCAGGGTGGCGAACTCGGGCGTGCCGGACAGGTCGAAGTAGCCGTCGCGGGCCAGGGCCTCGTCGAACAGGGCGCGGGTGGCGTCGCCGTCGCGTCCCATGAGGTCGAAGATGAAGCGCTCGAAGTTCGAGGCCTTGGAGATGTCCATGGACGGGCTGGAGGTCGCCAGCGTGTCCGCGGAGGAGCGGGGGCGGTAGACACCGGTGCGGAAGAACTCGTCGAGGACGTCGTTCTCGTTGGTGGCGACGACGAGGGTGCCCAGCGGCACGCCCATCTGGCGTGCGATGTGGGCGGCGCACACGTTGCCGAAGTTGCCCGAGGGCACGACGACGCTGACCTTCGACGAGGCGTCGGGCCCCTCCTCGGTAACGCGCAGCCAGGTGGCCACGTAGTAGCAGACCTGGGCGAGCAGGCGCGCCCAGTTGATGGAGTTGACGGCGCCCACGTGCCAGGTGGCCTTGAAATCGGCGTCCATGTTGACGGCCTTGACGAGGTCCTGGCAGTCGTCGAAGACGCCGTCGACGGCGACGTTGACGATGTTCTCGTCCAGAAGGGAGAACATTTGGGCGCGCTGGAACGCGGTCATGCGGCCGGCGGGGGTAAGCATGACGACGGAGAGACCCTTTCGGCCTCGCAGCGCGTACTCGGCGGAGGAACCGGTGTCGCCGGAGGTGGCGCCGACGATGGTGAGCCAGTCGCCGCAGCGGGTGAGCTCGTATTCGAAGAGCTCGCCGAGGAGCTGCATCGCCATGTCCTTGAAGGCGGCCGTGGGGCCGTTCGACAGGTGGGCGAGGTGCAGGCCGGCGCCCTCCAGGGCGTCGACGGGGACGATCTGGGGGTCGGAGAAGGCGGGGGTGCGGTAGGCGCGGGCCGTGATCGCGCTCAGGTCGTCGGCGGGGATGTCGTCGACGAACAGGGAAATGACACCGGCGGCCATAGCCGCGTAGCCGTCCTCGCGCAGGACGATGCGCAGCTCGTCCAGATCGGAGCGAGACAGCGTCGGGTATTCCTCGGGCAGGTAGAGGCCACCGTCGGGGGCGAGGCCTTCCAGGAGGATGTCACTGAAAGAACGGGTGGGCGTGTTGGGGCCGCGTCGGGTCGAAATATAGCGCACGGGTCGATCCTATCGGAGAGGGGGCGTGGCCTGCGAGGGCGCCCGTTCCTCGTCACATGCGTGGGACGAGGCCGGGGCGCAGGATCGTGTGAGGCTCCCTAGGGGCGTGTGGTAGAAACATGGTGTGAGCAACGACTTTTCCCGCTGGGCTCCCCCGGACGCAAATTCCGCCCCCGCGCCCGGAAGCGAGCCGACGACGCAGAGCGCCGACGAGCAGCCCGCAGACCGTGCGGCTTCAACCGGCGCCTCGCCGGTCTCCGATCGCTTTGCGCCCACAATCGGGCAGTCAGAGGGCACTGCGACGGGGCAGTCGGGCGTCGCCTCGTCGTTGAAGCCAGTCCTGGGTTCGCTCGTCACCAGCACCAAGCGGGCAACGACACCCCGCTCGTCGGCGTCTCCTCACAAGGCCTCGTCCCCCGCGAGCGCACCCCGGAAAGGCCTTCGTCCTCCGCGCAGGACGCGCGATCCGCAGCGCCTCGCACGCAATGCCTTGTACCGGCGGCTGCTGAGTACGAAGGTCATTATCGGTGCAGTCCTCGCGGTCGTCGTCCTTGTTCTCGCTTTGCCCAGGCTCATGGCGAACACACCCTCCTTCAGCAGTATCAGTAGCGGCCCCATCTCCGTTCAGGGCTACAAGGGGTCGGCCACCAACACGAACGTTCTCTCGTCGGAGTGGGCTGCGGGCGTGAGCGTCGCATGGGTTCTCGCCGATCCTCGTAGCGACATGGGGCAGGAACATAGAACGCAGACCCGGCTGTTTGCCGATGGAACGACGATCTACATGGCGTCTCTGTCCGATACGAATAGATCGTTCTCAATCGCGGCCATCGATGTCTCTTCCTCCACACCTAGCGTGCTGTGGACATCGTCGGATGCTTCTGTGCGGTTGACACCTAATACGTCGAATTTCAGCATTGTCTCCGCCGGCCAGTGGCTGATCGTCGGTAACATCCTCGTCTCGAAGTCAACGGGCATTCAGGCGGAGGGGCCATGGGAGGACGACCAGCCGATGGCCATGGTCGACGACATCCTGGTGACCTGTTCGGACTACGAGACCTGCTCGGGGTGGACGTATTCCTCCGGCTCGTGGGAGCGCCTGTGGCAGAGCATCACGGGGCATCAATCGAATCACTCCAAAGCCCGGGAGCTGGAGGTGCCCCCCACAATCGGATCAGGCGAGGATGCCTCCGTGATCGTGCCCGTCGATGACTACAGGAACCTGCAGATCGTCAACGCCCACACGGGTGTCGTGACGACGCTCGGGGCTGAGGGCCGTTTCAAACAGCGCTCGAGCCTCACCGCACTGTATCCGACAGCGGATGGCCTCATCGTGGACAAAAAGGCCAATCAGCTCGAAAAGTATGATGTCACCGGCACGCTCATCTCTGCTTTTAACCGCAATACCAAGAACAAGGTCTACACGGATGACGGCGCCGTGCCGACCCTGAGTGACCTGGAGGCCTTCTTCACCTCGGGTAAGACTCCCTGGACGACGGGCATGATGGAGGCGAGCGGAGACAAGTGCGAGGTCCTCACCCTGCACACGACGGCCGGTGCCGCAACCTATTCTGCGGAGGGAATGAAGGGGATCGCAGACAGCTACGGGAGCTTCTGCCAGTTCGCGCCCACGCACGCTCGTGCGAGCGCCGACGGAACCGCCGCGTTCGTTCAGAAGATCGGATACAAGGAACAGACCGTCTATTTCTTCGACATGGCAAACAACAAGGCCTACACCTCGACCGATTTGACGGCGGCACAGAACCTCACGTGGGTCTACGACGACCTACTCGTCGGGCTGACGGATGAGGGCCTCATCGCCTTCACGCCGACTTCCTCGTGACGCTACCCTGGTTCCATGACTGATCTGCCTTTCCGCATCGGCCAAGCGGTCGACGTCCACGCGTTCGCCGCACCCGACTCGCCGCGCCCTCTGATGGTCGCGTGTCTCGAGTGGCCGGGCGAGCGCCCCCTTGAGGGCCATTCGGACGCGGACGTGGCCGCGCACGCGCTGTGCGATGCGATGCTGCTGGCCACTGGGCTGGGCGAGCTCGGAACGGTGTTTGGTGTCGACCGCCCGGAGTGGGCGGGTGCTTCGGGGCGCACGCTCCTTCAGGAGGTTCGCCGCATGACCGCCGAGGCCGGCTGGGTGCTCGGCAACGCGACCGTTCAGGTCGTGGGGAACCGGCCTCGTATGGCCGCGCGACTGCCCGAGGCCTGCGCGGTCATGAGCGAGATCGCCGGGGGCACGGTCACCGTGTCGGCGACGACCTCGGATCACCTGGGTTTCACGGGCCGAGGCGAGGGCGTGGCCGCGCTGGCGAGCGTCCTCATGGTGCGCGCCGAGGGGTAACCCGCGAGCACCCGCCGGGTGCGCAGCGTGGTAGAAACGTGTCATGAGCAACGACGACCTGCACCACACATCCGACGACCCCACGCGCGTTCGTTCCTCCGACGCGTGGGATGACATGTCACAGGTCGATATTCCTGATCTCCCGGACTTTGAGGATCTTCCAGGGATCGCGGATCTACCCGAACTTCCGCCGCTGCCAGAGTTGGAAGCGTTGCAGGAGCTGACGATGCCCGAGGTAGTGGTACCAGAGGTGGTGATGCCGGACCTCGACCAGTTCCTCACCGTCACGCCGCCCGAGCCGACCGACGTCCCTCAGCCAGACGCAGTCCCTGAGGCGGGACCTGCACCGACGGCGGGAGCTGCAACAGCCCGGACGCACAGCGCCTCCCACAAAGCTGCCACGGCATCGCCGCAAAAACGGTCCGGAATCAAGCGGGCATCGAGGCCGACCACCGCCACGGCCTCGCCGAGGAGGCAGCCCTCAGCAACGCAGGCACCGCAGCCGGCCATCACCGTCGGGTCTACGCCCGCGAGGACCCCGCGAGCCTCGGTGCCCCCGAGGCAGAAAAAGCCGAACCTCCTCATCGCATTCGTCGCTCTCATCGCGATCAGCTTCGGCGCGTCGTTTCTCTCGTCTACTCGCGACGGTTCATCATCGACACCTTGGGGCACGCAAACCTCGTCGAGCGCCAGCACACAGGCGAACTCCGAGGTGCGCGAGCATGCGGCAGATCTGCCGGCCCGCTCCCCCGGATACCGCGGGAGCGCCACGAACACGCATTCCATCTCTGCGCAGTGGGCCTCGGGCGTGGCCACCGCGTGGACGCTCGAGCTGCCTGCAGAAATGACTCAGTTCGAGCCGCAGATGTTCGTCGAGGGCCAGGTCCTCTACATCGCCGGCTACGCCACGATCGAGGGCCAGATTGGTTCCGCCATCAGGACTCTGGCCTACGACCTGTCCGGGGAGGAACCCACCCTCCTCTGGGACAGGGTCGGCCCCACGGAAAGCTCGGCAATCAAGACGTACTCACCCGCATTCGTGTCGGGCGAGAACCAGCTCTTTTTCCACGACCTGGTCATCGACAAGGCGACCGGCGAGCAGACACAGGCCCCATGGGGCAAGGAGTTTCCCCTCGCGCAGGCCGACGGCATCGTGGTGACCTGCTCGACGACATCCTCGTGCAGCGGATGGACGCATGCCTCCGGCGACTGGACAACTCTGTGGACAACGACAACGAACCCACAGACGTCCTACGGGTTGAGTAACCAGAGTTTAGGCTATGCGCCCGCGGGCACCACGCGCTCCGGCACGGGTGAACTCGCCTCCGTCCTGGTTCCCTCCACCTGGGAGGAATCCCCGCAGATCATCAACATCCATACCGGCGAGGCAACGACCCTGCCCGAACCCGGCACGCCAGGCACTGGTCACTATGTCGAGGTGGGAAGCGACGGCTTCGTCGTCCTCGACATCGGCCAGAAACAGGGAATGGCCTTCGACAGTGCGGGAACCCTCCAATCCACCTTCACTTCCAAAGGTCAGGCGTTTGCGCCCGCAGTAAGCCGTGACGGTACCTACCCGAGCACCGCGGACCTGACGACCTTCATGACCTACCAGCGCGCGAATTGGTCGACGGGCACGGTAGCCCTCGTGGGCAAGAACGACTGTTCCATCCAGGTCACGCTCTCCTCTGACGGATCGACGCACACGACCCCAGTCCCCGGAGCGCTGAGCACGTACATGACCAGCTCGTGCTACTTCGAACCAAAGGAGGTCCGCGTCAGCGCGGACGCTTCGGTTCTCTACGCCGATACCTTCACCTACCAGGACAAGAGCCGATACTTCATCGATACCGCCAACGGCCTCATCTACACGTCACCCGAACTCAACTCGCCGAAACAGATCATGTGGGTCTTCGACGACATGATCATCGGCATGACCGAGGACGGCCTCAAGGCGTTCGTTCCGGCGTCCTCCTGAGGTCACCATCCGGTTACCATGCCAACACTGCCGTGTGATACAAACGCCTCATGAGCAACGACGAGCCGCACATCGACTCCTCGAGCGAGGGGGACGAACTCCTCAGGTTCGCCCCTCCTTCCGGCGACGACGAGGCCGGGGCAACCCGGGCGGGTTCCAACGCCTCGGCACAGGCCGATCCGGCCGCACTCTTTACTCCCGCGTTGGACACGCCCCACGCCTACTCCAAGACCGAACTGAGCAAATACGCTCCTCCCGGCCGCCGGGGATCTCGCACGCGCTCAACTGCAACGAAACGCACGACCGCCTCCACACCCACGAGAGCGGTCGCGACCTCGACCCAGGCGGAGCCCGTCACCACCACCGCCACGGCCACTACGACCGCCACGGCCCCGGCACCCAGCCAACCCCAGAGCGAGGACAACAACAAAACAACCGCCGCGCGACTCAAGCTCGCGTTCTGGCTCATCTTTTCCGCCATCCTCCTCATCTCTCGCCTGAACCACATCGCCAGTCATACCAATACCCCGGCTCCCGTCAAGGTCCCGTACCTGGCAAGCACGCAGGCACCGACAGCGCCGTCACCCGGTTACAGCGGCACCGCACAAAACACGCACACCCTGTCCCCCGCATGGGCCGCGGGTATTAGTACCGCGTGGACAATCCCCAAGCCCAGTGGCTTGGCAGCAGTGACCCACCCGATGTACGTGGAGGGCTCGACCCTGTATGTGGCCTACGGCGTCGCTATGCACGCGAATAGTTCCACCTACACTGTTGGGGCCTACGACCTGACCGGGCGCATGCCCCAACCCCTCTGGGCAACACCTGTCAGCACGGACACCCCGGCTGCCCAGTCCGACTACGCGCCGGCGTTCGTCTCAGGTGACAACCAGATCTTTTTCCGAGGCACCATCCTCGACAAGGCGACGGGGGACGAGGCCTCGGCCCCCTGGGGAACGGACTTTCCCCTCGCCTTTGCCGAAAACATCGTAGTGACGTGCTCGACCACGACGACGTGCAGCGGTTGGAAGCAGGAGGGCGACGAGTGGACGAACCTGTGGACGACGACCACGGCGACACAGAACACGCAAGGTGTGGATACGGATAATCGGGGCTTTGCTCCCGCGGGCACCGTCGTCTCCGGCAGCGGCGAGCGCACCTCCATCCTGGTTCCCACCGCCAGCAATGAACTCCCGCAGATCATCGACGTCCATTCCGGAGCCGTCACAACCCTGAGCAGTCCCGATGGGGACGCCACGGATCGACTGGTCGAGGTCGCCTCCGACGGCTTCATCATCTTCGAGAAATCCACGTCTCGCGCCTCAGTCTTCGACAGCGAGGGCAACTTCCAGTCGACGTTCACAGCCGAGCACAATCTGGGCGTGCCCAGCATGGACGGAACTCATGCGACCACGTCGCAGATCGAGGCATTCATGACGCAGGGCAGAGCAGAGTGGGCATCGGGGACGGCGCGCGTGACCGGCACCGGCGAGTGCTCACTCGAGGTGGCCCTGACGGCCGACGACTCGACGCGCGAGGCCCCCATCCCCGATACCGCACGCCTGCGCATGAACGATGACTGCTCCTTCACCCCGGAGGACCTGCGCGTCAGCACCGATGGATCGGCCCTGTATGTCAGGTCCTTCAGCCCCCGGGACACGACCAGCTACGTCATCGATACCACCGACGGGTCGTCGGACTCGTCGAGAAGCCTCACGGAGGCCACGCAGCTGACCTGGGTCTTCGACGACATGCTCATCGGCATGACCAAGAGCGGCATCAAGGCGTTCGTACCGGCGTCATCCTGAGGTCAACATCCGGTTATCACATCGACACTGCCGTGTGATAGAAACTACTCATGGCCAATGACGATCACACGGGCACCGGCGTCCCCCCGCAAGCCGCGGAGTGGGTGCCGCCCAGCGGAGCGCCCCCAATCCCCCAGCCCGACGGATCCCAACCTCGCGCGAGAAAACGCGGGATGACGGTTCTCCTCGTCGTGCTTCTGACCGCCGTCGCCATGACCGCAGTCTTCGGCATCAACTGGCTCACGTCGTCGCCCTCAACACCGGATGATCAGCGGTCATACACCTCGATGCCCACCGCCGGGTACTCGGGGGACGCCGTGAGCACGGGATCGATCTCCCCCGCCTGGGCCTCGGGCGTCGAGACGGCGTGGAGGATCCCATTCCCCTCCACGAAGTACGGCTCCCGGGCACTCGTGGCCGTGGAGGACACCACCCTGTATGCCCTCTTCGAAGACCCCGATCCCGCCGCCCACCAGGCTACCGCCGCGGCCTTCGACATCTCCTCCGAGCAGCCGCGCGAGCTGTGGCGCACGACGGGTCCCCTCCCCGAGTCGTTCGGACGCCCCAGCTTCGTGTTCGACGGGGATCAGTTCATCGTTGGCAGCATCATCATCGACAAAGCATCGGGGGCACAGTCCTTGGCCCCCTGGGAGGGGTCGGAGGCGATCGCGGCCGTTGACGGCATTATCGTGGCCTGCGATAAGAAACAGGCGTGCTCGGGCTGGACGCAGGAGGCCTCGTCGTGGGAGCGCCAGTGGGAGACAACCACTGCCAGCCAGAAGGGCGCCCTGTCCACGTTAGACAAGCTCACCTACCCCGATACGCCCGTGATCGGTACCGGAGAGCACCAGTCCATCGTCCTGCCCGCCGATTCACAGACACACCTGGCCCAGCTCCTCGATCCGCGAACCGGGCAGGTCACGGACATCGGATCTGTCAGCCCCTTCAGGGACAGGCAGAACAACGTTGTATCTTTTGTTATCACCAGCGATGGACTCCTGGCTTTCAACGATGACCTCTTCGTCACCTACGACGCCGATGGCTTCATCACGGGGACCCAGGCCTACAAGCAGACGAAGAGGATGCCAACACGTGACGGGCGGATGCCTACCACGGCTGAGCTCACAGAATTCCTGAGCGGCGCTCGCCCGGCGTGGACAAACGCATCGGTCACCGCCCCAACCAACGCAGCGGCGGGCACCCCCTTCAGCATCACGGTGACGCCGAGCGACGGTAGCCCCGCCTTCACTCTTGATCCCCAGAAGAACGACCAGAATCACTACGTCAGCACTTTTTGGCCCTCCGAGGTCCGCGCCAGCGCCGACACGTCGGTCGTGTACATCGAGTCCGTCGATCACGCCAACAGGGGCAATAGGTTCTTCTTCGACACCGCGAGCGGACAGGGACACGGATCGGACGAGTTCCGCGACGCGGAAGACATTTCGTGGGCCTTCGATGACCTGGCCATCGGCGTGACGATCGACGGCATCGTGGCATTCACGCCGAAGGCCTCATGACTCCCTGCACCGAGCAACGATAGAAAAGGCACAGCTTGTGAGCACCAACGACCTCCAGTACGGGGCTGGCTCCCCTCAGCCCAGACGTTCGCGGAAGACGCGCTTCTTCCTGCTCAGCGCCGCTTTCGTCTCGATCTTCGGCGCTTCCGCCTCTTTCTCGCTGAGTACGAGTGCCCTCCAGCTCCCCGGCCCGGCTGCGACCCCACCTCCGCACTACACCGGCCCTGAACGCACGGCACGGCCGGACGTAATCGGCTACCACGGACAGGCCACCCACACGAACGTGCTGTCAAGCGCATGGGCCTCAGGGTTTGCGACGGCGTGGACACTTCCCGCTCAGGACGACTCCCTCCTCCCCGCGCAGCTAATCGCCGAAGGTTCCACCCTGTACGTGCTGTCCTACGGAAGCGGCGCCGAGGCCGTGGCCACCGTGTCCACCTACGACGTCTCGGGCACCGAGCCGGTCGCTCAGTGGAGTACGACCGGGCCGAAGCCGTCCCGGATTCGCGCCGAGGCATTCCCCTCCTCCGTCTTGACCCAGGACGAGATCCTTCTCAGCGACATGATCGTCGATCGCTCGACCGGGCAGCAGACGCAGGCCCCCTGGGGCTTCGACCTACCGATGGGGGTGGCGGGCGGTGTTCTCGTCACCTGCGACACCTTCAGTTCGTGTTCCGGATGGTCCCGTGACTCGGGAGCGTGGACGACGCTGTGGACCACTCAGACTTCGCCCCAGCGCCGCATGGGTCTCGCCCACACACCCCTGACGAATCCCACGACGGCCGTGATCGGCACCGGCGCGGACACCGCCGTGGTCGTCCCCGTCGACGAGGCCCACCACGCCCCGCAGATCATCAACCCGGCCACGGGTGCTCTCACGACGCTCGGGGATGCCCCCTCCGCAAGAGTCCCGTCCTCCTCAAGGGTCACGCTGGCGAGCGACGGACTCCTCGTGGCTGGAGAGAAGGACACCATCGCCTACAACACCGCGGGCCAGGTTGTCGGCACGTTCAACGCCGGTTGGGAGCTCGATAAGTTCCCAACGACCGACCGCGATCTCCCGAGCGTGGCAGACGTCGGAGCCTTCTTGACGCAGGGCAACGTCCGGTGGACGTCGGGTACTCTGGAGCGCTCCTATTCCAAGGATGACAACGGCTATCTCCTGTCGCTCACTCTCAGCAACGGAAAGAACCTCACGCTCAACCCGGGCGAGTCGTTCCGTGAGACTCGAGGGGGAGCTGGTTGGTCCGTCGCTCAGGTGCGCGCCAGCTCAGACGGCAAGGCGCTCTACATCCAGGGCTACTCAGAGAACCTCACGGACTCGTTCTTCTTCAACGCGGAGGACCCGATGACGTACGTGTCGCAGGACCTGAACGAGGCGACGAACTTCGTGTGGGTTTACGACGACTTGCTCGTCGGGGCTCGCAGCGGATCGGTTATTGCCTTCACGCCCGACACCCACTAAGGGGATCGACATAGGATCGTCCCCGACGCCCGAGACTCACTCGGTTGCGTCGGGGACGTATCGTTGTCGGGCGCGGAGCCTCGTCGAGGAGCTCAGTCCTCCATGTGGTGGAGCGTAGCGCGGTCCGCCTTCACGGGGATCGTGAGGGCCAGGCCCACGCCGAGGATCAGCATGATGCCGAGGATGCCCCAGTAGGTGTAGTCCTCGCCGGCGGGCGTCATGCGCTTGCCGAGCATGAGGAAGACGCTGTACATGGCGGGCGCCATGAAGGACACGGCGCGGCCGGTCGTCGCGTAGAGGCCGAAGACCTCGCCCTCGCGGCCGGCGGGAATGATGCGCGACAGGAAGGAACGCGACGCGGACTGCGTGGGGCCGACGAAGACGCAGAGGACCAGGCCGAGGCTCCAGAAGACGGCGGGGCCGCGGGCGTGCAGGAAGAAGACGCCGAAGCCGGCGACGACCATCGCGCACAGGGACAGGATGATGACCTTCTTCGGGCCGATCTTGTCGTCGACCCAGCCGAAGGCCACGGTCGCGAGGCCGGCGACGATATTCGCGGCGATCGCGAAGATCATGACCTGGCTGGCGCTGAAGCCGAAGGCGGTCTTGGCCAGGACGGCGCCGAAGGTGAAGACGCCGGCGAGGCCGTCGCGGAAGACAGCGGAGGCAATGAGGAAGAAGAGGGTGTGCGGGGCCTCGTTCTTGAGGGTGCGCACGGTGCGCCACAGGAGCTTGTAGGAGTCGATGATCGACTCGCCATCGCCGCCGGCATGGACCTTCTTGGGCAGCGGGGGGTTCACGATGACGGGGATCGCGAAGCCGCCGAGCCACAGGGCGGCGATCACCATGGAGATGCGGATATTCAAGTGCGCGTCGGTGGGCACGTTCAGCAGGTTCACGCCGATGAGGCCGACGTAGAGGATGAGCAGCAGGACGATGCCGCCGATATAGCCGGCCGCCCAGCCGAAGCCGGAGATCTTGCCGCGGTCTTCCTTCTCGCCCAGATGGTTGAGCATCGCGTTGTAGTTCACCGAGGCGAACTCGAAGAACACGTTACCCAGGCCCAGCAGCGCAATACCCAGCATGAGCGCACCCTGGGGCCCGAGGACCGACTCGGGGTGCACGAAGTACATGGCGAGCATGCAAACGACGACCGCGCCCGTGAACCATCCGAGCCAGACTCCGCCCCGGCCTCGTCGATCGGCGCGCTGGCCGGTGATGGGGGCCAGCAGGGCGATGAACAGTCCCGCGATCGTCATGCCGTTACTCAGCCACGTCGAGGCCGTACCCGAGTCGGTGAAGACGCCGTCGCTGGTCAGGTAGGTCGTGAACACGAAGGTCGTGGCGACCGCGTTGAAGGCGGCGCTGCCCCAGTCCCAGGCCGCCCAGTCGACGACTTTGCGCGTGATGACGCGATGTGGGGTAGCGGGCGTTGTGCTCATGGGATCGGGCTCCTTCGATGGGGAGTGCTCGGCGGCGCGTGTGCGTCCAGGGTGAACCTACCACGTTTCGTAGCTCACTTACTCCTCGGGCCGCCCCAGGAACGAGGCCCGGGAACCGCCAGCGCGACCTGACCGGATGCCATATGCTGGGATGTCACCCAGGAAGGAGAAGACGATGGAGCAAAGCCCGATGTTGAGCGTTCCCGTTGCCGGCGGGCGCCAAATGGAGCCCCTCAACTGGTATTTCATCGCAGCCGCTTGTCCCGTCGCGGCGATCGCGTTGTTTTTCTTAGGCGGGATTCTGCCGCCCAGCCTGCTCGTCTTGTTGTTTATCTATTGCCTCCTGATAGGCCCAGCATCCCTCGTGATCGGCATCGTGGAGTCCGTTCGCCGTCGCAGGGGACCGGTCGTGCACGCGGAGCCACGAGGAATGGCACTCTATCCATCCCTTATTCAGGTTCGTGTGCGTCGTTACTCCTACGCTTTCGGAATCACCGCCGGACCGATCTCCCTCATCGTCGAGCTAGCACTTCAGGTCCCGATCGTGCACGCGATCATTCATATTCTCTGCGGATTTCTCCTGTCGGCAATATCTTTCACGCTGTGCGTCAGCAATCCGTGGCGCCCCTCTTGTATTCACCGCGGCCCATTCATCGTGTTCTCGCCCGATCACATGGAGATTCACCCGCTCACAGACAGCTCCCCGACGCCTATCCCGTGGGACATGCACCCCCGCATTGAAGGTTTCACCGCGGAGGATTATGCCTTCTTCCCGTGCATGCATATGCATGTCTCCGTTGACGGTCTCGAGGACGGCCTGGTCTTTGACATGACGGGCGCCCCCATGCGCTTCGTTCTGCTGCGGCGCCTCATCGACTACTTCGTCGACAAGCCGGAGGAGCGCGCGAAGCTCGGCCTGCCGGAGGGCGCCCAGCTCGTGCGTTCGCTCCTGACGGCTCCCTGACGCTCATCCGCCGGCCTCTGACCCCGAGCCAAGCTGACGCCATCATGCGCCGAGCATGGATCGTCCCCGCGTGCTTCTATGCTGTCGGAGTCGTGGCAGCACTTGTCCTCGTCGCCCTCATCGCGCTCGGTTTCCCCACCCTCGGCCTGCGTCACGGGCTCGCTATCGTCTGCATTCTCCTCGTCGCCTTCATTTCAGCCGCCGTTGCCTACGTGCGCGCACCCAGCCGCCCGCCAAGGATCACTGCCATCACGACACGCCAGGAGGAACGCACACTCGTCGCCTCCATGCCATACCCTGGGATGTCACCCAGGAAGGAGAAGACGATGGCACGCAGCACGCTGGTGAGCCCCTCGGAAGCCGACAAGCAGTACGCCAAGGTAAACAACTTAGTCCGCCCCGCCATCTTCTTCCCGGTGGCCGCGGTCATCTTCTTGTTACTGTCGGGCTACATGCCGGGTGGCATCGCGCTATTTTTCTCCGGCTACTGCTTGCTCTTAGGCATCGCATCCACGTTTCTCGCAGTCGCTCAGATACTCCACCGATACGACAGATGGATCGTGCACGTAGAGGGTAAGGGAATATCGATACGTCCCACACTCGCCCTCGTTCGCGTAAAACAGATCGCCTTCGGCATCGGCATAGCCTGCGCTCCAATAGCGATCATCATCGAAGTGCTGGTGACCCACTCGGCCGTCGGCGCTGTCCTCAGCTTGATCACGGGCCTCATGTTCTCGACGATGTTCTATTTCATGTTCATGTCCTCACCCCACAGGCTCTGGCTAATCCATCAGGGCCCGATCATCGAGTTCACTCCTGAAGATGTCGCGTTCCGTTCTCTCATCGACAGGTCCGCGACACGTATTCCATGGGAGCGCCATCCGACCATTAAGGGCTTCAGTCCAATTCCCGACATCGGCGATCAGCTTCCGCTCATGTACGTGTCCGCTGACGGAGCCAACCGCGACATGGAGTTCGACATGACAGGAATCCCCATACCGCTTTCGCGGGTGGACAGCCTGGTCACCTACTTCAACAATCGGCCGGAAAAGCTTGCAATGCTGTCATCCTCAGAGGGAGCCAGGATGGCATGGGAGATCTTGACGGCCCGCTGACACATATCGCCGCCCGGGCCGCGCTGGTGCGCGTGCTAGGCGCGCACCGCCAACGCCAGCCGGGCAGTGCGCTTAGGCACCCGTTTACTCCGCGACCAGGATCTGCGCGAGCGCCAGGTCGAGGGGGCGTGTGACCTTCATGGATCGTTCGTCGCCCGCGACCGTGTGCACGGTCCCGCCGATCGCCTCGACGAGGCCGGCGTCGTCCGTGGCCGCCCGGGCCTCGTCCGCGCCCAGGGAGGCGCCCTCCTCGTGTGCGCGAATGAGAACATCCCAGCGGAAGCCCTGCGGGGTCTGCACGGCCACCATGTCGGAGCGACGGGGCGTGCCGACGACCACGCCGGACGCGTCCACGGTCTTGAGGGTGTCGGTGACGGGCAGGACCGGGATGACCGCTCCCGCGCCGCCGGCAACCGCGTCGATGACTCGCTCGGTGACCTGCGGGGGCGTCAGGGGCCGCGCCGCGTCGTGCACGAGGACGACCGTGTCTGCCTCGCAGTGCCCGAGTGCGGCCAGGCCGAGGGCCACGGACTCCTGACGCGAGCGATCGGAGCCGGCGACGACGGTCAGGTCGTCGATATCGGACAGGGCACTACGAAATTCCTCGATGGACGAGGCCGGGGCCGTCACGACGATCGCCCCCACTCCCCCGGCGCGTAGGCCGCGGGCCGCCCACCAGACAAGGGGGCGACCCGAGAGTTCAACGAGGGCTTTCGGCCCCTCGCAGCCAAGGCGAGAGCCGGAGCCGGCGGCCGTCAGGACCGCGCAGGACTCACTCTTCGACGGCATCTTCTTCGACTTCGATGCGTCCCTCTGCCAGGACGGCGTCGAGGCGCTCGGCGGCGGCGGACTTTTCGATGTTGCGCGCCAGGGCCAGCTCGGAGGTGAGGATTCCACGGGCCTTCGTCAGCATGCGCTTCTCACCCGTGGACAGCTTCTTCAGATCGTCGCGGCGGGTCAGGTCACGCACGACCTCGGCGACCTTCACGATGTCGCCGGTGGCGATCTTCTCCTGGTTCGCCTTGAAGCGGCGCGACCAGTTGGTGGGCTCCTCGATGTAGGGGGCGCGCAGGACGGAGAGGACCTCTTCGAGGCCGTCCTCGTCGACGATGTCGCGGACGCCGACCATATCGACGTTCTCGGCGGGGACCTGAATCTCAAGATCGCCCTGGTTCACACGCAGCTTCAGGTACGTCCGCTCCTCACCACGAATGGTGCGCGTCATGACCTCTTCGATCGTGGCTGCGCCGTGGTGCGGGTAGACGACCGTCTGACCGATTTCAAACGACATGGATGGACTCCTGGGTGCTTGCGTGGATAGCACAACTATTCTACCAGCTGGCGAGCAAAACCGACCCATACAGTGTGAAAGCTCAACGTTACACGCATACAAGGAACGACACAAACCAACTTCAAGCACGACCGCAATTCGTCCCAGCATGCGACCCTGCTCACGGTTAAACGTGCGCCATAAGGACGGGCATCACACCCCACAAGGCGCGGTTTTCCGGGCATGACGGAGCCCCGGCCTCGTCCATGCAGACGATGCCGGGGCTCCGATCAGCTCACTTGCCCTGGTTGGCGACCGCGGCGATCTTCGCCTCAGCCTCGGGATCCAGGTAGGTGCCGCCCTTCTTGATGGGCTTGAGGGTTTCCTCGTCGAGCTCGTACACCAGCGGAATGCCGGTGGGGATGTTGACGCCGGCGATGTCCTCGTCGGAGATCTCATCCAGGTGCTTGACGATGGCGCGCAGCGAGTTGCCGTGCGCGGCGATCATGACGGTCTTGCCGGTCTTGATCGCGGGAACGATGGTCTCATCCCAGTAGGGCAGCAGACGCGCGATGACGTCCTTGAGGCACTCGCTCATGGGGACGGGCTCGCCGGCGTAGCGCGGGTCGGCATCCTGCGAGAACTCGGAGCCGGCCTCGATGGCGGGCGGAGCCACGTCGAAGGAACGGCGCCACAGCATGAACTGATCCTCGCCGTACTCGTCGCGGATTTCCTTCTTGTTCTTGCCCTGGAGCGCACCGTAGTGACGCTCGTTGAGGCGCCAGTTGCGCTCAACGGGGATCCAGTGGCGATCGGCAGCGTCGAGGGCGAGGTTCGCGGTCATGATGGCGCGACGCAGCATCGACGTGAACAGGAGGTCAGGCTTCACGCCCGCTTCCTTGAGGAGCTCGCCACCGTGGGTAGCCTCCGCGCGGCCCTTGTCCGACAGCGGAACATCCACCCAACCGGTGAAGAGGTTCTTTGCATTCCATTCGCTCTCGCCGTGGCGGAGCAGCACCAGTTTGTAGCTCATGTCTCCATTGTCCCACAGGTTCCAACCCTCCTCATACACCCCGTGGGGTTGATCACGCCACAGCTTGGACACGGGATCACCAGGGAGACGAGGCCCCCTCCCCCAACACCGCGCGACGAGACCCCTATTCCTGTCCGGACAAAGACCCCGGCCATACCCTGATTACCCCCTGAGTCGCCCTCAGAATCCCCCTGAGATCCTTGAGATTCCGCGGCTTTACATGCTTACCGGAACAGTATGCGCCCCTTATATTTTCCCGTACGGTTAGGTTCATGATCATCACACGACGCACCCTGACAGCCTCCGCTCTCGTCGCTGCGACCACGCTCGCCCTGGGCGCCTGCGGCTCCTCGAAGCCCCAGACTCCCGCGGCTGCGCCCACCACCGAGGCCACCACGGCTGCACCCACCCAGTCCGCAGCTCCCGCCTCAGCCCCGACGGTCCCGGGCTACCGTCCCGGCGAGATCCCCCCGATCCCGCTCTTCTCGGTTCCCGCGATCGACGTGTTCGCGTCGAACGCGGATAAGGCCGTCGTCCAGGCTGCTTCCACGTCCCTCGCCTCCGTCCCTGGTGTGACAGTCTCCCCCGCCAAGTGCGACGGCACGTCCCTGGTGTCCGGCTCGACGGTCCTGGGTGGCGACGGCTCCGCCGTCTCCTCGAGCGATAAGGGCACGGTCGTCAACGACGGCACCGGCTCCGGCGTCATCACCGAGGGCCCCATCTCCATCATCTACGGCGGCGACGGCTCGGGCACGTACTCCAACGCCGACACCATGGTGAGCATCAACGTCGAGGCCGACGGTTCGGGCACCTACTCCACGACGACGACCAGCATCATCCTGAACGGCACTGGCGGCGGCAACTACTCCAATACGACCTCCATGGAGACGATCATCAACAAGGGTGACGGCTCCGGCCAGTTCTCCAAGGGCACCGTCACGATCATCAACAACGGTGACGGCACGGGCAGCTACTCGGACGGGAAGCTGACGATCCAGAACAACGGCGACGGCACTGCGACCGTCAACGGCGCGACCGTCAAGGACGCTCCGAAGGTCGAGAAGGTCGCCAAGCTCGGCAAGTTCCCGCCCGTCGAGTCCCTCAAGCCCGTCGAGTCCTGCGGCACGGTCATCACCCTGGAGGATGGCGTCCTCTTCGACTTCGGCAAGTCCGACATTCGCTCCGACGCCGCCCAGACCCTGAAGAGCCTGGCGGGCGTGCTCAACAACGCGAAGGTTCCCACCGCCCACATCTACGGCCACACCGATTCCATCTCGGACGAAGCCTTCAACCTCCAGCTCTCGCAGGAGCGCGCGGATGCCGTGTCCGCAGAGCTGAAGAAGGACGGCGTGAGCGCGATCCTGGATGCGACCGGCTACGGCGAATCGAAGCCCGTTGCACCCAACGAGAACGCCGACGGCTCGGACAACCCGGCCGGACGTGCACTCAACCGCCGCGTCGAGATCTTCATCCCCGCCTTCTAGTACTCTCACTAACGTTTGACCAACTGATCAACATACGAAAGGGAGACACCATGTCCCTGAAGTCCTTCCTTCCCGCCGCGGCTGCCCTGGCCGTCGCCACCGTGGCCCTGACCGGCTGCTCCCAGACCGCCAACGTCTCCGGCGGCGACTCCTCCGCCCCCGCGGCTTCGTCCGCCCCCGAGGCATCGAGCAACCCGCGCACTGACACCAAGACCGACGCGTCCACCGACTCCGGCAAGTCAGACGCTCCGAAGGATTCCGGCAAGTCCGATGCTTCCGGCACCTTCACGATCGATGAGTCCAACGCGCACGTCGAGATCCCCGCGGGCACGAAGACCGTCGTCATCAATGGCTCGAACAACCACATCGAGGGCGAGGCCGTCTCCGAGATCACGATCAACGGCTCCGCGAATGCCGTCGAGGTGAAGTCCGCCGACAAGGTCTCCTTCACCGGCTCCAATAACGCTGTCCAGTACGAGGAGGGAAACGTTCCTCAGGT
>JAHACW010000040.1 GCA_018375675.1 Actinomyces sp. | reverse complement strand
TCCTTGAGGGTGGGTACCGCAAGGAGAAGAGTAAGAGGGAGCGTAGCGACGCCACCGGTGGCGGTCGTGCCGTGACATCCGGGCAGCGCGCCGAGGCCGAGCTCGCGGAACTCATCGAGGAGCTGTCCGCTCAGATGATGACGGCCGCTCAGCACCTCCAGTTCGAGGTTGCGGCGCGCCTGCGCGACGAGATCGAAGACCTGAAAAAGGAACTGCGCGCCATGAAGCGCGCCCACTAACGCCGACACCGCCCCGGTTGCCTGTCAGGGTGGGGCGGCCCCGGCCTCGTCGATGGGCGCCTTGGGCAGAATCGCGACCGACGCCACGTCCACGCGGGGACGCGACGTGAGGTGCACCGACTAGGATGGAAGCGTTAGCGGAGGGGAGTACTCCCACCAACAGTGGCGTCGTCATCACGACGGCCCGCCCACGCGGCGCGGCCTCCGGCGTCACCGGCCAGGATTTCCTGGCGGGAAGAGACCTCCGGTACCCGACTCGTACCGGAGGCCCCACGTATGCACGTGCACGCTCTTGCCTGGATCGTCCTGGCTGGCATCATCCTGACCATGATCGTCGTCGACATCGTCGGCCACGTCCGCACCCCCCACGAACCCACGCTCAAGGAAGCGACCTGGTGGTCCGTTGCCTACATCGCGATCGCCCTTATTTTCGGTGCCATCGTCTGGGCGGTCTGGGGACCCCAATACGGCCAGGAGTTCCTCGGCGGCTACATCACCGAAAAAGCGCTGAGCATTGACAACCTGTTCGTGTTCGTCATTATCCTGTCCACCTTCCGCGTACCCAGGAAGAACCAGCAGGAGGTGCTGCTCGCCGGCATCATCATCGCCCTGGTTCTACGCCTCATCTTCATCCTCGCGGGCGCCGCGCTTATCGAAAACTTCTCGTGGGTCTTCTACCTGTTCGGCGCGTGGCTGCTGTGGACAGCGATCAGCCAGGTCCGCGAAGGCTCCAGTGATGACGACGACGAGGAGTACCGCCCGCCGTCAATCGTGCGCTGGGTGTCGAAGGTCGTGCCCGTCACCGACGGCTTTATCGGCTCGCGTATGCTCTACCGTCACGGCGGACGCACCTACATCACGCCGATGCTGCTGTGCGTCATCGCAATCGGAACCGCTGACGTCATGTTCGCCGTCGACTCGATCCCCGCGATCTATTCGCTGACCTCCGAGGCGTACCTGGTGTTCGCTGCCAACGCGTTCTCGCTGCTCGGCCTCCGCCAGCTCTACTTCCTCATTGATGGTCTGCTCGACCGCATCGTGTTCCTCCACTACGGCCTGGCCGCGATTCTGGGCTTTATCGGCTTCAAACTCATCAACCACGCGCTGCACACCAACGAACTGCCGTTCATTAATGGAGGCCACGAGGTAGCCGCGATCCCCGAGCCGTCCATCGCGTTCTCGCTGGGCTTCATCGTCGTCACCATCCTGGTCACGGTCGTGGCCTCCCTCGCGGTTTCCAGCAAACGGCGCGCGTGACGTGAGTCGGCCGTGGGCCAGCGCTAAAATTTCATGGTCGGATAGTTAAGAGGTACTAATGGTTGTTCACCCGTGGGCGTGGGGCATTCTGGCCCTCGTTGCCATCGGTCTGGTCGCGCTTGACTTTCTTGGGCACGCCCGTAATCCCCATCCGCCGACCGCCGCTGAGGCGGCCCGCTGGACGCTGTTCTACGTGGGGTTGGCGGCCGTGTTCGGTATCGGAATCTGGCTGACGAACGGGTGGCTGTACGCCCAGGAGTTCTACGCGGGATGGGCGATGGAATGGTCGCTCTCCGTGGACAACCTTTTCGTGTTTATCCTGATCCTGAAAGCATTCCGGGTCCCGCGAGATAACCAGCAGAAGGCGCTGCTCTTCGGCATCGTCATCGCACTGCTGCTGCGCCTCGTGTTCATCCTGCTGGGTGCCGCGCTGGTGGCGCGCTTCTCCTGGGTGTTCTTCATTTTCGGAGTGTGGCTGCTGTGGACGGCTTTCTCGCAGATCAAGGAGACCGCGACCGGTGGCGGTGACGACGAGGAGTACGAGGAGAACGCCTTCATCCGCGTCGTACGCCGAGTCCTGCCCATCACGGACGGCTTTATCGGCGACCGCATGCTGTACCGTCACGGTGGACGCACATACCTCACCCCGCTGTTCGTCGTTGTGCTGGCCCTGGGCTCCGCCGACCTCATGTTTGCCTTTGACTCGATTCCCGCGATCTTCGGCATCACCTCGCAGGCATTCCTGGTGTTCGCGTGCAACGTGTTTGCACTCATGGGGCTGCGACAGCTGTTCTTCCTGGTGGATGCTCTCCTCGGCAAGCTCGTGTACCTGGGTTACGGCCTCGGCGTCATCCTGAGCTTTATCGGTATTAAGCTGATTCTTGAGGCCCTGCATGCCAACACGCTGCCGTTTATCAACGGCGGCCGCGGAATCGAGTGGGCACCGGAAATTTCGGTGTCCGTGTCGCTGGGAGTCATCGTCGTGACTCTGGTGGTCACCGTGATTGCGTCGCTGGTGCGCAGCGCTATGGACGAGGAGGGTGCCGATGAGCGCTGACAGCCTGACGATTGATGAGCGTGGCCTGAGCGCCGCCGAGGTCGCCGAGCGCGTCGCCCGCGGCGCGGTCAACCGGGTGAAGGACCGTACCTCTCGGTCGGTGGCGTCGATCATCCGCGAGAACGTCCTGACGTTGTTCAACGCGATCATCGTCGCTGCGTCGATCATCGTGCTGCTGTTCGGTGACCTGCGTGATGGCATTTTCGGTGGCGTCATGATCATCAACGCGGTGATCGGCATCGTGTCTGAGCTCCGTGCCAAGCGAACCCTCGACTCGCTCGCTATCGTCGATGCTCCGCAGGCGACCGTCCTGCGTGACGGCACCCTGTCGGTTGTGCCAGCGCGCGACGTCGTGCTCGACGACGTCATCGATCTGACGCTCGGCGATCAGGTGAGCGTGGACGGTACGGTTCTGTCCTCGGCGGGCCTCGAAATCGATGAATCGCTGCTGACCGGCGAGTCGCGCCCCGTGAAGAAGAAGCAGGGCGATCAGCTGTTGGCCGGCACGAGCGTCGTCGCGGGTGCTGGCCGCATGGTGGCCACGGCTGTCGGTGAGCGCGTCTACGCGCAGGGTCTGTCCGAGCAGGCGCGCGCCTTCACGCGTACGGTCTCGGAGATCCAGACGTCGATCAACCGGGTGCTGCAGGTCGTCTCCGTTATGCTGCTTCCCATCGTCGTCCTGACCTTCTACTCGCAAAATCGGATCGCCGGCGGTCACGGGGGAGACTGGCGCGAGGCCCTGGTGCTCTCGGTTGCCTCGGTGATCGGTATGATCCCGCAGGGCCTGGTGCTCCTGACGTCCATGAACTTCGCGATCGGGTCGGCGACGCTGGCACGCCGCGGTGTGCTCGTCCAGGAACTTCCCGCCGTCGAGGTCCTCGCCCGCGTGGACTGCCTGTGCCTCGACAAGACGGGCACCCTCACCACCGGCGGCATCCGTGTCCGTGGTGTCGAGGTCGTTTCCGGTGACGAGGCCTTGGTCCTCAGGGCGCTGGCAAGCGCAGCAAGCGACCGCACCAACGCGACGGCGGAAGCCATTTGGGAGCATCTCGGCGAGTCCGAGTGCTCAGGCGCAGCCGAGCGGATCGAGTGGTCCGTCCCCTTCTCCTCCGCCCGCAAGTGGAGTGCGTGGGGGAGCGGGAGCGAATCCTGGATCCTCGGTGCTCCCGAGTTTGTTATTGACGAGGCCTCGGCTGGCAATGCCGAGCTTCTCGCGAAGGTGCGCGGCATCGCGCAGGAAGGTTCCCGCGTGGTGGCCCTCGTCCACGCCGACGAGGCTGTGGTCGATGACGAGCTTCCCGCACGTCGTCGTGTTGCAGCCCTCGTGGTCCTTGAGGAGGACCTGCGCCCCGACGCGGCCGAGACGCTCGACTACTTCCGCTCCCAGGATGTGCACGTGCGCGTTATCTCGGGCGATAACCCGACGACGGTGGGTGCGCTGGCCGCGCAGGCAGGCCTGACCGCGCCCGACGGCACGCCCGCGCGCCTCATGGACGCGCGTGACCTGCCTGAAGACCTGACCTCTGAGAAATTCATCGACGCGATCGAGAACCACGACGTGTTTGGGCGCGTGACTCCCGAGCAGAAGCGTGCGATGGTCGGCGCGCTCCAGGCACGCGATCACTGCGTGGCCATGACGGGAGATGGCGTCAATGACGCCCTCGCGCTCAAGGACGCCGACCTGGGGATCGCGATGGGCAACGGCACACAGGCCACGAAGGCGGTCGCGCAGATCGTTCTCGTGGACTCGAAGTTCTCGGTGCTGCCTGGTGTTCTCTCGGAGGGCCGCCGCATCATCGCCAACATGGAACGCGTGTCCTCGCTGTTCTTGGCGAAGACCACCTACGCTGCCGTCCTCGTCATCGTGACGGCCCTGGTCGGCTGGCGTTATCCGTTCCTGCCGCGCCAGTTCAGCTACATCGACTCGCTGACCATCGGTATTCCCGCGTTCTTCCTGGCGCTGTGGCCGAACCCGCGCCGCTACGTGCGCGGATTCCTGAAGCGCACGCTGTCGCTTGCGATGCCCACGGGCATCATCCTCGCAGCGGCTGCCCTCACCGCCTTCGGCATCGTCGATGGTCCCCCGCAGGCGCGCGAGTCCACTGCCGCGATTCTCTCCCTCATGCTGGGCGCCATCTGGCTTCTCGTCATCACGTCGCGTCCGCTGTCGACGTGGAAGTGGGTGCTCCTGGTGTGTGTCATTTCCGCGACCGTGGGCGGCGTGCTCATTCCGCCCGTGCGCCACTTCTTCTCGATGGTCGCTCCTTCCGGTTACGAGTGGCTCGTTATCGCGTGCGTCGGTGCCTGCGCCGCCCTCCTCATCGAGGTCGCTCAGCGCATCTTCTACGCGCGCCAGTTTGCTCGCTCCTTGGAGGGCTGAAAGCGCTCGATACGAGTCGAGGCCGGTGTCGGGTGTGAACCCGGCCCCGGCCTCGTTCGTTTGCTGCGATCAGAACGCCCGAATGACGGGGTTCCACTCGCGGATGAGGCGCGCCTGGATGACCTCGGCGACGTAGAAGGGATCCTCGTTGAGGATGCGCTCGACGTCGGCCTGGCTCTCGGCGTTGATGAGGATCAGGGCGCCGGGGATCTCGCCAACGAGGGGACCGGACGCAACGTTGATTCCCTGCTCGAGCAGGCCGGACAGGAACGCGCGGTGCGTCGGGCGAACCTCGTCCATCGTCTCGGTCATCGAAGGGTTGTACACGTATTCAACTGCGTAGTATGCCATAGCCCAACACTAGCCCTGATCCGTGCTTTTGCCTAGAGGGCGGCTAGGATCGAGGGGTGCATGACAAGCTAATCATCCAGGGTGCCCGCGAACACAACCTCAAGGACGTGAACCTCGAGCTGCCCCGTGACTCCATGATCGTGTTCACCGGCCTGTCCGGATCTGGTAAGTCCTCCCTCGCTTTCGACACGATTTTCGCCGAGGGGCAGCGCCGCTACGTGGAATCACTGTCCTCGTATGCGCGCCAGTTCCTCGGACAGATGGACAAGCCCGACGTGGACTTCATCGAAGGCCTGTCGCCCGCCGTCTCCATCGACCAGAAGTCGACCTCGCGTAACCCGCGCTCGACCGTCGGCACGATCACGGAGATCCACGACTACCTGCGTCTGCTCTACGCCCGCGCGGGCGTGGCGCACTGCCCCGAGTGTGGCGCCCGCATTCAGGCGCAGACACCGCAGCAGATCGTCGACCGTGTGCGCACGATGGATGAGGGCACGCGATTCCAGGTGCTCTCCCCGGTCGTGCGCGGCCGTAAGGGCGAGTACCAGGACCTCATTGATGAGCTTCGCTCCGAGGGCTACACGCGCGCGATTATCGACGATGAGATGGTTCGCCTCGAGAACGCCCCCAAGCTGGAGAAGAAGCTCAAGCACACAATCGAGGTCGTCGTCGACCGCCTCGTCGTTCGCGAGGGCATGCGCCAGCGCCTGACCGATTCTGTCGAGACCGCCCTGCGCCTGTCGGATGGCCTCGTCGTCATCGACTGTGTCGACCTGGACGCAGACGATCCCGAGCGTCGTCGCCGCTTCTCCGAGAAGCGTGCGTGTCCCAACGACCACCCGCTGATGCTCGACGAGATTGAGCCGCGCACCTTCTCCTTCAACGCACCCTACGGTGCCTGCCCGGATTGCTCGGGCCTCGGCTTCCGCCTCGAGGTCGACCCCGAGCTGGTCGTCCCCGACGAGGAACTCTCCCTCGCCGACGGTGCGGTCATTCCCTGGAACTCGAACTTCAAGTACCACAAGAAGCTCCTCGAATCCCTCGCCAAGGAGCTGGGCTTCGCGATGGGCACCCCGTGGAAGTCCCTGCCGAAGAAGGTCAAGGACGCTGTCCTCTACGGCAAGGACTACGAGGTCACGGTGAAGTTCCGCAACCGCTGGGGTCGCGAGCGCTCCTATACGACGGGATTTGAGGGCGCGGTCAAGTACATCGAGCGTAAGCGCGAGGAAACCGAGTCCGCGGCCGTCTCGGAGAAGCTCGACTCCTACATGCGTGAGATTCCCTGCCCGACGTGCCTCGGTGCGCGCCTGCGCCCTGAGGTCCTGGCCGTGTGCATTGGGGACAAGTCGATCGCGGAGCTGTCCGACATGTCGATTGCGGACGCGCGCGCCTTCCTCGCGGACGTCGAGCTCGAACCGCGCGCCCGCTCGATCGCCGCGCCCATCCTCACGGAGATCGAGGCTCGCCTGGCCTTCCTCGTCGACGTGGGTCTGACCTACCTGACGCTCTCACGTGGCGCTGGCACGCTGTCGGGTGGCGAGGCGCAGCGCATCCGTCTGGCCACGCAGATCGGCTCCGGCCTCGTCGGCGTCCTCTACGTCCTCGACGAGCCATCCATCGGTCTACACCAGCGCGACAACCGTAAGCTCATCGCCACCCTTGAGCGCCTGAGGGACCTGGGCAACACGCTCATCGTCGTCGAGCACGACGAGGAAACGATGGAGGCCGCCGACTGGATCGTCGACATTGGCCCCGGTGCCGGTGAGACCGGCGGCTGGGTCGTGCACTCGGGCCCGCTGTCGGAACTGCTGAAGAACCGCAAGTCGCTGACCGGCCAGTACCTGTCGGGCAAGCGCCGCATCGTCCTGCCTCCGACCCGACGCCCGATCGATAAGAAGCGCGTCGTGACCGTTAAGGGCGCGCGCGAAAACAACCTGAAGAACGTTGACGTGTCCTTCCCACTCGGCGTGCTCACGGCCGTCACCGGCGTGTCCGGCTCGGGTAAGTCGACGCTCGTCAACGGCATCCTGTATCGCACCCTGGCCTCGCGCCTCAACGGCGCGCGCATGGTGCCCGGCCGCCACCGCACGATTTCGGGCATCGAACAGCTCGACAAGGTCGTGCACGTGGACCAGAGCCCGATTGGCCGGACGCCGCGCTCGAATCCGGCGACCTACACCGGCGTGTGGGATCAGATCCGCAAGCTTTTCGCTGAGACGCAGGAGGCGAAGGTGCGCGGCTACGGTCCGGGACGCTTCTCCTTCAACGTCAAGGGTGGACGCTGCGAGTCCTGCAAGGGCGACGGCACCCTGAAGATCGAGATGAACTTCCTGCCCGATGTGTACGTGCCCTGCGAGGTCTGCCACGGTGCCCGCTACAACCGCGAGACCCTAGAGGTTGAGTACAAGGGCAAGACTGTCGCGGACGTCCTCGACATGCCGATCGCCGAGGCCGCGCAGTTTTTCGCGCCGATCTCGCGCATTGCTCGCCACCTCAACACGCTCGTCGAGGTTGGCCTGGGCTACGTGCGCCTCGGCCAGAGCGCGACGACGCTGTCGGGTGGCGAGGCTCAGCGCGTGAAGCTGGCTTCCGAGCTGCAGCGACGTTCAACCGGGCGCACGGTGTACGTGCTCGACGAGCCCACGACCGGCCTGCACTCCGAGGACATCCGCAAGCTCCTGCTGGTGCTCCAGTCGCTCGCCGACAAGGGCAACACGGTCATCGTCATCGAGCACAACCTGGACGTCATCAAGAGCGCCGACTGGATCATCGACATGGGTCCCGAAGGCGGCGCTGGCGGTGGAATGGTCGTCGCGCAGGGCACGCCCGAAGAGGTTGCGAAGGTCGAGGAATCCTTCACCGGCCAGTATCTCGCCGAGGTTCTCGCGAAGGAAGCCGAGCGAGACGCCGCGGCTTCACGGAAGTAATGGTTAGTATGGATCTTATGAATCCCGCATACGGTCTCTACGGCTTCTCTCACTTCTGGCCCGCATGGGTCAACCTCATCGTCGTGGCGCTCATGGTGGTGTCTGGCGGCCTCGTCTTGAAGGCACTCGTTGCGCATGCAGCGGGGCGAAGCCGCGTCTATGGACTGGGCTGCGGTTTCGTCGCCGGCCTTGGCAACTTGTGCCTGAGCGTTCTGGCTCACGCGGAGGCTCGCCACACGTGGCAGCTGGGGACGGTCATTGCAATCTATGCGGTCGCGGTCGTGTTCCTGATCATGACACTCGTGTCCCTGTGGAGCGCTGAATCAGGCGGCTTCGTGTGGGCGCGTGCGTTCCACACGTTCCTTATGATCGGCGTGGTCGCGTCGGCGGCCATGGAAATCTCGCGACGGATGCTCTATTGGATCCCGATGCCGGTTATCGGAGTCATCTTCCTTCTTGCACTCTTTGCGGCTTTTGTCGTGGGACGCAACACGGCTGACGAATAGTCGCTCCGAGACGTACCAAGCGGCCCCGTCCTCGTCACTGAACGAGGCCGGGGCCGCTTCGTTGGTTTGGAATCACCGGGCAGGTGGCCGGGTTACTCCTGATTCTTCGCGGCCTCGCCCGACGCGTACAGGGCGTCGACCTCGTCGGCGTAGTCCGCCAGGACGCGGCGGCGCTTGAGCTTGAGGGAGGGCGTCATGTAGCCGTTCTCCACGGTGAAGGCAGCGTTGACGATGCGGTAGCGGCGGATCGACTCGGCGCGGGAGACGGCCTTGTTGGCGCGGGCGATCGCCTTCTCGAGCGAGTCGCGCACCTCGGGCAGGTTCGCGGCCTGCGCAGCATCCACGACGGGCAGGCCATGGGTGGCCAGCCACTCGGGCAGCATCTCCGTGTCAAGGGCGATGAGCGCGCCGATGTACGGGCGGTTGTCGCCAACCACGATGATGTTCGCGATCAGCGGGTGCGTCGACAGGGACTCTTCGAGGATCTCGGGGGAGACGTTCTTGCCGCCCGCAGTGACGATGAGTTCCTTCTTGCGGCCCGTGATCCGCAGATGGCCTCGGTCGTCGATGGAAGCGAGGTCGCCGGTCTTGAACCAGCCGTCGACGTATGCCTCAGCCGTGGCCTCGGGCAGGTTGTGGTAGCCCTTCGATACGGAGATACCCTGGACGAGCAGCTCGCCGTCGGGAGCAATCTTCATGCGGTTGCCGGGCCATGGGAATCCCACCGAGTCCGGCGGGAAGTCCTGTGGCGTCTCCACGGAGATCGGGCCGGTTGTCTCGGACAGGCCGTAGCCCTGGAGGAGCGTGATGCCCAGGCCGCGATAGAAGTTCGCGAGATCAAGGGCTAGGGGAGCGCCGCCCGAGATGATCGTGTGCAGGTTTGGCCCCAGGATCGCGCGGACCTTCGACAGGACCAGCGCGTCGGCGACGCGACCGCGCAGCTTGAGCGCGGTGGACGGGCCGGGGGAGGGCATCGCCGAGGCGTCGGGAATGGGCGTTGTGTCGGGGCCGGGACCAGCGACTGCGGACTCGGGAAGGGGAGAGTCAACGTAGGCGGTGGCCTTGGACAGGGCGCGTGCCTGCTTGGCGGCCCACGCGAACATACGGCCCTTCATGCCGCCGCCGGCCTTCGCCGCCGCGGCGTTGTAGACCTTTTCCATGACGCGCGGGACCACGAGGAGCATCGTCGGCTTGAAGGTCGCGATGTCGTTGACCAGGTTGCGCGTGTCGGGGGAGAAAGCGGTGACGCCCTGGCCCGCGAGCAGGCAGTACATGACGAAACGCGCGAGCACGTGGGCGACCGGCAGGAAAAGTAGGGAACGTGACTTCGGGTCGTTAATGAGGAGGGGCAGGAAGTCGTAGGCCTGCAGCATCGGCGAGATGAAATTACCGTGCGTGAGCACGACGCCCTTGGGCATACCGGTCGTGCCTGAGGTGTAGATGACTGTCGCCTCGTCGTGAAGCGTCACGGCGTCGGTGCGCTCTCGCACCTGCTCGACGCTCACGCCCTGAGCGGCGCCCGTCAGGACGCGCTCAGCACCCCGGTCCAGGGAGAGAATATGGCGCACGCCGTCGGTGCGCACGGATTCGACCAGCTCGGCCTGCTGCGTGGTGGCTGTGATGACGATGCGCACGTCGGCGTCGGCCAGGATGTGCGCGATCTGCGAGGCCGAGTCCGTCTCGTAGATCGGCACGGTGATCGCCCCGCAGGACAGCGCGGCCACGTCGATGAGTGCCCACTCGTAGGAGGTGGGGGCCAGGATCGCCAGGTGGTCGCCGGGCTCGAGCCCGATGCCGATGAGGCCACGCGCAATCGAGTCGGCCTCGCCGAGGAAGGTCTCCATCGTGACAGGGCGCCACGCGCCGACGTTGGAGCGGCGCTCGATCGCGATCTGCCCGGGGTGAGATGCCACGCGCTGGTGGAGCATCTTCGGCAGGTTCATGTCCTCGGTGGCTTCTCGGGTCGCGATCGACTCCCATGAGCCGTCGGCGAGCCTGCGTACCGTCATTGCGTTCCTTTCGTGGGGTGGGTGCTGAGCGCCGTGCGTGGTGGGTTCAGTTCTTCTTGACGCGGCCGAAAAGCCCGCGCTTCTTCGCCGGTTCAGCGGAGACGGGGCCGCCGTACAGGGCGTCGATCTCATGGGCGTAGTCGGTGATGACCTTGCGGCGGCGTAGCTTCATTGACGGTGTGACGTAGCCATTCGCGACCGTAAAGGTGGCGTCGATGATGCGGAACTTACGGATCGACTCGGCGCGGGAGACGGCCTTGTTGGCGCGCTCGACGGCCTTCTCGAGGGACTCGCGGACGGCGGGCAGCTCGGCAGCCTCGGTGGGCGAGCACTGCGGCAGGCCGTGCTTGGCCAGCCAGTCGGGCAGCATGTCGGCGTCGAGCGTGAACAGGGCTCCGACGTAGGGGCGCTGATCGCCCACGACAATGACGTTCGCGATGAGCGGGTGCGTGGCCAGAGAATCCTCGAGGACCTCGGGGGAGACGTTCTTGCCGCCCGCGGTGACGATGAGTTCCTTCTTGCGGCCCGTGATGGTCAGCTGGCCCTTGCGATCGATCGAGCCCAGGTCACCCGTGTGGAACCACTTGCCGTCGGGCATGACCTCGGCGGTCTGCTCGGGCAGGTGGTAGTAGCCGGGCATGACGGACTGGCCGCGCACCAGGATCTCGCCGTCCTTGGCAAGCTTAATGAAGTTGCCGGGCAGTGGCAGGCCAACACCACCGACGGGGTTCTTGCCGATGTGCTGGACGGCGATTGGGCCGGTCGTCTCGGACAGGCCGTAGCCCTGGATGAGGGTGATGCCCATACCGGCGTAGAAGTGGGCGAGGTCGGTGGCCAGGGGTGCGCCGCCGGAGACGATGTAGCGCAGGTTGGGTCCCAGGACCGAGCGGATTTTCTTGAGGACGAGCGCGTCGGCGATGCCGTGACGCATCTTCTTGAACAGGCCGGGGCCGAAGGTTTTCTCGGAGGCCACGGAGAAGGTGCGCGCCTGCTTGGCGCTCCATGCGAACATGCGGCCCTTGATGCCGCCGCCCGCCTTGGAGGAGGCGGCGTTGTAGACCTTTTCGAGGACGCGGGGCACGACGAGGAGCACGGATGGCTTGAAGGCCTGGATGTCGGGCAGCAGGTTCTTGATGCTGGGCGAGAAGCCGAGGACTCCCTGGCCCGACAGGATCACGTGCATGACGAGGCGCGCGAGCACGTGGGCGACGGGGAGGAAGAGGAGCAGACGTGTCTCAGGGGAGTCAATCACCTCGCCGAGGACCTGGCGGGCGCCCTCCGCGGTGGCCACGAAGTTTGCGTGCGTCAGGGCCACGCCCTTCGGGTTTCCGGTCGTTCCGGAGGTGTAGATGATGGTGGCGATGTCCGAGGAGGAGATGGTCGCGCGGCGCTGCTCGACGTTCTCGATGGTGATGCCGGTGGCGGCGCGGGCGATCATGCGCTGGGCGCCGCGGTCGAAGGAGTCGACCGCCACGGTGTACTCGGGAGCCACGGAGTGCACGAGCTCGGCCTGCTGGGTGGTGGCCGTGAAGACGCGGGTCACGTGCGCGTCGGTGAGGATGTGCTCGATCTGGGCGGCGGAGTCGGACTCGTAGATCGGGACGGTGATTGCGCCGATGGATAGGAGAGCGAGGTCGAGGAGGAGCCACTCGTACGAGGTCGGGGCCAGGATTGCGACCGCGTCGCCGGTCTGAACGCCGAGGCCGATGAGGCCGCAGGCGGTGTACTCGACCTGGCGCTGGAGCTCAGACGCGCTGAGGGAGCGCGTGGAGCCGACGGAAGAGCGCTGCTCGACCGCTACCTGGTCGGGGTGTAGGAGCGCGCGCTTGGCCAGCATGTCCGGAATGATGTCGTGCTCGCCCACCTTGTAGGTCGGCTTGATCGTGTACGAGCCATCACGCATGCGCTTCATCGTGTCCTCCGGGATGTCGGTTCAAAGACTGAACAACAGGTTCGATGTGAGTCTACTGGTTGTGGCGCGGCCCCCGCCCCTTAATTGGGGTGGGGGCCGCTGAGTGACGATTAGATCACAGGTCGTAGTACATCTGGTACTCGTAGGGATGCGGGTAGGCGCGCATCGGGGCGACCTCGTTGGTCTCCTTGTACTCCAGCCACGTGTCGATGAGGTCCTGTGTGAAGACGTCGCCCTCGGTGAGGAACTCGTGATCCTCGCGCAGCGCGTCGAGAGCAGCCTCAAGCGAGCTGGGCAGCTTCGCGATGTCCTGGTACTCGGCCGGGGGCAGCTCGTAGAGGTCCTTGTCGATCGGCGCGGCCGGCTCGATGCGGCGCTTGATGCCGTCGATGCCCGCCATGAGGCACGCGGAGAACGCCAGGTAGGGGTTCGCGCTCGGGTCCGGCACGCGGTACTCCACGCGCTTGGCCTTCGGGGACGTGCCCGTCACCGGGATGCGGATGCATGCGGAGCGGTTACGCGCCGAGTACACGAGGTTGATCGGGGCCTCGAAGCCGGGAACCAGGCGTCGGAAGGAATTCACCGACGGGTTCGTGAAGGCGAGCAGCGCGGGTGCGTGCTCGAGCAGACCACCGATGAACCAGCGGGCTGTGTCAGACAGGGAGCCGTAGCCGCGCTCGTCGTAGAACAGGGGCTCGCCGTTCTTCCACAGCGAGATGTGCGTGTGCATTCCCGAGCCGTTGTCGCCGAACAGGGGCTTGGGCATGAAGGTCGCGGAATGCCCGAACTCGAGGGCGGAGTTCTTGATGACGTACTTGAACTTCATCATGTCGTCGGCCGCGGTCTGCAGCGTCGCAAAGCGGTAGTTGATCTCCTGCTGGCCACCCGAGCCGACCTCGTGGTGGGCGCGCTCGATCGTCAGCCCGACCTCTTCGAGGAGTCGGCTCATCTCGTCGCGCACGTCCGCGTACTTGTCGGCGGGGGAGACGGGGAAGTAGCCGCCCTTGATGGGCACCTTGTAGCCCATGTTGCCGCCCTCTTCGACGCGACCGGTGTTCCAGTACGCCTCGGGGGAGTCGACGGAGAAGAAAGTGTTGTGCGGGGTGACCTGGTAGCGGACGTCGTCGAAGAGATAGAACTCAGCCTCGGCGCCAATGAAGCACTCGTCGGCGATGCCGGTCGAGCGCAGGTATGCCTCGGCCTTGGCGGCCACCTGGCGCGGGTCGCGCGAGAAGGGCTCGTCGGTGAAGGGGTCGACGATCGAGAAGTTCACGACCAGGGTCTTGCGATCGCGGAACGGGTCCACGAAGGCGGAGGAGATGTCCGGGATGAGCTTCATGTCGGACTCGTGGATGGCGGTGAATCCGCGCACCGAGGAGCCGTCGAACATGAGGCCGTCCGACAAAGCGGCGTCCAGGAACTCGCTCACGGGGATCGTAAAGTGCTGCTGAACCCCGGGGACGTCGCAGAAGCGCACGTCGACGAGTTCAATGTTCTGCTCGGAGATAAAGTCTGCGACCTCTTGGGTGGAGGTGAACATGAACGTCCTTCTTTGTGGGAGAGCTGTACTCAAAGGTCAAGAATCGGTCAATTCGTGGCCAAGTCCAGTATATGCCCACAGGTGGCGTGCGTGTGTATTGGTTTCATTATTTAAAGGTTTCATGACATAGAGCACGCCCAAGGTAGGTGCCGGGCGTTCCCAGCCGCGGCCTCGTACCCTGGGAGCGTGGCAGATCCCTCGACGTACCGACCCCGCACGGGAGACATCCCGACCTCGCCGGGCGTCTACCGATTCTCAGATCCGCAGGGCCGCGTCATCTACGTCGGCAAGGCCAAAAACCTGCGCAATCGCCTCACCAACTACTTCCAGGACCTGGCGAACCTGCATCCGCGCACCCAGCAGATGGTGACGACCGCGAGCGCCGTGCAGTGGACCGTCGTGCGTTCCGAGGTCGAGGCCCTGACCCTGGAGTTCACGTGGATTAAGGAATTCAATCCGCGTTTCAACGTCATGTTTAAGGACGACAAGTCCTACCCCTACCTGGCGGTGTCGATGGGGGAGCGCTTTCCCCGCGTGCAGGTGACGCGCGAACGTAAGCGCGCCGGGTCGCGGTACTTCGGCCCGTACACGCAGGTGTGGGCGATCCGCGAGACCATCGATCAGCTGCTGCGCGTCTTCCCGATGCGCTCCTGTTCGGCGGGTGTGTTTCAGCGTGCGAAGGCGCAGGGCCGTCCGTGCTTGCTCGGCTATATCGACAAGTGCGCGGCCCCGTGCGTGGGTCGTATCTCGATGGAAGAACATCGGGAGCTCGCGGAGGGGCTGTGCGAGTTCATGGAGGGGCGCACGGGCCCGGTGATCCGTGACCTTGAGGAGCAGATGCGCCAGGCCTCGATGGAGCTGAACTTCGAGCGCGCGGCGAAGCTGCGTGATGACGTCAAGGCGCTGCGGACTGTGCTGGAGCGCAACGCGGTCGTGCTCGACGACGGCTCGGACGCGGACGTGTTCTCGCTCGTCAGCGATGACTTGGATGCCGCGGTGCACGTCTTCCACGTGCGCGGCGGACGCATCCGAGGAACGCGCGGCTGGGTCATCGAACGCGTGGACGGCGCAGACGACGCAGCGCTCATGGCTCGCCTCCTCGAGCAGGTGTACTCCTCGGCATCGCCGGACGAGGCCGGGGCCGGGAAGGCTGCGAAGGTGGCGGCCGTAAGCGTGGACGACGTTGCGCACACACCGACCTCGGCGATCCCTCGCGAGGTGCTTGTTTCCGTCGAGCCGGAGGAGGGGGAGACCATCGCGCGCTGGCTGGCCGAGATCCGCGGCGCGTCCGTCTCAGTGCACGTGCCCAAGCGCGGCCCGAAGGCCCAGATCATGGACACGGTCACGGAGAATGCCCGACAAGCCCTCGCGCTGCACCGCACGAAGCGCGCGGGAGACATTACGGCGCGCTCGAAGGCACTCGAGCAGCTCGCGGAAAACCTCGTCCTGCCGGGCGCGCCCCTGCGCATCGAGTGCTACGACGTGTCGCACACGGGCGGGGAGAACCAGGTTGCCTCGATGGTTGTGTTCGAGGACGGCATGCCGCGCAAGGACGCCTACCGCACCTACAACATCCGCGGCGAGGACGGAAACGGAACCCCCGACGACACGAGCGCGATGAACGAGGTTCTCACGCGCCGCTTCTCACGGCTCCTCGCTGAGGAGGCCGGCGTCGACGGAGAGGACGAAGACGGCGTCGCCTACGCCTCCGGCCCGATCGACGCGATGACGGGACGCCCCAAGCGTTTCTCCTACCGGCCCGACCTTGTCGTCGTGGACGGCGGCCTACCCCAGGTCAACGCCGCACGCGCCGCTCTGGACGCGGTGGGCGCGGACGTACCCGTCGTGGGTCTGGCTAAGCGCCTCGAAGAGGTGTGGATCCCCGGCGACGACTTCCCGCTCATCCTCCCGCGCACGTCGGAGGCTCTGTACCTCCTGCAGTATCTGCGCGACGAGTCCCACCGCTTCGCGATCACGAAGCACCGCAAGCGTCGGTCGAAGGCCCAGCGCCGCTCGGTCCTCGACTCCATCCCAGGGCTTGGACCCGCGCGTCAGGCCGCGCTGCTCAAGCATTTCGGCTCTGTGAAGCGGATTCGAGAGGCCACGCCCGAGCAGATTGCCGAGGTCAAGGGCGTGGGACTCGGCCTTGCGCGCACGATCCGCGATAGGCTAGCGACATCGTCGAGGGAGGATACACCATGACAACGACGCTTCCCGTGCCGCTGCCGGCACGCGTGCTGCTGCTGGGATCGGGCGAACTCGGTAAGGAAGTCGTGATCGCCCTGCAACGCTACGGATGTACCGTGATCGCCTGCGACTCCTATTCCAACGCCCCCGCCATGCAGGTCGCGGACGAATCCCGCGTCTTTGACATGAGTGACCCGCAGGCTCTGCGCGAGGTGCTCGACAGCGTCGACGTTGACCTCATTGTTCCCGAGGTCGAGGCCATCGCGACAGACGAGCTGAGCGCCTATGAAGCGCGCGGCGTGCGCGTCGTCCCCAACGCCTTTGCCGTCCAGGCGACGATGGATCGTCAACGCATCCGCAACCTTGCCGCGTCCCTGCCCGGGGTGCGCACATCGGCCTTCCGCTTCGCGCGCAGCGAGGCCGAGCTGGCCGCGGCTCTTGACGAGGTCGGTTACCCCGCTTTCGTCAAGCCCACGATGTCCTCCTCCGGGCACGGCCAGTCCCGCGTGACGGGACCCGAGCAGGCCGCCTCTGCCTGGGCACACGCCGAGGAAGACGCGCGTGCGACGACCGGCGTCGTCATTGTCGAAGAGGGCGTTGACTTCGACTACGAGATCACGCTGCTCACCGTGCGCTCCTGGGACGCAGCTTCGGGCAACGTTACGACGAGCTTCTGCGCTCCGATTGGTCACCGCCAGGAGGGCGGCGACTACGTCGAATCCTGGCAGCCCATGGCCATGAGCGAGGCTGCCCTCGAGGGTGCGCGACAGATGGCCAAGGCCGTGACCGACGCCCTGGCTGAGGCCGGAAACGGCCCGTGTCTCGGCATCTTCGGCGTCGAATTCTTTGTGAAGGGCGACGACGTATGGTTCTCCGAGCTCTCGCCCCGCCCCCACGACACCGGCATGGTCACGATGGTGACTCAAGCCCAGTCCGAGTTTGAGCTGCACGCACGCGCCATCCTCGGCCTGCCCGTCTCGACCGCCCAGACTACCCCGGGCGCGTCGGCGGTCATCAAGTCGACGAGCGCCGTCGATGTCCCCGTCTACAACGGTGTTGCTCGCGCCCTCGAATCCGCCGACCTCGTGCGCATCTTCGGCAAGCCGGTGAGCCGTGCCGGCAGGCGCGTCGGTGTCGTTGCCACCACCGCGAGCACGCCGAAGGAAGCGCGAGTCATCGCCAGGCGCGCCGCCGCCGGCATCACGATCGACGACGCCTCCGCACCTTCCGCCTAACAGCTCCCATCACCCGACCAGCCGACCCGTCAGGAGGACGCCATGCCCGACCACACACCCACGGACGCTCACGACGCAGACGAGGCCCAGGCCTCGTCGATGAACGAGGAGAACCCTCCCACGGTCCCCGAGGGCATCGCTGTGCGCGACATGATGCGCGTCAAGTACGAGCCGCGCGCCTCCAACGAGGTTCTCATCATCACCGGCTACTCGGGAGCGGGCCGCACCGGCGCCGCCCGCGCACTCGAAGACCTTGACTGGTACGTCGTCGACAACCTGCCGCCGACGATGCTGCCCGCCCTCGTCGGCATGATGTCGAACGATCCGGCTGCGGGCGTGCACCGCCTGGCTGTCGGCGTGGACGTGCGCTCGCGTACCTTCTTCCGCACGCTCGATGCCACGCTCGAACAGCTCAAGGGCGCGGGCATCGCCTATCGTGTCATCTTCCTCGAGGCCAGCCCTGAGACACTGGTGCGTCGCTACGAATCCAACCGCCGCCCGCATCCCCTCCAGGGCGCCGGCACCCTCATGGACGGTATCAAGGCCGAGATGCGCCTGCTCGCGCCCCTGCGTCGCGCCGCCGATGAGGTCATCGACACTTCCACGATGAGTGTCCACGATCTGACGAGGCGCATCCGCGACATCGTGGCAGGGGAGGAGCGCCCCCTGCAGGTCACCGTCGAATCCTTCGGCTTCAAGCACGGACTCCCGCTCGACGCCGATCACGTCGTTGACGTGCGCTTCTTGAAGAACCCGTACTGGGTTGACGAGCTGCGCCACCTGACCGGCAAGGACCAGGCGGTCGCGGACTACGTGCTCTCCCAGCCGGGCGCGCGCGATTTTGCTCTCGGATATGCCGACCTTCTCGCCCCCATGCTCAGCGGCTATCTGGCAGAATTGAAGCCATTCGTCACGATTGCCGTCGGGTGCACGGGCGGAAAGCACCGCTCCGTCGCATCTTCCGAGGCCATCGCCGAACGCCTGCGCTCACACGGATACACGGTTCGCGTGATGCACCGTGACATTGGGAGAGACTGATGCCCTATCTTGATGCAGCCGGCTGGGTTCAACGTGGAGAATCCGGCCAAAACATCGTCGCCCTCGGCGGCGGACACGGCCTGTCCGCAACCCTGCGGGCGCTGCGCCACATCACCCGCGCGCTGACGGCTGTTGTGACCGTCGCCGACGATGGTGGTAGCTCCGGCCGACTACGCCAGGAGATGCCGATCCTGCCTCCCGGCGACCTGCGCATGGCGCTGGCCTCTCTCTGCGAGGAATCCGAGTGGGGGCTGACCTGGCGCGACGTCATGCAGCTGCGCCTCGACACGACCGGCCCGCTCAACGGGCATGCCCTCGGCAACCTGCTGATCTCCGGCCTGTGGCAGCTCCTCGACGATCCCGTCGAAGGTCTCGACTGGGTCGGTCGTCTCCTCGGTGCACAGGGACGCGTCCTGCCCATGTCGACGACGCCGATCGACATCGAGGCGGATATGAACGACGGCGGTCGCCGATACGTCGTGTCCGGTCAATCCAAGGTCGCTGTCGCCCCGGGCACCGTCGAGCACGTGCGCATTACGCCCGAGGCGCCCGAGGTGCCCTCCGCGGTCACCGAAGCGATCTCCGAGGCCGACTGGGTCGTCCTGGGGCCCGGCTCCTGGTACACCTCCGTGATCCCGCACCTGTTGGTCCCCGAGATTAACCGTGCGCTTGCCACGACCGACGCCCACCGCGCACTCGTCCTCAACCTGGCGCGTCAGCGCGGTGAAACCGATCTCATGTCGACCGCCGACCACGTGCGTGTTCTGCGCGAGTACGCACCCATGCTCAAGCTCGATGTGGTGGTCGCGGATCCGACGGCCTGCGACGATATTGACGACCTGATCGTGGCCGCCGAAGAACTTGGCGCGCGCGTCCTGTTGCGGCAGGTGCGCACGGGTGATGGAGCCCCGCATCACGACCCGCTACGCCTCGCCGCGGCGCTGCGTGACGCATTTGACGGCTTCCTTGGTGAGGTCGGACAGCCCGAAACGTGGTTACCTTAGAACCTGTTGCCTGCTGACAAACGACATGACATATCTGGAGAAGCCGTGTCCCTGACATCTGACATGAAGGACGAGCTGGCGCGCGCCGTCGTTACGACGCCGTCCGAGGTCGCCGCCGAAGTGAGCGCGACGCTGCGTTTCGCTGGAGGCCTGCACCTCGTGGGCGGGCGCATCCTCGTTGAGGCCGAGCTTGACTCGCCCGTGGCCGCGCGTCGCCTGCGCACCTACCTACAGGCGCTGTATAACGCTGAGTCCTCTGTCGTCGTGGTGTCCGGTTCTTCGCTGCGACGTGGCAAGCGCTATGTCGTGCGTGTCGTCCACAAGGCCGACGAGCTTGCGCGCCTCACGGGCCTTGTCGACTCCCTGCGGCGCCCCATTCGTGGCCTGCCGCCCGTGCTCGTCGCCTCCGGCACCGCTGAGGCCGCGGCTATCTGGCGCGGCGCCTTCCTCGCGCGCGGCTCGCTCATGGAACCCGGCCGCTCTTCCTCGCTTGAGATCACGTGCCCCGGTCCCGAGGTAGCTCTCGCGATGGTCGGCTGCGCGCGCAAGCTCGGTGCTGCCGCCCGCTCGAAAGAGGTGCGTGGCACCGACCGCGTGTCCGTCCGTGATTCGGACGCGATCGGCACGCTGATCTCTGCCATGGGTGCCCCCCAGACCTTCGAGGCGTGGCAGGAGAGGCGCGAACGTCGCGAGGCCCGAGGCAGTGCCAACCGACTGGCTAACTTTGACGACGCGAACCTGCGCCGCTCCGCCCGCGCGGCCGTCGCCGCGGGTGCCCGCGTCGAACGCGCCTTCGAGATCCTCGGAGACGACGTCCCCGCCCACCTGCTCGAGGCCGGCACTCTGCGTCTGCAGTACAAGCAGGCGTCCCTTGAAGAGCTCGGCAAGCACACGAATCCGCCTCTTACCAAGGATGCCGTCGCGGGGCGTATCCGCCGCCTTCTGGCTCTCGCCGATAAGGTCGCGCACGAACGCGGCATTCCGGACACGGAATCTGCGCTCACCCTCGACATGCTCGAGGAGGACTGAGGTCCCTGATTCCTGCCGCTTCGTCTCAATCCAAACGAGAATTACCCCACGTGCGGATTTTCTAATTGGATTGTGACTGAGTCCGCTTTTGGGTGTAGATTAGGAACTGCTGGAACCGCAGACATCTGCGGGCCGGGCAGGTAACCCGCAGGCCCGGTTGCATCGAATACCGTGTCCCGTGTGGGCACGAGCAGGAGGAACATAGTGACCACCCGCGTTGGCATCAACGGCTTCGGCCGCATCGGCCGTAACTTCTTCCGCGCTGCCCTCGAGCAGGGCGCGGATATCGAGATCGTCGCCGTTAACGACCTCACCGACAACAAGACCCTCGCTCACCTGCTGAAGTACGACTCGATCACGGGTCGCTTCCAG
>JAHACW010000039.1 GCA_018375675.1 Actinomyces sp. | reverse complement strand
CCCCACTGGTGTGGAGGGCGCCGGAGGGACCGGAGGGCACGGGCGGGCTTCGAGGCGCGGCGCCGAACGAAGTGAGGCCCTAGCCTCGCGGGCGGCCGGACCCTCCGGCGCCCGGAACACCCGTGGCGCCACAAGCAACACCATCACTCGGGCGGGCCGCCGCCCACCGGCACACACAGCGGCCGGGCCCTCCGGCGCCCGGAACACCGGCGGGGCAACAAGCAACAACCAGGGAAAACAAAAACCGCAGATCCCGAAGGATCTGCGGTTTCATCGTGCGCGAGGGGGGAGTTGAACCCCCACTCCATCACTGGAACACGGACCTGAACCGTGCGCGTCTGCCTATTCCGCCACTCGCGCGTACCCAGAAAGAATAGGGGCATCACATCCCCCGCGTCAAATCAGCGCCGTATGACCCAGGGCACAAGAACCCGCATAACCTGGACGAAACCCTGCTACGACAACGAAAGATCCGACCGGCACACTACAGCATCAACCTGAACGCAACGATGCCAGCAACACCCAACAGGCTCGCAGCGATCACAGCGGCATCCACCCACCCAAGTCGAACGTGCGCCCCACGAGTCGCGCCATCCCGAGCCTCGATGGCCCCGCGCATAGACATCGCGCGCCCCGTCTCAGCAGCGCCGCGGGAGGTGGCCGACAGGATAGCGGTAATGACGTCGACGCTCAGGCGAGCGGAACCGCGCAGCGACAACGTCGCCATGTCCTGCCCGAGGCGCAGCTTGGCGGTGTCGAGCACCGCCTGCGCTTGGTCTCGCAGCATCGGCAGGCCTCGCAGGGCGGAGGCCATGACGAGCGACCACTGATCGACCGGAGCACCCAGGAGCCGCAAGGGCCGCAGGAAGAAACGCAGAGCGGCCGCGAGGGAGGCGGTCGGCGTCACCCACGCGATGAGCCCGGACCCCCACAGGACGACGAGCGCCAGGGTGGAGACACGCAGGAAGAGCTCGAGTCCGTCCCCCAGCCAGGCACCGATGCAGCCGCCGATAAAACCAGAGACGAACCACATGGGCGGGCGCGGTGCGACACCGAGGGGGAGGCGAACGATCAGCGAGGCAAGGAGAAGGAGGCCTCCCACGATCGCGAGCGTCGACCACCGCGGCGAGAGGATCACGCACGTAGTGAGCACGGTCCAGCAAGCAATAAGGGTCCCGGGCCAGGCACGCGACAGCGGCGTCGACCAGGGCAAGGGTCGAGGCAGGGGGAAGCCCGCGCTTCGCCGCGGCTTCGGACGCGGGGGACCTTCGCCGAGGCCGGGAGGAGTCCTCGAGAAACGGCCCTCGCTGGCGCCGCCACCGAGGCCGGTAGCCCCGCAGGCGGAGTGGGGTTCGATCATGAGAGCACCCCCTCGGCGAGGTGTCCGTGAGTGTCACACAGGGAGTCCATCCCCTCGAGGTCATGGGAGATGACGAGGATGGACAATCCTGCCCGGCGCCGCTCGTCCAGGACGGAGATGAGCAGGTCACGCGAGGCTGCGTCGAGGCCAGCCATGGGTTCGTCGAGGATGAGGACGCTCGGGTGGGAGGCGAGCAACCCGGCGAGGGCGACGCGACGCATCTGGCCGCCGGACAGGTCGTCGATACCGCGCGAGGCGAGGGCCGGGTCGAGGCCAACGAGTTCCATGGCCTCGGCGACGATGCGGTCGCCCTCCTCGCGGCTGATAGCCCCCTTGCGATGCGCGGATCCGGTGCCGATACGCGGGCCGTGCCCGGCGGCGGCGAGGATATCGGAGCGCACGGAGGGGCGCTGGAGCTGAAGGCGCGCGAATTGCATGGAGAGGGCGACGTCGCCGACGCAGCGCTCCATGGGGCGCCCGCCGAGGGTGACGCGACCCCACGTGGGGATGAGCAGACCCGTGAGGACACGCGAGAGCGTCGTCTTGCCCGATCCGTTGTCCCCGGTGATGAGCATGGCCTGGCCGGGGTCGAGGATCAGGCTGACGTCGCGCAGGACCGGCTTCTCCCAGGGAGTGCCGAGGTCGTAGGTGTGGGCGACGCGGTCGGCCCACAGATGGTCGGCATTGATGAGGGTGGGCGCACCCGCCGCGGAAGACGCAGATAGGCCCGGCGCACCGGGGCCGGGGGAGGCGGCAGGATCCCCGGCCTCGTCGACGAGGGAGACGCCCTCCCCCGCGCGACGGTCCGAGACGATGCGACCGCCACGAATCGCGACGACGCGGTCGGCGCGCGCACTTTCGGCGGGGTCGTGGGTGATGTGGACGACGGCGATGCCGCGCGCGGGCAGGGAGGCGAGGAGGTCGAGCATCTCGGCGCGCCCCGCACGGTCAATCATCGCGGTGGATTCGTCGGAGATGAGCAGGCGCGGGGAGCGAGCGAGCGCGCCCGCGAGCGCGAGGCGCTGGAGCTGCCCGCCGGACAGGGAGCGAGGGTCAGCATCCGCGAGGCCGGCGAGGCCGACTTGCTCGAGCAGCTCCTCGAGGTCGAGGTCATCGATTTGCTCGGCGCTCATGCCCCAGGTGACATCTTCGGCAACACTCTGTCCGAGAACAAGGAGTTCTGAGCGCTGCCCCACGAGCGCGGTCCCACCGACGGCCCCGAGGACGCCGCCGCCCTGCCGCGTCCCAGAGCCGGGTTCGGCGCCCGCGAGGAGGAGGGCCAGGGTGGACTTGCCCGAGCCGTTATGCCCGACGACGACGGTGAACTCGGGGCACTCGAGGCTCAGCGTGACGCCGCGCAGGGCGGGGTGGTCGGCGCCCGGGTAGGTGAAGTCGACGTCGGTGAGGGTCAGGGGCAGGGGGGACGAGGCCTCGGCCCCATCACGCGGGTCCGCCGAGCGGGCAGCTGCATCCAGGAGCGGGTCCCAGCCCGCGTCGAGGGAGATGCGACTGAGGATCGCGCCGAGGAGCCACCGGGCCGCGAGGACGAGGAAGGACACGCCGATGAAGCGGGTGATGGGGATCCAGATCCACCACCAGTCGACGAACCATTGGCCGAGCCGCTGGCCTGCGTCGACGAAGCCCCCGGAGTGGGGGATGTGTCCGACCAGCTTAAGGAAGCCGTCAAGGGTCTTGCGGATACTTTCGAGGCCGAGGGTGCGCAGGTCGGACAGGATCCAGAACGCGATGCCGGTGCCGACGCCCCAGACGACGCCGAGGCCAGCGGCGACGCCGCAGACGGGCAGCCAGGAGGCGCGTTTCTTGTGAAGGAATCCGATGATGAGGCCGACGAGGGCTGCCTGGAAGGATCGGCCGGCCGTGGCGACGCCGCCGACGGCGATGGCGAGGAGGATCGTCGAGGCGAAGGCTGCAACCGCGGCTCGTGGCCGAAGTTTGAGGGAGACCATCGCGAGGGGAACGGCCGTGGCGACCTGGAAGAAGAGCTGGAAGACGGGGGTGACCGCGGCGATGAGGCCAAAAGTGACGGCCAGGCCCGAGAGCGCGCCAGCGGTCGCCACCTCAACGGGGGTGAGGCGGCGGGCATCGCGCGCGGATGTGCTCATGTCCCTAGTCTCCCAGGCCCCGCCCACATCTGCGACCGCCGGGCCGGGATCTCAGCACAGCAGGATGAGCCATGAGCGACCAAAACACGCCCCACCACCTACTCCCGGTTGATTTCTCCGAAGGGGATGTGGACACTCGGGGTTGAGAGGGACGCGCCTTCCACGTGGCGGCGCTGGTCGTCGAAGAAGATGTGCGGCTGCAGCACCTCCAGCATGGGCCCCTTCGGGAGACCTCCCAGGAAGAAAGCGTCGTTGACGCGCAGGCCCCACTGGCGGATCGAGTTGATCGCACGCTCATGAGCGGGGGCACTACGCGCCGTCACGACGGCGACGCGGACCCGACGCCGATACCCCTGCGGGTCATCCACACTTTTCGTGTCCTCGAGACCCTGAATTCTGTTGATCTTCTCCAGAAAATCAGCCATCGGCCCACGATCGAGAGGCACCTCTGCCAGGGCGCTCTCATTCTCCTGATACTTATCCAGGCCCCCGTTCTGGAACACTCGCTCGGCCGAATCGTCGGCCAGCACCCCGTCGAAGTCGAAGGCGATGCGCAGATCCGTGTCCCCATCATCCGCCACGGCGCGCCCCACGACGTGGCCAGCCGCGAATCCGAGGCTGATCGCCTCGCGCACGTCGGCCTCGTTCGCGGAGAGGAAGAGGGACATGCGCAACGGCTTCATGAAGCGGTACGGGGCGCGCCCCTGCATGAAGATCGCGCGCGTGATGTCCAAACCGTGACGCTCAACGGAACGCATCACCCGCATCCCGGTCTCCGGGTCATTGCGCGAGAGGATGACGACCTCCACCAGGCGCTCCCGATCCGACAGATCATTCAGGTCGAGAAGGCGACGAATAAAGGGGAACGCGACGCCAGGTTCGAGGACGTCATCGAGATGGTCGCGCTGATACTCCCGATACCGCTCCTCCCCCTGCTCGCGGAACACCGCGTCGGACTCTTCCAGGTCAAACAGGGCACTCGAGGCGACCCCAATGACGAGGGCGCTCTCCAGATCAAGTTCCGCAGCCATGATGCTCCTTCCACGCGCATCTACCTAACGACGTCAGGATAAAAACGAGCACACTCATCTGCGTCCGCAGAACACGAACACCTGTCAGCGAGAACACCTGAGGGCCCCAAGGAAAAAACACCGTGTCATAATGCCGCACTCACCCTTGTGAGGGACACCTAATTTTGTGTAGCATCTCCCTCGTAATCCCAAAAACACGAGAGGACCCAATGAAAACCCGCCTCGCCACCCTGACCGCGATCCTGGCCACCGCCACCCTTGCCCTCACCGCCTGCGCGGGCGGCTCCGGCTCCGCCACCAGCCAGTCGGAGCAGACCACCCAGGAGTCATCGGCCTCGTCGACGCGCACGATCACCGACCACGGGGGCAACGAGGTCGTCCTGCCCGAAAAGATCACCCGCGTCGCCATCGACCAGATCCCGATCGAATCCACCTACCTGGCCTACTTCGACGGCAAGGCCCCCTACCTGGTGGGCATGAGCGCCGCCCGCGTCAAGGCCATGAGCCAGACAATCGCGGCCGAGATGGCGCCCGAAATGATGCAGGTGGACACCAGCTACTACGACAAGGGCGAACTCAACGCCGAGGCCCTCCTCAACCTGAACGTCGACGTCGTGCTCTACAACGCCTTCAACAAGGAACACGGCGAAATGTTCCGCAAGGCCGGCATCCCGGCCGTCGGTTTCACGACGACGGGGAACCCCTCGGAGACCTACACGGAGTGGATGGAGCTCCTCGAGGACGTCTTCAACGAGGACGGTCACATGGCCGACAAGATCGCGCTCGGCAAGGATCTGGTCGCCGACGCCCGCGCGCGCACCGCGAAGGTCCCCGCGGACCAGAAGGTCTCGACGATGGTCCTCATGGGCGCGGCCGACGGTCAGCTCGCGGTCGCGGGCGGCAAGGACGGCTGGTTCACCAACGAATGGGCCGACTCGCTGAACTACACGAACGTCTCGCGCGACACCGATACCTCGCACACGCCCGTCACCTTCGAGCAGGTCCTCACGTGGGATCCCCAGGTCCTCCTCGTCACCGGCAAGGGAATGTCGAACATGACGGCAAACACCGTCCTGACGAACTCGGTCGAGGGTGTCGACCTGTCCACCCTCAGCTCCGTGAAGTCCGGCCGCGTCTACTCCACCGGCCTGGGCATGTGGAACTGGTTCACCCCGAACCCGGATGCTCCCATCGTCGCCAACTGGCTCGGCGCCTCCCTGTACCCGGAGCAGTTCTCCGACGTTGACCTCGTGTCGATGACGAAGGACTACTACCAGAAGATGTACAACTTCACGCTCACGGACGAGCAGGCCCGCACGATTATCAACCCGGACGCCGCGTCCTGATACCTGACCCCGGCCTCGTCTTCCCTATCGACGAGGCCGGGGTCCCTTGTGCGCCATACGCCCGGCTACGCGTCGGGGAGAGGACATCATGAAGTCTGTACTGACCAGGAACGGGCGACTGCGTGTGTGGGTGGTCCCCACGCTGATCGCCCTCATCGTCGTGTGCGCGGTGGCGGCCATGCTGATCGGCCGTTTTTCCGTGTCCCTGGAGGACGTGGTTGCGGCGCTGCGCGCACGTTTCTGGGGAGGCCCGGCGGTGCCCCCGCGCGTCAACTCGGTCGTGTTTGACCTGCGAGCGCCGCGCATCATCGTGGCGATCCTGATCGGCGGGGGTCTGTCGGTTGCCGGTGCCTCGTTCCAGTCGCTCTTCTCCAACCCCCTGGCCACGCCTGACACCCTGGGCGTCGCGGCGGGCACGTGCGTCGGCGCGGTCATCGCCCTGCTGCTGGACTGGAACCTGATCGGCGTGCAGGCCGCAGCGCTCGTCGCGGGCCTGGCGACGATGGCATTCACGACGGCGATTTCACGCACGCGCACGGGTTCTTTCAACGTCATCACGCTCGTGCTCGGCGGCGTCATCGTCTCCGCCCTCGCGAACGCTGTCCTCTCGCTCCTCAAACTGACAGCCGATCCCACAAGCCAGCTCCCCGAGATCACCTACTGGCTCATGGGTTCCCTCGCCGCGGTCACCTACCACCAGATCGCGCTGGGCGCCCCATTCATCATTGCAGGCGTCGTCGTCATCGTGGCGCTGCGCTGGCAGCTCAACATCCTCTCCCTCTCGGAGGACGAGGCCCGCTCAGCCGGCGTCAACGTCTCCCTCATGCGCGCGATCCTCATCGTCGCCTCGACGGTCATCACGGCCTCGGTCATTTCGATGTGCGGCCAGGTCGGCTGGGTCGGCCTGCTCGTGCCGCACTGCGCGCGCATGCTGTGCGGGCAGAATAACCGAGCAGTTATCCCCGTCTCGCTGCTGCTCGGGTCGGCGCTCATGATCGTCATCGACACGCTCGCGCGCTCCCTGTCGGCCTCGGAAATTCCCATTTCGATCCTGACGGCCATCATCGGCGCCCCCTTCTTTATCGTGCTGCTGCGCCGGACGGGAGGAGCGCGATGATCAGCGTCGAAAACGCGACCTTCACGTACCCGGGCGCGCCCTCCCCGATCCTGACGAACGTGTCCTTCGAGGTGCCCGAGCGCTCGCTCCTGGCGATCCTGGGTCCCAACGGCGCCGGCAAGACGACGCTGCTGCGCACCATGATCGGCCTGCAGAAGTGGGACAGCGGCCGCACGCTCATCGACGGCACCCCCATTTCGTCAATGTCAACCCGGGCGCTGGGCCGCGTCCTGTCCTACGTGCCACAGGCCCGCAACGCATCGAACGTGGCGCTCACCGGCCTCGAGATGGTGATGGTCGGGCGAGCCCCGCACATGCGCACCCTCGCACAGCCCGGAGCGCGCGAGGAGCGCATGGCCCGCGACGTCCTCGACGAGGTGGGCGCCTCCCACCTGGCCGAGATGCCCTGCGCAACCATGTCGGGCGGCCAGTTCCAGATGATCCTCATCGCCCGCGCCCTCGTCGCCGACCCGCGCGTCCTCGTGCTCGACGAGCCGGAGACCGGCCTCGATTTCCGCAACCAGCTCATCGTCCTGGGACTCCTCGAGCGTCTCGTGAAGGACCGAGGCCTCGCCGTCATCATGAACACGCACTACCCGGCGCACGCCCTGCGCGTCGCCGACCAGGTCGCGCTCTTCTCCTCCACTCACGAGGCCGTGGTCGGCCCCGCGTCCTCCGTCATGAACGCGGACACCCTCGCGAGCGTGTTCGGGGTGGACGTGGCGATCGGCAACGTCACCTTCGAGGGAGAGGACGTGCAGGCGATCGTTCCAGTTCGACTGAGTGGAGATATGTAGCGCCATCACGCGGAAAACTACTTCGTCACGATTGTGCAGGTCAGCCACATTTTTGCCGCGAGTGCGGTACCGTATAACTGTGATTCCGCACGCCCAGTCCGGGGGGCATCGATGCCGGGCCGGGGCGACGGGACCATGTCGGCTCCGCAGACGGGGCCGAACGGTACCCCAGCGTTGGGGCGAACACGAAGGAGGGCCCATGGCTACCGGGACCATCAAATGGTTCAACGACGCCAAAGGCTTCGGATTCATCACTCCTGATGACGAATCCGGCGACGTCTTCGTGCACTATTCAAACATCATCGGCCAATCTGGGCGCCGCACTCTTCTAGAGGGCGAGAAGGTCGAATATGAGGCAATTGAAGGACCTAAGGGCCTCCAAGCTGTGAATGTGGCACGAGCCGAATGACACTGTGTGCCCGGGTGGAGTCCCCACTCGGGCACACTTGCACGAACTGGCATGTTCTCCACTGATCTTCACGCATGTCTTTTTCATTGATAAAACAGCGCTTTAACAGCTTTTTACGATGCTTGTGCCATGCCTTACAAGGGCTTGCGCGGTATAGACCGAGCGGTGGAATCCGCGTAGAATTGGAGCTGCACCAAGGGGGGCGACCACGAGTCAGCCCCCTTTTTTGATGCCGTCGCCCACCCGGGCGGCACGGGCCAACAGGTCCACAAACACGCTGGCGTGCGGGGCGCGCTTCGTGCTTCCGCGCGAAGACACTCATAAGGAGAACCCCATGAACCAGATCGTCAAGGCTGAAACCGCCCCCACCATGTCCCAGGCCACCGCCTCGGCTTCCGTTCTCATCGCTCTGATCGTCGTCCTCGCGGGCCTCGGCGTGTTCGCTGCCCTTCAGGTTGCTTCCGTCGCGTCGGTCGTCTTCGCGATCGTCATCGCTCTGACCGCCCTGATCGTTTCCCCCGCTCTTCTCTCGATCGCTCGCACTCGCGCCTGAGCCTATGCGGGGCGCGTGAACGACACGCGCCCCACCCCCGCCAGCGTGACACCACGAAGGTGTCACGCTTTTTCGTTGCCTTCTTGGCTTCTTTGCGTCTTTGTTAATTTGTTTTTCTTGTCCTTGTAGCACCGTTTCCCACGCTCTCATCCTTGCAGCAACGCCCCCTTGCCCTCGGTTTCAGCAGTTCATACCCTCAGGGTTGCCCAAAACGCGGACAACCTCACCCCAAACAGCCCTTTTTCGCTGTTATTTGGCGAGGTGGTCTGCATTTTGGTTGCCACGCCCTTCAGGCTGTCTGCGAGGCGGGGCGAATTGCACTACATGAGGGTTCGACACGCCGGCGACACGCCGTATGAGGGCCTCGTGTAGTGCAAAACCCCCACATCGGCCCCGGCATCGGGCACCACGGCGTTCAACAGTGAGGCTCGGACACCAAGGAACAGCGGCCCAGCGCGACACCAACACACAGTGGTCGAGCCCAACAGTGAGGATCCGAAGTCTCGGGGCCACGATAAGCCCAGAGGCAACGTCGTGAGCACAGTTCAGACGCTGAACGGATCAACAGGAGGTGCCACGGTTTGATGTCCAGCTGGGCAGCGCAGCAACACGCATCATCCCTTCACCCGAGATTTGCATATTGTGTTCTCCCCCACTAAAGTCCCTCTGTTAAGCACGACATCAAGGAGGATGCCATGACCACCAGACCCGCACGCATTCGCGCCATCGTCGTGGCCGTCCTCGTCCTGGCGTTCGTCATCCCCTGGACCTACGCGCACATCGCTTACTCCTGGCCCTGGAAAGAAAAAACCGAGGGCGACGCCTGCACCGGCAAGTACTACGTCACCCAATACGATAAGGAGCGAACCATTTCCCTGGGCACCCTTTCTGATGGACGTACGGTTTACATGGGCAGCACAGGAGAAGTTTCCATGGGACGCGAAATCGCCTCTTTCGGATTGTCCGTCAGTACGGACACTGATAGATCTGCCCCACTCGGCCAGGCAAAAGGCCTCCATCGGGGCGACAGCGCCACCATCGAAGGGGTCGGCACCTTCACCCTCAAGGAAGCCCACTCAGACATCGTCTGGTTCACCCCCAACCCAGGAAAAGCACTGTTCTGCTTCAACCCAGACCCCACATTCACATTGAACAACTTCGCACAACAAGGCCACTGACGCCAGCAACCACCACAGAAGCACACCCATGAGCAACAGACCCACACGCACACGCGCACGCATTCGCGCCATCGTCGTGGCCGTCCTCGTCCTGGCGTTCGTCATCCCCTGGACCTACGCACACATCGCCTACTCCTGGGAATGGAAAGAAAAAGCCGAGGGCGATGCCTGCACCGGCAAGTACTACCTGACCCCATACGACAAGCAACGATCCTTAGAACTGGGAACCATCTCCGATGGACGCACCATTTTGGTCGGCATCTCCGGAGAAGTCTCCATGGGACGCCAGCTCGGTTCCTTCGGCCTGTCAGCATTCGACGACAACGACCACTCCGAATTCCTCGGAGGCGCTAGAGATCTTCACCGCGGCGACAGTATCACCGTTGAGGGGGTCGGCACCTTCACCCTCAAGGAAGCCCACTCAGACATCGTCTGGTTCACCCCCAACCGAGGAACAGCAACACTCTGCTTTGACCCAGACCCCACATTCATGTTCCGTGACTTCCCATAACAAGCTCCTTGATAACAGCAACCACCACCGAGCAGCACTCGCAATCAACCCGCCAACGGTAGAGACGAGGGGTGGGGACCCACCAGGATCCCCACCCCTCAGCCGTTCACGCCGCAGATGACGCGGCGCGGTCGACTACTCGGGCTGAGCCGCAGCGGCAGCCTGCGCGGCCGCCGGAGCCGCGGCGGCGATGGCCTCCAGCTCCGCCTCGCCGTGAGCGCCGGACACGAACCACACCTCGTACACCGAGGGCGGCAGGGCCACGCCCGAGGAGAGGAACGAGTGGAAGAAGGGGGCGTAGCGCCACGCCTCCTGGGCGCGCGCCTGGTCGTAGTCATACACGCCCGAGGAGGCCGCGGCCTCGCCGAACATGACGGAGAAGAGGGATCCCGTGCGCTGGACGCGGTGCGCGACGCCGGCAGCGCTGAGCGCGTCCGACACGATCGTGCTGATCTCCTGGGCCGAGGCGTTGACGCGGTCGTACACGCTCTGATCAGCGAGTTCGAGGGTGCGCAGGCCGGCGACCGTGGCCAGGGGGTTGCCGGAGAGCGTGCCCGCCTGATAGACGGGGCCGAGGGGGGCCAGCAGGTCCATGACGTCCGCGCGCCCGGCGACGGCCGCCAGGGGCATGCCGCCGCCCACGACCTTGCCGAAGGTCACCAGGTCGGGCACCCAGTCCGCGCGCTCGACGGAGGAGGCATCGACAAAACCGGCGCCGTAGCGGCCCGCAGGCGCGCCGTCGACCCACCCGGCCACGGCCTCGAGGCCCCACCAGCCGGCCGGGTCGACGCGGAAGCCGGTGAGGACCTCGTCAAGGATCATGAGCGCGCCGTGCGCGGTGCACAGGCGGCGGATCTCGCGGTTCCACCCGGGGTGGGGCGGGACCGTGCCCATGTTGGCGGGGGCACCCTCGAAGATGACGGCGGCAATACTGCCACCCGCCTGCTCGAAGCATGCGCGCAGGGCATCGACGTCGTTGTAGGGCAGGACGATCGTCTGGGCGGTAATGGCCTCGGGGACGCCGGCAGAACCGGGCAGTCCACCCGTGGCGACGCCCGACCCGGCTGCGGCGAGCAGGCCGTCGGAATGGCCGTGGTAATTGCCGGCGAATTTCACGATGAGGTCGCGTCCGGTGGCGCCGCGTGCCAGGCGGATCGCCGTCATCGTCGCCTCGGTGCCCGTCGACACGAAGCGGACACGCTCCGCGAAGGGCACACGCTCGCGCACGGCGCTGGCCAGCAGAGTCTCAGTTTCGGTGGGTGCGCCGAAGGACAGGCCGCGCGAGGCCGCCTCCTGGACGGCGGCGACCACCTCGGGGTGCGCGTGGCCGAGCAGCGCCGGGCCCCACGACCCGACCAGGTCCACATAGGAGCGTCCCTCGACGTCGGTGACGCGCGCACCGCTCGCGCTCGCGATGAAGCGCGGGGTGCCGCCGACGCCGCCGAAGGCGCGCACGGGCGAGTCGACGCCGCCGGGGATGACGGCTTTTGCTTGGGAGAATGCGGTTTCGTTAGTGGTCACGGCTACCTTCACAGAAGAAAACGGGGTTGTTGGTATGGTACGCACGCTCAGCGGGCCCGGCGGGCGACCTCGAGGGCCCAGTAGGTGAGGACGGAGTCGGCTCCCGCCCGGAAGATGCCGGTCAGGGACTCGTCGATGACGCGGGTGCGGTCAATCCACCCGTTGGCGGCGGCGGCCTCGACCATCGCGTACTCGCCGGACACCTGGTAGGCGGCGACGGGAATGTCAGAGGCGGCGGCCACATCGGCAAGCACGTCCAGGTAGGGGCCGGCGGGCTTGACCATGAGCATGTCGGCACCCTCGGCCGCATCGAGCAGCGCCTCGAAAAGGCCCTCGCGTCGGTTCGCGGGATCCTGCTGGTAGGTGCGGCGGTCGCCCTTGAGCGTGGAACCGACGGCCTCACGGAAGGGCCCGAAGTAGGCGGACGCGTACTTCGCGGAGTAGGCGAGGATGGCGACGTCCGCGTGTCCCGCTTGGTCGAGGGCGGCGCGGATCGCGGCGACCTGGCCGTCCATCATGCCCGAGGGCGACACCATGTGCGCGCCCGCGCGCGCCTGGGAAATCGCCATCGCCTGGTAGAGCGGCAGGGTCGCGTCGTTGTCGACACCGCCTTCGGAATCGAGGAGGCCGCAGTGCCCGTGGTCGGTGAACTCGTCCAGGCAGGTGTCCGCGCACACGACGAGGGCGTCGCCGACCTCGGCGCGCACGGCGGCGAGGCCACGGTTGAGGATCCCTTCCTCCGCCCACGCCTGGGAGCCGATCGCGTCGCGGCGAGCGGGCACGCCGAACAGGTCGATGGCACCCACGCCGGCTTCGGCGGCCTCGACTGCAGCCCGGCGTAGCGAGTCGATCGTGTGCTGGTACTGGCCGGGCATTGCGGCGATCTCGCGGGGTTCGTCGATGTCGTCGCGCACGAAGACGGGCCAGATGAGCTTTGCGGGGTCGACGTGGGTTTCGCGCACGAGGGCACGCATCGCGGGGGTCGAGCGCAGGCGGCGCGGGCGGATCGTCGGGATCGGGGAGGAGTCCACCCCGGCCTCGGCGAGGTAGGAGGTAACGGATTCGGGGACGGTGGTCATGAGTCTCTTTCTTCAGGTGCGTCGGCGTGGGTGGGGCAGTCGAGGGCGTCGATGAGGGCGCGGACGATGGCATCGGGTGTGGGGGACGAGGCCTGGGCCGCGACCGCGATCCCCTGCCGCCTGGCGGTGGCTGCGGTGGGTGCGCCTATGGTCACGACCCGGGTTGTGGGGGGCGGCAGGCCGAGGAGCGGGGGGAGGGCGCGCGCCTGGGAGGAGGCGGTGAGGACCGCCGCGTCGTAGTGCCCCGCACGAAAATTCCCCGCGATATCGGCATCAATATCGTCGGTGCCCACGGGGGTGGTCGTGTAGGCGTCGATGGCCTCGACCCTCCAGCCGAGAGCGCGCAGCCCGTCCGGCAGCGTGTCGGGCGCTACCGCCGAACGGGGGATGAGGACCGAGTGCTCGCCGGAGGACGGCGCAGGGAAGCACTCGAGCAACGCGGCGGCGGATCCGGCCCCGGTCAGGTCGGCGCTTACGCCCGCGTGGTCGCTGATCCATCGGGCCGTAGCCTCACCGACGGCGGCGATGCGCGTGCCGAGCGAACGCGCTCGTGGCAGGACATCCGCAACGGCGCTCGCGGCCCTCCAGGAGGAGAACACAACCCACGCGAATCCGCCGTCAGCGAGCCGTGCGCGCGCCGCGTCGAGCTGCGCGGAGTCCAGCGGCGTCGAGACGGTGAGGGCGAGAGCATCCACCTGCGCCCCGGCGAGGCACAGGGCGCGCGCGATGGCGTCATCGGACTTGGCGCGGGTCAGGAGGACCCGCCGCCCGGTCAACTCCGCGTTCACGGAGGGTGCACTCGCGTGGGGCTCGTTCACGAGGATTGCCTCGGCGCTTTCGTCGCGCCCAGGTCGGTGACCTCGGCGGCGCCACGCGCGAGCAGCTGGCGCGCCACGTCCTCGCCAAGGCGGGCGGCATCGCCGCGACCAACCGAGTCCGTGAGCGGGAGCGCGCCACTCGCCTCGACCCGCTCGCGCCCGTCGACGCTCATCACGCGCGCGTCGAGCGAGAGGGCCGAGGAGGCCTCGTCCACCCGAGCAAACGCTCCCACGGGCGCCGCGCACCCCGCACCCAGGGCGGAGAGGACGGCCCGCTCAGCGCTGGCAGCGAGCGCGGTCGGACGATGGTTGAGGGCGTCCAGGAGAGCGCGCAGGAGGGGGTCCTCCTCGTCGCGCGTCTCGATGGCGAGAGCCCCCTGCGAGGGGGCGGGCATCATGATGGCTGGGTCGAGCACGTCGGTGGCGTGGGCGTCGAGGCCGATACGGCGCAGCCCGGCGAGGGCGAGGACGACCGCGTCGAGGCGCTCACCCGTGCCGAGGGCGGAGGGCGCCGTGCCCGCGTCGGCGCCCAGGTCGATGCCGCGCACGCGCGAGAGCCGCGTGGGGACGTTGCCGCGCAGGTCGCAGACGTGCAGATCGGGGCGCGCGGCGAGCACCTGGGCGGCGCGCCTGGGAGAGCCCGTGCCGACGAGCGCGCCCTCCGGCAGGGTTGCCAGTGTCGCCCCGTCGGCCGCGCACAGGGCGTCGCGGGGGTCTTCGCGCTGCGGGACGGCCGCGATGCGCAGGCCCGGCGTGGGGGCGGTGGGCAGGTCTTTGAAGGAGTGGACGGCCAGGTCGCACTCGCTCCCAAGGAGGGCGAGCCGCAGCTGAGCGGCGAACACGCCGACGCCTCCGAGCGCGGCCAGGGGCGCAGCGGACACGTCACCGTGGGTGCGCACGACCTCCAGATTGACGCGGACGTCCTCGCCGAGGCGAGCCCCGGCCTCCTCAATAGCCCGCGCGACGGTGGTGGATTGGGCGAGCGCCAGGCGCGATCCCCTGGTTCCCAGAACGAATGTCCGCGTGGTCATAGCAGTCCTTTCGCGCCCGCGCGGGCGTGTGTGACGACGGAGGCGATGCCGGTTCCGGCGACCCAGGCGCCCGTGAGTGCCACGCCGCCCAGGGGACGCACCTGTTCCTCGAGAGCGCCGACGCGGCTGCGATACTCGGGCGGCAGGGGCGGGAGCGTGCCGTTCCACCGGGCGAGCAGGTGGTCGGTGACGGCATCGGCGGCGATAGTGACGCCGGTGAGCGTGCGGACGTCGCGCAGGGCCCCATCGACGGTGACGGCGGGTTCGGCCTCGCCGAGGCGCCCGTAAGAGAGGCGCAGCAGATGCGTGTGGGGCGGGAGTTGGTCGGCGAGCCAGGGCCACTTGATGTTGAGGTGGGACAGCGCCTTGGCCGCCACCGGCCGCTCGTCGGCGGGCGCGGGCGCGACCAGGAGGCCCTGGGACACGGGTGCCTCATCCAACTCGGGAGCGTGGACGGCCAGGGTGAGGCGCGCGATGGGCGCACCCTCAGGAACGCTCACATCGGGCACGAGGCCGGGGATGCGCGCCTGCGTCAACAGGCGCAGGGCGGCGCTGGCGCTGCAGGCGAGGACGAGGCGCTCCGTCGTGACACTCACGCCCGGCCCGCTCGACACGGGTTCAGCTCCGGGGGTGGGCCCGGGCTTGGTCGGCCCGCACTCGAGGGTCCATCCCGAGGCCGCGCGCCTCAGTGAGAACGCTCCCGTGCGGGTCAGGACGGTTCCCCCGGCCTCTTCGATGGCGGCCTTCAGCGCGTCGACGAGGACGAACATGCCGCCCTCGACACAGGCTTCGGGGGTGCGGCGCGAACCGGCGGCGGCCAGGCGCGCCGCAACCGCAGCGGCCAGGGATCCGTAACGGGCAGTCTCGGCGCGCAGGCCGGGGGCAACCGTGTCGGTTGCCAGCACGGAGGGGTCGGCAGTGTAAATGCCCGCGATGATCGGCCGCACCGAGCGCTCCAGCACGGCCTCCCCCATGCGCGCGGCCACGAAACCGGCCAGAGTCTCCCCGGCCTCGTCCATGCCGATGCCGCCGCCCATCGAGCGATCCTCGAGGGCACGGCGCACCCCGGCCTCGCCGAGTACATGAGCACAGTCAGGCGCGTCCGGGTGGGCCGGGATTCCCAGGAACGAGTCGCGCAGGAAGGGGCGCAGCTCCCAGCCTCCGCGCAGGGAGGGTGCGTAGAGGCGGGCGCCCGATCCGGCCGGCTCGACCGAGGTCAGCCCCAGGGCCTCCACGATCGACGAGGTATCGGTGCCGCGCACGACGTACGTCTCCGCGCCCAGGTCCACGTTCGCTCCGCCGACCGTGCCGCGGGCGATGAGGCCACCCAGGTAGCCACGCGCCTCGACGAGGAGGGGACGCACGCCCGCGCGAGCCAGTTCCCACGCGCTCACGAGGCCGGCGATACCTCCGCCGACGACGACCGCTCCGGGGTGGGTGGGGATGGCCTCCAGGGGGTTCATCGTTCGTCACCCAGCTCGTGCACCAGCTCGACGATGCGCGTCAGCACGTCCGGGTCGGTCGTGGGTGGCACGCCGTGCCCAAGGTTGAAGACGTGCCCAGGGGCGGAGCGTCCGGCGTCGAGAATATCTCGAACAGCCTGTTCGATAACGTGCCACGGGGCCTGAAGCAGCGCGGGGTCCAAATTCCCCTGCACGGCCTTTCCGGGCACCTGCTCGATGGCCCACGACAGGTCCGTCTTCCAGTCCACGCCCACACAGTCAGCACCAACCTCGGCCATGTCGGACAGGATCGGCGCACTGCCCGTCCCAAAGTGGATGAGCGGAGCGCGGCAACCGGTCACCGGGCTGACAGCGCCGGCGACACGCTGCGCAACCATGCGCGAATACGGCGCGACGGACTTCCTATAGGTACGAGGCGAGAGAGACCCCACCCACGAGTCGAAGAGCTGCGCGGCGCTGGCACCGGCCTCGATCTGAGCGGTAATAAAGTCGGCACTCACCCGCGCACACCAGGTCATGAGAGCATCCCACGCGCCCGGGTCCGACGCCGCGAGCGCGCGCGCAGCCATGTGATCACGCGAGGGACGCCCCTCGACCATGTACGCGGCTAGGGTGAAGGGGGCGCCGCCGAATCCGATGAGCGGCGTGGAGCCGAGCTCACGCACCGCCGTTGCGACCCCATCGCGCACCGACTGGGCACCCTCGGCACAGTCGCGCGTGCGCCCGGTGGAATCGGTCCACGACCCCTCCCCATACCGATGACTCAGGAGCTCGTCGATGCTCTCGCGCGTGCGATAGGGATGATCGAGGACGGGGCCGACACCGGGTTCAATCTCGACACCCACCCCGGCCAGGCGCAGGGGAACCATGATGTCCGAAAAGAAGATGCCCGCGTCCACACCGTGGCGTCGCACGGGCTGCACCGTTGCCTCGGCGGCCACGTCGGGGCGCAGGCAGGCCTCGAGCATGGGCAGGCCGACGCCGGCGCGCAGCTCGCGGTACTCAGGCAGGGAGCGTCCGGCCTGACGCATGAACCACACGGGGGTGGGCCCGCGTTGCCCGGTCAGGGCGGCGATCAGCGGGGGCGTCGTCATGTGTCTCCCTTAATTTAATGATGTTTTCATGCGTTAATTCGCGCATTTCCGTCGTTTTCCAGTTTAGTTCAAGACAATTTCTCACACGTCGCAAATGCCCTAATTTACGTACCTTTATGTCCATTTATCCGCGGGAGAGAGCCATTTATTTCGTCGACATTCCGAAATGACACGACGTCACCAACATAAATAGGTTCGCTGCTCTGCCCGCGCTACCCGCGTGCCCTTAAATGGATGCGTTGTGACTATTCATGTGCTCTCCGCGGACCACCGCTACACCCCCCTCGACGACATCGCCCGGCTCTCCAGCGCGGACGACCTGGGTCCTACCCTCATGCGCTCGCTTCCGCACGCTCGCGGAGTCATGGTCCTGCGCACCTGCAACCGCGTCACCATCTACATCGACGCTCCAGCCTCGGCCAACCCCCACACGCTCAAGGACGCGGTTGAGCGCGAGCTCGCCACCGCCTCGCACGCGCCGCGAGAGGACGTGAACCTGCGGCACCTGTGGGGTCGCGACGGCCTCGTCGATCTGTTTTCGACGGCGGCGGGACTGGAGTCCATGGTCATCGGCGAGCGTGAAATCGCCGGGCAGATGCGCCGCGCCGCGCGCACAGCCTGGGAGGACGGGACCCTCAGCTGCGACCTGGGGCGCGCCGCCGAACGAGCCTCGGCCACCTCCCGCCGCGTCGCGACCGAGACCGGACTGGCCGGGGCTGGACGATCCGTCGTCGCCGTCGGCCTCGACATGGCTGCGGCTCACCTGGGACCGTGGGAGGGTGCGCGCGTGCTCATCGTCGGCACGGGTGCCTACGCGGGCGCGACCGTCAGCGCCCTGCACGCGCTCGGTGCATCGGACGTGTCCGTCTACTCGACGTCTGGGCGCGCACGCGAATTCGCCCAGGGACGAGGCATCGGCTGGGTCGATGCCGCAGACCTGCCCTCTGCTCTGGAGCGCGCCGACCTCGTAGTGACGTGCCGAGGGCTGGGAAGCCCCGTCCTGACTCGCGACATGGCCGCCCAGGCCGGGTCAACCGTGGTCCTGGACCTCGCGCTCATGCGCGACACCGAAAGCTCTGTCGCCTCGCTCCCGAACGTCACTCTCATCGACCTGCCGACCATCCAAGCGTCGGTCCCCGCCGCCGATGCTGACGCGCTGACGCGCGCCCGCGCCATCATCGACGAGGAGGTCTCCTCCTTCGAGCGCGGCCTCGGCGCCCGATCCATGGACCCGGTCGTGCGACACCTGCGCTCACGCGTTTTCCGCATCGTTGAGGAGGAAATCGATCGTCTCGGAGACGCTCCCCTCTCGACCGACGACGCAGCCCGAGCACTGCGTCACCTGGCCGCGCGCCTCATCCACAACCCAACCGTCATGGCACGCCGGGCGGGCGAGGAGAGCCAGCAGGAACGCTACCTGGAGGCCCTCGGCGTGGTCCTCGGCATCGACGAGACCGCCCTGGTTTCGGGGGACGACGCTGCCACTCGCGCTTTCTCGCCAGGTGATCACAGCCGTTCCCGCGGCGGCATCTGCCCACACGATGTTCATACACTGGGTGCATGAGCACCCAGAAGAACGAACCACGCGCACTCGCCCTCGGCGTTTCCTGCTACGTGATCTGGGGGTTCTTCCCCCTGTACTTCTCACTGCTCTCCCCCGCCGGCGCCGTCGAGGTGATCGTCCACCGCGCGGTGTGGGGCCTGTTCTTCTGCCTGGTCGCGCTCACCCTGACGGGTTCGCTGGGGAAGATCCGCGCGCTGATCGCCGACCGGGGAGCTCTGTGGCGCCTCGCGGTTGCGGGCGCGCTCGTCGTCGTCAACTGGTCGGTGTACGTGTACGCGGTCCTCGCCGGCCACACGACCGACGCGGCGGTCGGCTACTTCATCAACCCCCTCGTGACAATCGCGCTGGGTCTCATCGTGCTGCGCGAGCGAGTCACCCCGATCCAGAAGGTGGCCCTCGCCCTCGGCATCGTCGCCGTCGTCATCCTCGTGATCGGCCAGCATTCAGTCCCCATCGTCTCACTCACGCTTGCATTGACGTTCGGCCTGTATTCCCTCGTGAAGAAGGACGTGGCAGCACGCGTCGACCCCCTTGCGGGCATGGCGATCGAGACGGCCGCGGTCTCGCCCATCCTGCTCGGCTACTACGCCTACCTGGCGGCCACATCCTCCACGTCCTTCCACACGATCGCTTCTTCCGAAGACTCTGGGGTGTCCTGGGTGATTCACCTGGCGCTCCTGGTGGGCGCGGGTGCGTTGACGATGATCCCGCTCATTATGTTCGCCTCGGCGGCGAGGGGCCTGACCCTGGGGACGATGGGCTTCCTGCAGTACCTGGGGCCCACCCTGCAGCTGCTCGTCGCCGTGTTCATCTTCCACGAGACCGTTCCGACGTTCCGCTGGATCGCGATGGGCGTCGTGTGGGTGGCGCTGGGCTGCCTGAGCGCCGACTGGTTGCTCGGCTCCGTGCGGGCCAAGCGCCTGGCGCGCGCGGGGCACCAGGACTGATTCCGACGGGCACGCCGGACGGCGGGTCCGTCGGGCACGGCGGGTCCATCGGGCACGGCGGGTCCATCGGGCACGTCGAGCCTGCGAGGAGCGCCCACAGCACTGGCGCTCCGCGAAAAACTCGCCCAGCGCGGGGCCTCCACGGGCTCACCCGCGACAAAGTTCGCCCAGCGCAACCCCTCCAGCGGTGTTTTCGCGAAAAAACTCGCCCGGCACGCCATAAACCGCCGATTTTGGGCCATTTTTCATGCGCTGGGCGAACTTTTTCGCGCTCACGCCCACCATCAGACCGAGCAGGGCGAACTTTTTCGCGCACAGGACACAGCCACGTGGCAACTGTGAAACCGCCATCACCTCTGCGACCGCTGATGCAGGCTAACGTGAAACCGCCATCACCAATGCAACCGAAAAACGCGTCAAAAACGCCCATTTCTCACTCGCAAAGGCGATGGCGGTTTCAACCCCACATGCACACGAGCGAGCAAAGGCGATGTCGGTTTCATCTGAGGCTCGCCCTGCGCGAGCAAAGGCGATGGCGGTTTCAGTTGGGCTGAGCCCGCGCGAGCAAAGGCGACGACGGTTTCACGCGAGAGATTTGTGATGCCCGCGGGCTATGGCGGGGCCTGGCCGAACGACCAGCGGGCGGCCGACGTTACAAACGTCGTCAAACCAACGCAATTCAAATCGCCTCGCAAGGACCCCTGTTACAAACGTCGTCAATCTAAGCCCAAAAACCGCCATTTTCAGCGAAAAAGCCATTGGATTGACGACGTTTGTAACAACAACGCAGAAATCCACACAAAAAACTCCTCGGATTGACGACGTTTGTAACAACACGCACCAGAGCACACCAAAATCCCAGCACGACAAGCCAGACCACATTGGGGGTCCGGAGAACCCGGCTGCGGCGGCCGCGGGCGGCGGCGGGGCCCGGCCGGGCTTCAATCCGACGCACCGAGCCACACATCAGCGACCAGGCACCACTGGTGTGGAGGGCGCCGGAGGGTCCGGAGGGCCTGGCCGCGGTGCCGGTGGGTGGCGGCAGGGCCAGGGCGGGCCTCGAGATCGACCACTCCGAGCCGCAGGCTCGCGTGTGGCGATCTCGCGGGCGGGCCGCCGCCCACCGGCACACACAG
>JAHACW010000038.1 GCA_018375675.1 Actinomyces sp. | reverse complement strand
AAGAGCAGCATTGCTGGTATCAACCGGGCTGCCAATAAGAGCAATAGTCACACCCTTACCCGTGTACCCCTTCGCACGTGCGGAGTCAAGGTGGTAGTAAGAGAAGTACTCCTGGGTGGGGGCCGCATCGTCGGCCTGAGCCGGGGCGGGCACCACCGTCAGGGCACCAACCGCCAGAGCCAGAGCGGAGACCGCGGTGGTCAGGGCACGCGCGACGCGCCCCGCCCTCCCCACAAAAGCGAAGGGAGAACGGGGCACGGCGTTGGAACGAATGCTCACCACTGGCGGGGGTCCCATCCGTCGTCCGCACGCTTGGCAGGTGTGATGTCCTTGTCGGTGCCGGAGGTCTGCGACAGGGGATTCACGTAACCTGCGGGCAGCGCGTCCTCGTCGTCCTCGAACTTAAAGGCGACGTACTGGCGCTTGCGGCCCTTCTTGTCTTCCTTGCCAGCTCCAGCACCGGCACCCGCTCCGGCACCCATGAAGCCGCCGGAGCCGGCACCGCCCTTGCCAGCCGCACCGGCTGCGCCCGAAGCGCCGCCGTTCGCGCCCGACGTACCAGTGGCACCGGAAGCGCCAGAAGCGCCCGCACCGGACCCGGCCATGCCATTCGCGCCGGCAGGGGGAGTGTAGGAGCCAAAGCCGGATCCGGAGTAGGAACCGACCTTCAGACCGGCCGTGCTCGCGCCACCCAGGCCGTTGGTCGTACCAGTAATGCCACGCATGCCGGCTACGCCCAGGCTGTTCGAAGAACCGCCGAGGCCACCTGCGCCGGTGCCACCGAAGCCAGAACCCATGCGAGCTGCGCCGCGCAGGCCGAGCGCGCCCGCGCCAAGGACGCCAGCGCCGCCGAGACGGCCTGTCGTGGCGGAGTCGGAAGCCGCGCCGCCGTTGAGGCGCCACAGCGGGTGATCCACGTCTGCCGGCGGTGCCGGGGTATGGCCACCGATAACACCGTTGCGGTAGGTGGTGCCGTTGACGCGTGTGTGCAACAGATCCCTGCTCATGAGGTCCTGGGGATCCGTGATCGGGTTCGTGCGTGAGCCAAGCTCACCGTAGGGGAGTTCACGGGTTTCCACCGCACCGGAGGCAACGACACGGTTACGGGCTGCAGCCGCATCGGCTTCGCTCCACCATGGCTGGTCGAAACCGCCGGGGTAGTTGCTGGACGTGGAGCTGCGATCTCCCGCGCGGCCAAAGTCATCCTCCTTGCCGTAGCCCCAGTCGCTGCCACCACCGGCGCTGCCGCCGCCAGTGCCGCCACCGCCGCCACCGGTGCCACCGGTGCCGCCACCGCCGCCACCGCCGCCTTGCCTCTTTCGGCGCTCCTCTTCTTCGAACTCTTCCAAGTCCTTGTCAGGCTCAATAACGCCTGCAGTTTCGCGCATGGAGTCACCGATGCTCTTGGTTCTGGAGTTCAGCATCGTGAGGATGCGCGCGGCAGCAGCCTCACGCTGAGCGTTTGCCTGCTCTTCGACAGCCGCCACGTAGGCAGCTCCGGTTGTGTAGAGCTTGCCCATAAAACGAATACCGGTTCCAGGCTTGTCTGAGGGAACCGAAACCAGCAGGTCGTCGCGCATCGCCGCGGTGTCTGCGTCGATGAGGTCTGCGGAAAGCTTCTCGCCTTCGGCCAGGGCAGTCGCCATGACGCCGCGACCCCGGCTGTACTTGCCGTAGCCGCGCTCGTAAGCCTCCTTGTACGTAGAGATACGATGGACTGAGGCGTCCACCCACCGGTCCATGGCGGTACCGGTTGCTCCCGTGAAACCGTGGCTATCTCGGTAGGCGTGCAGACGTTCGATGGCCTCGTCGAAGCCTTTCAAGGCCTTTTCGTGGTCCTTGTCCCATGCGTCCAGGCTCTTGTTGGCGCGGGCAGCCTCCATAAACGTCTTGAGGCGCTCATAATTCGGAGACGAAACCATGAAAAACTCCCTTCGATAAGTTATGTGTTCAGTCAGACTGTTTTCTGCCCAGGCTGCGCGACAGGACCCGATGTGGATGCGCTGCCTGCGTCGCCGCTGGATGTAGCCGAGGTCTTCAAAGTTGATGCCTCACTTATGCGTTGCCGCGGGACCAGGTCTTCAACAGACAGGCCAATTCTGTGAAGTAGGGCATCGATTTCAGAGTTTGCGGTGTCCTCACGGATGGATTGCATCCGCTCGTCGGCCTGCGCCTCCAAGAACTCCAGCTTGTTGTCGTATTCTGCACCCGTAAAGCGAGTCATCGCCTGGTGCATCTTAGCCTCGAATTTCTTGAGACTTTCGCTTTCGCGATTGAGCAGCTTAGAAACGGCATCGAACATTTCAGCCGATCGGTCCTTCAGCGTTGACGGCCCGGTTTCGTGTCCCCAGAACGCAGAGGTTTGCGCGGCTCCAAGGGACGAGGTGCGCTGTCGGGAATCCGTCACCGCGTCCCAGCTTTCGGTCACACTCGGCGCAGCAGCTGTCTGCTGGTCGTTGTCATATCCGACGTCAGGGTTTCCGGTCATTGTTGGCTCCTAATAATCGATGGAAGATAAAGAGAGCGCCGATGCGCCCGGTTGCTTACTTGGCGACCTTGAAGCGGCGGACCAGCGGCTGGTCGGGCTGGTCGGAGCCCTCGATCTTCAGGGTCCACACGTAGGTCAGGTCAGAGCCGGAGCCCTCCACGTCCACGGTCCAGGACGAGTAGTACTCGCAGTTCTGCTCCACGCACAGGTCGTAGGTGTCATTGCCCAGTCGCCAGAAATCAGTCGCCGACATCATCTGGTAGACCAAGTCGTTCTTGTTGACTACGGTCTGACCCTTGGGATCAAGCTTGAACATCTGCTGGGAGATCGACACGGGGGCCTCAGCCACCAGCTGCGCGCCAACCATGTTGTTCAAAGCGACGGCCTTCTCAGCGATCTGCTTCTTCTGGTCGCCCGACGCGGACTGCATCTGCTGCACCAGCTGCTGCTTCTGCCCCTGAGGAATGTTGGGCAGCTTGCTGATATCGGTGGACTGAGAGCCACCTCCACCGAAGGGGGAGCAACCCGACAGCGCGACGGCAGCGAGCAGCAGGGACGAGGTGGCCGCACATGCGCGACGGGACACGAGAGAGGACATATTTTTCTCCTACTTTCAGACTGGTCAATCATATGCGACGAACGGGTCGTCGTGTCAACAAACGGTCAGATTGATGTGGGTGGGGTGTTTGCCAGCTGGGCGGCGACCACGCCGAGCTCACGGTGGACGACCTGCGCGCGGCCCGGAACGGCGCGCTTGGGCTTGACACCGTTGATGATCGCGCCCTCGCTGGGATTGCCGGACAGGAGGATGCCGGTGACCGCCAGGTCGTTCATCATCTGCAGGACCTTCTCGTAGGCCGCACGCGACGCGCCACCCATACGGCGGGTGATGATCACGTGCAGGCCGATGTCGGCCGCCTGCGGCAGCAGGTCGATCAGCTCCATGAGCGGGTTGCCCGACGTCGTCGTGACCAGGTCGTAGTCGTCGACCAGGATCCACACCTCGGGGCCCGACCACCAGCTGCGGTCGCGAATCTGCTCGGGAGTGACATCCGAACCCGGCAGGCGCGTGCGCAGGAAGCCTGCGAGATCGCGCATCTGCTTCATGGCCTCGGCGTGGTTCGTCAGGTAGCGCAGCTGGTAGTCCTCCGGAACCGCGCCCATGAGCGTGCGGCGCATGTCGATCGTGAGGATCTTCGCCTCGCCCGGCGTGTACAGGCGCATGACCTCGGAAATGATCGAACGCAGGAACGTCGTCTTGCCGGTCTTGCCGTCGCCGAACAGGTACAGGTGCGACTCCGAGCGCGTGTTGAACAGGAGCGGTCCGAGGCGAGACTCCTCCACACCCAGGATCATGTCGCCACCGCCGCGCGGCAGGACCTGCGGATCCGGCACCTGCGCGAGGATCTCGGGGACCGTGACATTCTCGGGCAGCAGGCGCAGCTTCGGTCCCTCGCCGTGAACCAGCGACTCGCGGATCTTCGCCACCGTGCGCGCAACGCCCTGCGACACGGTCGACGGATCCGGATCATCGTCGGCGCGCGGCAGGCCGATCATCATCTCGTGGCCCACCATGTCGATGCCTCGACCCGGGCGGCCCTTCGGAATACGGGCGGCGCCCTCACGGTTGACGATCGATTCCTTCGGGTTCGCCGTGTGCAGCTCCAGGCGCGAACCGAAGATGTCCTGCGCCTCCGAACGGATGTCCATCCAGCGGGCGGCCGACACGATGAGGTGCACGCCCAGCGACAAGCCTCGGCTCATCATCGTCGTCACCGTGCGGTCCAGGCCGTCGAACTCGGAGCGCAACGCGCCCCAGCCGTCGATGACCAGGAACACGTCGCCGTAGCCGTCGTCGTAGCGTCCTTCCAGGCGGCCGCGACGGTAGGTGTCCATCGAGTCGATGCCGTGCGCGCGGAAGTAACGCTCGCGGTCGTCCATGATCGCCGCGATCTCGGCGATCATACGCGTGCGCACCTCCTCGGTGTCGCGCGTCGCGATGCCCGCCACGTGCGGGGCGCCCGCGAAGCCGGCGAACGTACCGCCGCCGAAGTCCATGACGTAGAACTGGACTTCCTGGGGCGTGTAGGTCAGCGACAGGGACTGGACGATCGTGCGCAGCGCCGTCGACTTACCCGTCTGCGGGCCGCCGACCAGCGCGAAGTTACCGCCCGCGCCCGACAGGTCGAGGACGAGGGTCTCGCGACGCTGCTCGAGCGGCAGGTCGACCGTGCCCAGGGGCACGCGCAGGGTGCCGGACTCGCGCCACGCGCGCGAGACGAAGCCGAGCTCCGGGTCCGGGCGCAGGTCGGGCATGAGGGTTGCGAAGGTATCCGGGACCTCCAGCGGCGGCAGCCACACCTGGTGCGCCGGGTAACCCTTGCCCTTCATCTTCGCCACGGCGATGTCCATCTCGGACATGTCCGCCCAGACCTCGTCGCCGGCCAGAACGACTTCCTGGTTCTGGTCGACCTCTTCCTCCTCGCCCAGGTCCTCGCGCGTGATGACGGGAGCGACCGTGAACGGCAGGATCTCGATTGGCGCGGTCGGAGCGCCGGCCGTCGAGCCCTCGGAAATCGACGCGAGCGTACGCGCCGGCGGGGGAGCGGCCACGTAGGACGCGCGGAAACGAACGAGGCCGTCGCCGCCCGCCTTCAGGAAGCCCGAACCGGGCAGCGGGGGCAGCTTCGCGGCGTCGGGAATACCCAGGACCTCACGAGAGTCGTTCTCCGTGAAGGTCTTCAGGGCAATGCGGTACGACAGGTGCGACTCCAGGCCGCGCGCCTTACCCAGGTCCATCTTCTGCGAGGCGAGCAGCAGGTGCACCGACAGCGAACGACCCAGACGACCGATCATGATGAAGACCTCGCCGAACTCCGGCTTGGCCATCAGCATTTCCGTGAACTCGTCCAGGACGATGAACAGGGCCGGCAGCGGGGGGAACTCGTGCTTGCCCGCGAGGCGATCCGCCTCGTAGTCGGACACGTTCGCGTAGTTGCCCGCCTGACGCAGAACCTCCTGGCGGCGCACCATCTCGCCCTGCAGGGCGTCCTGCATACGGTCGACGAGGGAGAGCTCCGACTCCAGGTTCGAGATCATGGCCGACACGTGTGGCAGATCCGACATGCCGGCGAAGGTCGCGCCACCCTTGAAGTCGACGAGAACCAGGTTCAGCTGCTCCGGAGAGTGGGTGAGCGCCAGGGCGAGCACGAGGGTACGCAACACCTCGGACTTACCCGAACCGGTTGCGCCGATGAGCAGGCCGTGCGGACCCATACCCTGCTGGGCGGATTCCTTAATGTCCAGGACCACGGGGCGGCCCTCGGGCGTGACGGCGAAGGGCGCGGCGAGGCGTTCGCGACCCTCGCGACGTCGCCACTGCTTCTCCGGGTCGAAGTCTCGGATGTCGCCGATCCCGACGAGCTCCATGAGGTCCATCTGGCGGGCCTCGTCCGAACGGCCCACGGGCGTCTCCGCCTCTTCCAGGTTCTGCTGGGTGGCGAAGGGCGTCATGCGGCGGGCCACGGCCTCGGCCTGCACGGCGGTGAGGCGGTCGGCGAACGCCTGCTCGGGCAGGGAGTCCATGGTGACTACGTCGACCACGTCCGCGCCCTTGTGATCAGGGTTGGGGTGGATGACGAGGCGCAGCGCGGTGTGCGACTTCATGGGCGTCCACTCGCGGGCGCGGGACATGATCGTCACGCCGCGCACGCCCACCGCCGAACCGAAGGGGGAGTTGGACGGGAACTCGGCCCCGTCCAACACGAGGAGGAGGTGGGGCCACTCGGGCATGTCATCGCCCGGGCGGTACGCGCCGCGCATCGCGACGTCGGGGCCGATCATCTCGGCGAGCTCGCGCGGGTCCGTCGAGATCATGCGGCCCGGGCCCACCGCGTCGCGCACGATGGAGGAGCGGGCCTGGGGCATCCACTTGACCCACTCCCAGTCGCCCAGTCGATCGGCCGAACACAGGACCGCGATCTTGAGCTTGGAGGGGTCGATGAAGCACGCGAGGTGCATCATGATGGCGCGGATTTCGTCGTAGGCGCTTTCGCCGTCGCCGACGACCTCGATGTGGCTAAAGTCGCCCAGGTACAGGAACTTGCCGACGTTGTCCGTGTGGTCGTGGACGCCGATGAATCGGTCCATAGCGGACAGACACACGACGTCCATCTCCGTCATCGGGTCGATTGGGGGACGCTCGAAGATGAGGCCGAGGGGCTGGGTGCCCGAGCCGTAACGGAACGTTAGTAGGTCGTACGTGTTGCCTTCGCGCGACCACAGGCGCGAACCGTTGGCGGCCAGCGTCACGAGGGCGTCGGGGGAAGGGTAGACCCAGTTGTAGTAGGCGCGCTGTTTCTTCGCGACCTTGCGCACGGACTCGCGCGTCTCAGTGAGGTAGGAGAGGTATTCGCGGCGCTGCGTCTTCACGCGCGTGCGGTACTGGGAGAACTGGCGGTACATGTTGAAGCCGACCATGCCCAGCATGGCGACCAGCATGCCGCCGCCCATGAGCATCGAACGCGTATTGTCGGGGTTCTGCATGGCCATGAAGACCATGACGCCCGTCGAACCGAGCATCGGGACGACCATCATGAGGACGTTACCGATCGATGCGGGCTCGGCCTTCTCCGGCGGCATCTGGATCGCCAGGGTGCCAGAGGGCTGCTCCGGAACCGCGGCAGTTCGCCGTTTCTTGCGTGTAACCATTAGGTCTCCTCGCGCTGTGCGCGTACGTGTTCGATGCGACTGCACCCAGTGTAGCGGAGTGGACTTTCAAGTTTTAACCGACGGTTAGCGCCGGTGCATTACACTGGGCACTGTTGTTTACTTGAGAACGGAGGTTACATGAGCGCCACCATGGTGTCAGTGACTGTTATCGACTCCGATGGCACCTCCGATTTCGCGGCTCCCGAAGGGACGACGGTCGCGGGCCTGTGCGCCATGCTGGAGATCGATCTGTCCCTTCCCTCCGTGCGTGTCTCCTACGCCGATGGGCGTCCCCTCGACGGCGCCGCTGTCCTCGGTCGTGACCTGCCCGCAGGCTCGACGATCACTCTGTCCAGTCGCGTCCTGTCCGCTCAGCAGGTCAACGAGGCCTCGGAACGCCAGGAGAACCAGTGGCTGTCCCCGGTCCTCGCCCTCCTCGGCTACTGCTTCATCGTGATCGGTGCGGTCAGCGCCCTGTGCCTCCTGCCGATGCTCGGAGATGCGGCCCTGATCGGCTTTGCTCACCCCGAGGACGGCCCGAAGTGGGCCGTCGAAGCCACGAAGATCCCGCTGTGGGAGCGCGGAACGTGTGCCGCCGTGTGCTGCGCTGCTTCCATCCTCCCGCTTTTCGCCTCGCGCGCGGTCCGTTCGAGACCCGCCCTGCTGCTCCTGATGCCCGCGTTGGCCGGATATAGCGCGATCGGCTTCGTGTCGATGGCCGGCATCCATGCGCTGTCGGTCGCCCCTGTGATCGGCGTGTGGGTTGCCCTCGCGGTTTCGCTGGCGGTCGTGTCGTTGACGGCGACTCCCACTGCGCTGAGCGGCCTGTTCGCGTGGATCGGCGCCACGGCGCTCGTCACGATTGGTGCGTACCCGATGTTCAGCCTTATCGACATCGCGCCGCTGGCCCTCCTCCTCGGGGTATTCCTGTTCCTGATGGCACCCCGTTTTGCGCTGCGTGTGCCCGACAGTCAGCTTGTTGACTCCGCGTCGGTGCAGACGATCGCGTCGCGTATCCGCCAGCCTCCCGCGCAAAAGCCCAGTACGGTGACCGGCGGCCGCATGGCGGACGCCCTCGGACATACCGATGCTCGGTACACGCTGCTGGTGGCCGCCTCGACGCTGTTCATCCTGGTGGGCGGTATTCCCCTGGCATACACGGTGACTCCCGCGATCACGTTGGGTCGAGGCCTCGGAGGCTTCATCTTCGTCATCATGTCCATCCTGGTCCTGTTGACGGCACCTCGGGGGATTCGTGCCCACGCCGGTCAGATCCTGCCTCGCATCGCCGCGGCGGGCGTTGGCTGTGCGTTCCTGTTTGGTACCTGGGCGCAGTCCTGGGCGGTGGGGAAAGGAAAGGACACGCAATCGTTGTTCCCCCTGCTCCCGCTGGCGATTCTGCTCATCATCGCGGTCGCGATGGTCCTGTGGATGACGCTGCATGTTCCCAAGGGCCACGCCGCCCTCGCGGGCACGATCCTCGACTTCGTGCAGACTTTCTGCATCTTTACACTTCTCCCCGCGGCGGTCATCTCCTCGGGTCTCTTCGAGTTTGCTTGGAGGGCAGTCCTGTAATGGCTGATACTACGAAGACTCCTTTCGCCCACGCATCCGCTTCGCGGCTCGTCGGCGCGTATCTCATCGACCTGCTGGTCCTCGGGGTCCTGCTTGGCGTGACGTGGTACGTGCACTTCACGGCGTGGACGATCGGAATGGTCACCGCCGAGGCCGTGGTTGCCTCCGCGCTCATGCTCGGCGCGTCGGGCCGGACGCCGGGCTTGGCCCTCATGCGCGTGTGCATGATCCGCGACGAGGAAGACGCGCAGACTCCGTCGCTCGGAGCGGCGCTGGGCTACACGGCCCTCGCTGTGCTCCTCCAGGTCACCGTCGTGGGCCTGCTTGCCTCGTATGCGATGGTCCACGATGGGCGTACGTGGCTGAGCGGCCCCACCCGTACCCGCTTTGTCGACCTGCGCAAGCATGCGGCGCTCGCCGCGGGCCCCGGCGAGGTTGAGCGCTCCGAGCGTCCGCACATGGCCCCCAGTGGTTTTGAGAGCGTGCATGAGGGGGTTGACCAGTGGAGTGCTCCCGCTGCGCCGCTGACGCCCGTGCCCTCCTCGGCGCCGGACTATTCCGCGCCCGGTCAGCGTGTGAACGACCCCTACGGGGAGGACTACAGCGCACCCGCAACGCCGGCGGTCTCTCCGCTGCCCGCCGCACCCGCCATGCCTGCCGCACCCAGCATGCCTGCTGCGCCTTCGGCTCCCGCTGCGCCTGCTGCGCGCGAACCCAACGAGTTCGACGCGCTCCTCGCGCCACCCCAGGGAGCTCCGGACACTCACCGCCCTGCGCCTCAGCGGCCCGCTGCTCCGTCCATGCCGACAGCCCCCGCGGTGCCTCCGCTGCCCGCTGCGCCCGCGGTGCCTGCCGCTCCCGCCGCTCCCGCCCAGGTTCCCGCTCCGCCCAGCTGGGGAGCGCCCGCTCAGCAGGTGCCCCCTCCGCCCGCCCAGGCCTCTTACGGTGGGGGAGGACAGTACGCTGCTCCCGCATCCGGCGTGCCCGGCCCTCCTCCGAGCCGCCGCGACGTGCAGGCTGCGCAGCGCTCCGGTGCGTCTCAATGGGGTGGAGCAGGCCAGTCTCAGTGGGGCGCGCCCGCGACGCCGCCGCGCATGCAGCTCCTGTGGCTCATCTTCGACTCCGGGCAGCGCGAGCTCATCGATATGCCGGTGACGCTTGGGCGTGCACCCGCAGCCGTCGAAGGGTCGCGTGCAGTCGTCGTTCCCGACGCGACGATGTCGCTCTCGCGCACGCACATGCGTGTGGGGCCCACGGCTTCCGGCGCCTGGATCGAAGACTCTTTCTCCGCGAATGGCACGCAGATTCGCACGCCCGATGGTCGCGTCATGGAGCTGACGGGCGGACAGGCGGTTGAGGTGCCCGCCGGTACCGAGGTCATCATGGGGGACCGGAGGGCCACGATCGTCTACGCCGATGCGGACTCAGTGCACTGACCCTCTGTAGGCAGGGTGAGCCCCTCGCCGCGTTGATTCTCGGTGCGCTCATCCGGTCGCTGCGCAGGCCCTGTCTCCGCCTTGATCGTCTCTGCGCGCCGATGCCTTGAAAAGTTGCCGCCGCCGTCCTGATAGGGGACGGCGGCGGTTTTCTCTGTGCTCGTTCCCGCCCCGATTTAACCGACTGGGAAATTCTTGTGTGCGGGAGTCGGCACAACGTAGCTGGCCGCTTGTGAGTGTGGAGACGCACCGCTGTGGCGCGGAATCGGACGCTCGTGGGTACCGAAAAGGGCCGCCCCAATGGGACGACCCTTTTCGGTAGCGCTAGGCGCTGATGCTCTCAGAAGCGGGCAGCGTTGGACTGGTCCGTCGACTGGTAGTTGGAGCGAGCCGAATCAACGGCGGAGGAGGTGCGGCGCAGCACGTCCTTCAGGCCCTCGAGGCCCTCGTTCCACTTACGCTGAGCAATGTCGTAGGCTTCCTGCGTCTGGCCTTCCCACGACGAGCGCAGCTGGTTCAGCGTCTGCTCGAGATCGTCGAGGCAGTTCTGCAGGTTAGCGGCACCGGTGTTGATGTCAGCGGCAGCGGCGTCAAGAGCGGCGTAATTTACCTGGAAATCCATGTCAGTCTCCTAATCTAATCTCTCACAGGCCGCCGAGCAGCTGAGAGAACGAGTTCTCGGTCTCGGACTCGTTGGCTTCCATCGACGAATCGGTGGCGCGCAGGTTGTCCGCGAGATCCTGAAGCGCCTGGTTAACCTTCGCTGCGTTCTCCTGCCACTGAGTCATCAGCGAAGTGAACTGCACCGAGGCAGCGCCCTGCCAGGAGCTACCGATGGTCGACAGATCGCCCTCAAGACGCTTGAGGTGGCTGTCGATGTCGGCCTTGGTGGACTCAACCGCCGAGAAACCCTGCTTTAGGGCGCCTTCTGCGGCCCTCTGGTCTGCCATGTGAACCTCCATTTGTATGAGTGGACTCTCTCGCCGGGATGCGTGAGAGCATGGGGACACATGAATACTAACCATGTTTTCATCATTTTTTTCAATGTTACGGAAAAATCATGACAAAACCTGACCGAGAATCTAGACTTACAGGGTTGTGTCGTGTAGTCAAAAACCCCATCACGCGGCATTCGGGAGGACCCAATGGCATCGAAAACATCACGAGGAGTGGCGCTGATTCCGCTCACGATTACGTACGGCGTTGACCGTAGTGACGTGACGCTTCCGCAGTCGATCCCCCTGGTGGAGCTGCTCCCCGGAATGGTTGAAACGGTGGGAGCTTTCACTGATCAGCCAACGAATGACGGCTTCGCGGTGCGTACGGCCTCGGGCCGTCTGCTCGATCAATCCAAGTCTCTGTCCGCCCAGGGAGTGCGCGCCGGAGCGGCGCTCACCCTCGAGCCCCTGGGTGAGGGTGCCGCCGACATGGTCTATGACGACCTCACGGAGGCAGTCGGTCAAGTTGTCGAAAGAGTGTCCACTCCTTGGACACGTGAGGATGCTCGCACGCTCGCGGCGCTCGCCGCTGCCGGCCTCGTCTTCGTCGCCGCCCTCCTCCTGGCGACCACGCCCCCGGACGCCCTCACCGCCTTGGATCCCAAAGGTGTCACGAGGTACAACTTCATCGCCGGCGCGATCGGTATCGTGGCGGCCCTGCTCGTGACCGCCACGTCTGTCGTCATGACCCGCAAGCACCCGCAAGCAAGCGGCATCGCGCTGGCACACTCCGTCCCTTTCCTGACGGCCGCAGCTGCTCTGCGCCTGAGCCAGAGCCACTGGGACACCGCCGGCTGGGCGTGGACGGGCCTCGGCCTCCTGATTGGTTCCCTCGCCGTTCTCACGCTGACCAAGCGCTACCGAATCTCCATCGCGGCCCCTCTCGTCGTCGGGACTGTCTTGGCGGCCACCGGCCTCCTGGTTCGACTCGGTCAGCTCTCTCAGGCAGGCGTCTCCGCTATCCTCTTCGCACTGATGATTGTGCTCCTCCAGGTCGCGCCCTGGATCGCGCTGGCTCACATTCCCGTGCGCATCCTGGACGCGGACACGACCGAGCAGATTCCCGCGAAGGGCATCACAGATCAGGTCAGCACGTCCTTCGTATTCGTCGTCGCTCTGCGCTCCGGCGGGGCGATCGCTGCGCTCTTCCTGACCGTTTCTCTGATGACAGCACCCGAACCGCGGTCGGTCTCCCTGCCGCTGACCCTCATCATGCTCGGTGCGGTGTCACTCGTTCTCCAGACGCGTTCGATCCGTGCTCGCGTCGAGGTGCTTCTCGGTGCTCTCACCGGCCTCGTCGTGATCCTCGTGGCCACTGTGCTCAGCGCCTACAAGGACCCGAGGATGATGCCCTGGCTGACGCTGGCGGCGATTGCGACGGCGCTCGTCCTCGTCGTCACCAACGTCGTCGGGCCTCGTGCTCGCCCGCACCTGACGCGCATCGCCGACACGATCTCCGTGCTGTCGCTGTTCGTTCTGCTTCCTCTGGCCGTCTACCTGTGGAGCTGAGTCATGCCGTCGAGTAAAGACATTCTCGAAGCCCAGCGCTTCAATCGAAACCGCCTGATCACGGCCTTCACCTCCGGCACGCCCGACGGGCGCGAGGTCGACACGCCCTCGCCCGTGCGCCCCCTTATTTTCGGGCTCGTCGTCGCGATCGTCATTAGCGTGGTGGGGATCGGCATGCGGATTTTCGCACCGAACCCGAGGCTCGGGGAGGCGCAGTACCAGCTCATCGACGTGAAGGGGACGGGCGCCCGTTATTTCTGGGCGAATGGCGTCCTCCACCCGATCGCGAATGTGACCACCGCTAGGTTGCTCAGCCCCGAATCGAAGTTGACGACCATCCAGGCATCAGCGTCGTCACTCGAGAACATTCCGCGCGGCGCCCAGATCGGCCTGCCTGATGTGCCCGATGATGTGCCACTAACCGACATGCTGAGTAAACAGTGGCTCTCCTGCGACATGGAGTCCGGCTACCACACGTGGATCGCCAAGGAACTGCCTGCGGACAATTTCCCGGTCAAGCAGGCCACGTCCGCGCTCGTGCAGGCGACCGGCAGCGGAGACAAATACTTCGTCGATCGGGAAAAAGGCAAGAAGTACTACATCGACTCCAGCGTGAGCCGTCTGGGTGACTGGGCGCTGTCCTTCCAGAACCTCACCAGCTACCCGATCACCGTCGAACCCGAGTGGCTCGACCTCTTCCCTTCGGGCACGCCTCTGCGTCCCTGGAGCTACAACGACATTGAGAACGCTGGGCAGCCGGCCAAGAACCTGCCGGGCGACCTGAAGAACGAGGGCATCACCATTGGAATGGTCCTCGACCAGGTCGATTCTGCCGGTCAGGTCAAAAACTCCTACCTGGTGATCGACGACTCGAATCTGGTGGTCTTCAACTCGACCGCGGCGCGCCTCTATCAGGACGCCCCGCCCTCGAAGAAGTTCCCCACCGAGATGTTCAAGTACGTCGAGCCCGTCCGGGCCGTCTTCGTCGGTGACGATTGGCCTGACGTCGAGGACTTTGAATCGCCCGAGTGGTTTGATGAGAGCCGCGACGCGTCCAACCGGACGGTCCTGTGCGCCGCGATGGACACCACTGATCGCGCTCATCCGACGTTCGACCTGGTCACCATGCCTGAGAAGCGTGCGATCGAAGCGTCCTACGATGCGGAATCTCTGCAGTCCCCGAAGGGGCCGTCCACGACGCGCAACGTCACTGTTGCGGGCGGATCTGGCGCCCTCCTCGCCCTCACGTCCGGCGGTGGCGGCGAGGCCGCGTCCTATGTCTTCGTCTCCGACCTGGGCTTCCGCCACTCCCTTGGCGATGTTCCGGCCGTCTCCATGAATGCCCTCGGGTGGCAGCCGTCAGAGGCTGCGTCGGTCCCGCGCGCATGGGGTGAGCTCATCCCGCCGGGTTCCGAGATGTCGCCGAAGGCCGCCGCCACCTCAGTGGGGCTCAAGTGAGTGCCCGCCGCGCGCGTTCCCTGTCCTTGGGCCGAGGCCTCGTCGGGGCCTCGCTGATCGCAGGACTCGCGCTCGTTCCTATCGCTGCGCCCGTCGTCTCGCCTGATGACTCCGGTGCGTTCGGCCCCGGCGTCGCCCACGCGGACCCGGTGCCGACCCCGAGTGTGCGTCCGACGCCGACTCCTTCATCGTCGGCAACGACTCCCGCAAGTGAATCCGAGGGCGGCGAATGCTCGCAGAACTCGCCCTCGTACATCAAGCAAACGCCCGCCATCTTCGACGCCGTTGGAGTGCGTCGCGCCTGGGAGGTCTCACGAGGCCGCGGCGTGACGGTCGCGATCATCGACTCGGGCGTAGCTGCCGGCAACCAGCACTTCCAGGGGCCGGACGGTCCCGTGGTACTTCCCGGCATCGACCTGAGCGGTGAAAACACCGATGGGCGCGTCGACGTCGGAGAACATGGCACCGCCATCGCGGGTGCGATCGCCGCGCAGGAGCTGCCCAAGGAGATGGGATCGGGCCTCGTCGGCGTCGCCCCCGAGGCGAAGATCCTCCCGGTGCGTGTCGAGACCGGTCTTCAGGAAAACCGCCCGCAGAAGGAAGGCGAAGAGACCTTCATGTCGAAGGTGGGCCGTGGGATCCAGTGGGCCGCCGACCACGGCGCGCAGATCATCGTCGTCGCGCAGTCCGCCCCCGATGGCGACCCCCAGCTGGAGGCAGCCATCAACGCCGTGCGCGGCCGGGCCCTCGTCGTGGCTTCGACCGGCAACGTGTACCAAGGGCAGGAAGCGAATCAGGTCGTCTACCCGGCCGCGTACCCGGGTGTGCTCGGCGTGACCGCCTCGAACGCCGACGGATCTGCTTCGGAGCAGCAGGTGCATGGCGCGCACGTCAAGCTCGCCGTGCCCGCAGGCGTCATCCTCACGACCTGGTTCGACCAGGCCGACTGCCTCGTCGGCGGATACGAGGGGGACCAGCCCCTGCCGTCGTCGTCCTATGCGACCGCATACGCGGGTGGCTTTGCGGCCCTCGTGGCCTCGGCCTACCCCGATGAGGGGCCCGACATGTGGAAGTACCGGCTCGAAGTGACCGCCCTGCGCGGCACCGCCGATCAACGCACGGACGCCCTCGGCTGGGGTGTCGTCTCGCCTTTCGATGCCCTCACCTTCACCGACATCGGCACCAGGTACGGGCCCGAACATCCCAACGCCGCAGAGCACCCCGCCCCTGCCCGGCCCGCCGTGGCCTCGGCGGACCTGACGTCGCGAGACAACAACCTGACGATTCGCGCCTACATCGTGTCCGCGATCGCGGTCCTCGGGGCCTCGTTGCTCGGAGGCCTCGTGATCCTCTCGCACCTGCGCGGCAGGCCCGCCGTCGTCGAAGACTCGGAGGAGGACCTGTCATGACGACTTGGACAACACGACGCTGGGGTAAGAGCGTCGGGGTCCTCGCCGGCACCATCGCACTCAGCCTCGGAGCGACCCTTTCCCCGGCTGAGCCGGCTTACGCGGCCGATCCGCCGATGACCGCTGATAAGCAAGACTACTTCAAGTACTACAAGCTGAAGTCCATCCATGATCAGGGAATCACGGGCAAGGGCGTCACCATTGCGGTCCTGGACGGTGCCGTGAACCCGAACATTCCCGAACTTAGGGGCGCGAACATTCAGGATCGGACGCCCTGCGTCATGACCTCGGCCCCCGAGAATGCGGCACACGGCACCACGGTCGCGCAGATCCTGGTCTCGCCCGAGTTTGGCGTGGCACCGGGCGCAACGCTCTACACCTACACGATCCCCCTGTACGGCGATTCCCCGGGATCGAACTGCACGATCTCCGGCTGGACGGGTGAAGCAGTAAACGACACGCCGCTCCTCATCGAGCAGGCGATCAACGACGGCGCCGACATCATCACGATCTCTAGTAGCTTTGGTGACACCGAATCCATCGACCTCCGGTGGGCCATGGCCCGGGCGCTCGCCGAGGGTGTCATCGTTGTGGCCGCGATGGGCAACGAGACCACCGAGAACCCCACCGATACGCTGGCCTTGTGGAGGGGAATCTGCGGCATCGGAGCGACGACCCGTTACAACAGTCTCACGGAGTACACGAACTGGGGTAACGGGTTGCTGACGACCGCGCTGGGTACAGTTGTGACGCGTGACGTGTCGACCGGTCGCGTCGAGGAAGCAGAGGGAACGTCTTTTGCGACCCCGATTATTGCCGGCTTCTTGGCGCTCGGCTGGGAGCACTTCGACGAGGACGTCAGCGCAGATCAGATGCTGCAGGCGCTGGCTCTGACGGGCAGGAGCGGTAGCGAGTGGAACAAGCTCACCGGCTACGGCCCCGCCGACCCGATCGCGTTCCTGCGTTCGGACCCGTCGCAGTACGCGGACGAGAATCCCTGCGTTGCGAAGAACTACTACGAGGCAGCGCCCTCATGGGATGACGTCGCCGACTATGCGGACGGCGTTGTTAACCCCATTCTGATTCGTAATGATGATGTCTACGTCTACCGCGGCGTGAACGAAGAGGCTGCCCTCAGTCGCGAACACGGCTACCCGACCCACATCGGCACCAGCCCCCGGTACCACAGTCAGTGACGGGCCTCGGCTTGCCCGAGTACCTGAGTGCCCGAGTGCCCGAACGAAAGGAACAGACACCATGATGCGATCGATTGGTCGGTCCCGAGGCCTGCGTGCCCTATCCGTTCTGGCATCGGCCTGCGCGCTGGCCCTGACGGCGGTGCTTTCGCCGGTCGCCCCCGCTGCCCCTGCGACCGCGGTGGATCGCAAGGTGAGAGTCTCGGATGAAGAGTACTACTCGCGCTACGACCTGGACGCGCTGCGCGCCCAGGGGTACACGGGCGAGGGCGTGATTATCGCGGTCATCGACGGGCACATCGACACGTCCATTCCCGAGCTGCAGGGTGCGGACATCGTCGATAAGAGTACGTGCGACGTGCCCGTGGACGCCGAAAATGACGTACACGCGACGTACATCGCGCAGCTCTTGGTCGCACCAGACTTCGGCATCGCGCCGAAGGCCACCATCTATAACTACACGACGATTCTGGATCCACAGAAGAGCAGCGATGACTGTTCGCTGGGATGGACGCGGGCAGGGCGAGCCGATACGGACTACCTCATTGAGCAGGCGATCAACGACGGCGCTGATATCATTTCGATCACCTCCACTTATGGCAAGACCGAGAGTCAGGGGATGCGGTGGGCGATTTCTCGGGCGACTGCCTTGGGTGTGCCGATCGTTGCAGGCGTCGGTAATGATCGGACCCGCGATCCCGATAATGCGCTGGGAATGTGGGGAGGCGTCATCGGCGTCTCCGCCCTCGATACAAGCGGTAACTTCGCAGACTATTCGAACTACGGGGAGGGGGTTACCGTTTCCGCTGTGGGGGTTGTTGTTGGTAGGTCGACGCTGGACAATCAGCTTAAGCGGGTGCAAGGTACTTCTTTTTCGGCGCCCATGGTTGCCGGTTTCCTGGCCCTCGCGTGGCAGCGTTTTGGCGATGGTGGGGTAAGTGTGCGCCAGGTTCTTCAGGCCATGGTGGCTACCGCGTGGGGGACGAACGGGCAGTGGAACGAACGCACCGGCTATGGCGAGATCAACCCGGCGGCTCTGCTGTCTGCCGATCCGTCGCAGTACCCGGTCGAGAGTCCGCTCCTGGAGAAGGGTAGTCGCTTCGCCTTCCATGAGGATGACATCTACGACTACTACTACGGGCTGGCGAATCCGCGCGAGGTCCTGAACGACGACGGGTACGTGTATCGCGGCGTCGATGAGGCGAGTGCTCTGAGTGAAGGGCACGGGTACGAGGTCCACCTGGGCACGAGCCCGCTCTACCACTACTCGGGATGAGCAGGCCGTGATGCGCGGCGCCATCGCGAATGTTGAAACGCCTCGATGAAAGGAACAGACAAGACGATGCGATCGATTGGTCGGTCCCGAGGCCTGCGTGCCCTATCCGTTCTGGCGTCGGCCTGCGCGCTGGCCCTGACGGCGGTGCTTTCGCCGGTCGCCCCCGCTGCCCCTGCGACCGCGGTGGATCGAGAGCTTACGGCAGCCGACCAGGCGTATTATTCGCGCTACAACCTGGAGGCGCTGCATGCCCAGGGGTACACGGGCGAGGGTGTGATTATCGCGGTCATTGATGGGCGCATCGACACCTCCATTCCCGAGCTGCAGGGCGCGGACATCGTCGACAAGAGTCCGTGCGACGTAGGAGCCGACGCCGAGCAGGACGAGCATGCGACGTTCATTGCGCAGCTCCTGGTCGCCCCGGCCTTCGGCGTCGCGCCGAAGGCAACTATCTATAACTATCGGACTGCCCTAAACGTTAACCAGGGTAGCAACGACTGCACGACGGAATGGAATCTCCCGACGGGACGAGCCAGTACGGAGTATCTCATCGAGCAGGCGATCAATGATGGTGCAGAGATCATCGCGATCTCCTCCAACTACCCGGATTCTCGCAATTCATCGATGCGCTGGGCTATTTCTCGCGCGACTGTCATGGGTGTTCCGATCGTTGCGTCCGTCGGTAATGACAGTGAGTACAACCCCGATGATGAACTGGGTATGTGGGGAGGAGTCATCGGTGTCGCTGCGCTCGAGGAGGATGGCACCGTTGCCGACTACTCGAACTATGGCGACGGGGTAACTCTCGCGGCAATTGGTGAAATCAGGGGGCGTTCGTCAATCGACGGTAAGCGCTACAAGACGAGCGGAACATCGTACGCGGCGCCCATGGTTGCCGGTTTCCTTGCCCTCGAGTGGCAGCGTTTTAGCGGTAGTGGGGTGACCGTGTACCAGCTTCTCCAGGCCGTGCAGGCTACCGCGTGGGGGACGAACGGGCAGTGGAACGAGCGCACCGGCTACGGTGAGATCAACCCGGCGGCTTTGCTGGCCGCCGATCCGTCGCAGTATCCGAAGGAGAATCCGCTGCTGGAGAAGGGCAGCCGCTTTGCCTTCCATGAGGATGACCTCTACGACTACTACTACGGGCTGGCGAACCCGCGTGAGGTCCTGAACGACGACTGGTACGTGTACCGTGGAGTCGACGAGGAAAGTGCTCTGTCCGAAGGCCACGGGTACGAGGTCCACCTGGGGACGAGCCCGCTCTACCACTACCAGGGATGAGCGCGCAGTGACCCGCGACGCCCTTGCGATTGTTGAACGCCCTGCCGACTTACATGCGGTCTGAGGGGCAGCGGGGCGTCTCGTCCCGTGAAGTGTTGTACGTAGATCAAACAAGTCAGTTAGGATAACCGTATGGTAGATGTGATGGGGCGTACGCCCGAAGAATTTGAAGAGATGCTCAACGCCCAGATCGCCGAGGCTGAACGCAAGGCTGCGGCTATGGACGAGTTCGTGACCACGCTCAAGTCCGCTCGCGTTACTGGTTTCGACTCCCGCCGTGAGGTCGAGGTCGAGATCAGCCAGGAGGGGACCATGACCCGCGTGTCGATCGACGACGAGGCCCTCGAAGGCAGTACCTCGGACCTCGAGGAAGCCATCATGGAGGCCTACTCCGACGCCGGTAAGAACATGAGCCGCTTCCTGCGCGAGCAGGGCGACCGCCAGTTCGGCGGCGGGGACTCAGCGATGGGCGAGTTTGTCGATCAGATTAGCTCGCGCCTCGAGCAGCTTGGGCGCTGATCGCCATGGGTCACGATCTCGCGATTAACACCGCCCAACTTCAGTCGCATGCGACCGAGGTTGACGCGTGTGCAACCACGATCGAGAGCGCGCAGAACATTGCGGCCGGCACACAGAACCAGGTGTCGCAGAACGCCTTCGGCCTCATGTTCCTTCCTTATGCGGCCGTCGCGCACTTCGGCATCAAGAACCTCTCCGCGATGATGAAGGACATCTCCGAGGCTGAGCACCGTCTCGCTGTGTGCCTGCGTCAAACGGCGGCCGAGATGAAAGCCGCTGAGGATGGCAATAAAGACCCGATGCAGAAGCTCGAGGAAGAGGTTCAGGACCCCGGCTGTGGCCCCGGCGGCGGTGGTGGCACCGGCCCCGGCGGCGGTGGCGGCTTCGGCGGTGGTGGCGGCGGCTTCGGCGGCGGAGCTACCGGCGGTGGCGGCGGTGCGTCGCTTCCGACCCCTCCCGGCGGCGATGCATCGATCGGAGACGACAAGGACAAGGACGAGAAGAAGGAAGACGATCTCGCCTCCCTTCTGGGTGGCAACGACAAGATCTCCGTGACCGACGACGAACTGCGCGCCTTCCTCGAGAAGCAGCGCGAGGACGAAAACGATGACCTGAAGACGTTCTACGAGCGTCAGAAGGAGGACCAGGCGAAGGCCCTCGAGCGCTACACCGAGGCCCACCCGGGCGAGGACGTCTCAGAGGTCAAGTCGCTCATCGAGCAGAACCAGCAGGAACAGCAGGATGCGATGACCGACTTCCTGGCGAAGCAGCGCACGGATGAAGAGGCGCAGATTCGCGAGTGGGTCAAGGACAACCCGACGGCGACCAGCCGCGAGTTCGACACCTTCATGTCCAAGCAGCGCACCGACCAGCAGGCCAGCTACCGCACCTTCGTCGAGGAGCAGCAGAAGGCTCAGAACACGCGTATCGAAGAGTTCACGAAGGTGCACCCGGATTCGAAGCCGGATGACGTGAAGTCCCTCTTCGAGAAGCAGGACCAGCACGGCGATCAGGACATCGACACGTTCCTGAACCGCCAGCGTCAGGACGAGGAACGCTCCCTGCGCCGCTTTATCTTCGAAGGAGTTAAGAAGTGACTGTGAAGCAGCCCGTCTACACGCCGAGCCAGGGCATTCGCGGCTCCGACCCGATCATCAACGCAGCCGAGGACCTTATGTCCCTGGCTAAGTCGCCGAACGTGGATACTGCCTTGCAGGCTGCGAGTTCCGCGGTGGACGCGGCAACGTCCGTCGTCGGATCGATGACCAGTCCCATTCAGGCAGGTGTCTCGTTTGCCACTCGCCTTGCCCTCGAGTACGTGTACCCGCTGAACAAGTGGATGAACGAGCTCACCGGTGACTCCGCTCAGGTGAACGGCATCGGCATGTCCTGGCAGTCCGTTTCCGAGTCTCTGTCGTCGATCGCGGACGAGCTGGAGTCGAGCGGTCAGAGTGCCATGGCGGAGATGTCGGGCGAGTCGGTGTCCGCGTACCTGATGCGTCAGGGCCAGGTCGTCAACGCCACTCGCGGCGTCGCGGGCACCTCCTCGAAGTTCGGAAACGCCGTCGCGACGGTTGCGACCCTCGTCAAGAAGGTACACGACCTGATCTGCGCGGTGGTCTCCGAACTCGTCGGCATTGCCGCGGACGCTGCCTGGAAGGCTCCGTTGACGTTGGGATACGCGCTGTGGGAGGCCTGTAAGGAGATCGCGGCGAGGGCCGTTCAGTGGGCATCCGAAATCAAGAACATCCTTACGATGGTTGAGAACGCTTTCAACGCCATCAAGGCGATGGTCGACATGATCGGCACCGCGATGTCGAACCTGACCTCCTCCATCCGCGAGGTCGGCAAGGATTGCGTGGATCCGGGCGGCGGCTGCTGCGGCGGCAGCGACTCCTCCTCGGACAAGTCGTCCTCGTCGAAGACTCCCGAGACCCCGCGCAAGTCGCCGGAACCCGACATTCCGGAGCCCGCTCCCGAGACCCCGAAGAAGAAGGAAGAGTCTTCCTTCTGGGACCGTGCAAAGAAGGCTGGGGAGATCCTTCAAAAGGGCTGGGAGCTTTGGAAGAAGTGGAAGGAGAAGAAATCTGGCGGGGGTGTGAAGCTCCCCGAGGTCAAGGGACCGATTGGGCCGAGCAGCCCCTGGCCGAGAGTTGACCCAGTCGGTATCCTCCCTAAGCCGGGTGACGGCCCCAAGCGCAGGCCCATGCTTCCGTGAGTGTCCCGCCTGATGGCCACAGTGCGCCGCGTTGAGCCGTAGCGCTGGCAATGGTTGTGGCCCCGCACAGAAAATTATGTGCGGGGCCCCAAACGTACTAAAATGGCCTCAGGGGCGGTTCGCGAAATACTCCCGCAGGTGCGCGTCG